>JBHJGU010000137.1:0-14174 GCA_050331475.1 Maricaulaceae bacterium | reverse complement strand
CGCCGCCGGCGCCCATTACGGAAGCCGAGCCGCCGCCGCCGCCTGAGCCGGTGATTGAGCCGCTGACACCAGCGCATTTGGAGGGGTCGCCCCTCAACCGCGTTGGCTTGCTCTTGCCGTTAAGCGCGCAGTCTCGCGGCGTGCGGGATGTGGCGGAAAGCCTCTTGAACGCCGCGGAGTTGGCCGTATTCGCCCTCGGCGATCCCGACCTCGTGCTCATCCCGAAAGACACCGGGGGCGCCCGGGCGGGCGGAGCGGCCGCGGCGGAAGCCGTGTTGGATGAGGGAGCCGCGGTCCTGGTCGGACCGCTATTCGCTGAGGCCGTGCAGGGCGCGGCTGAGATCGCCGGCGCGCGCGAAGCGCCCGTTCTGGCGTTCTCGACGGATCCCGACGTCGCCGGGGACGGCGTCTATTTGGTGAGCTTTACGGCGGAGGCCGAAGTTGGCGCGGTGGTTGACTTTGCAGTGTCGCAAGGCTTGACCCGCTTCGCATTCTTAGGCCCGCGCTCGGCTTTTGGGGCCAGCGTGTTGGACGCTTTGACGGTGAAGGCGGCTCAAAATGGCGCTTCGGTCACGGTGAGCCTGGATTACCTTCCGAACGGGGACATGCGCGCCGCGGCCCAAGCGCTGGCCGCGCGTCAAGACAGCTTCGATGCGGTGGTGTTGCCTGAGTACGGATTGCGCCTGCGCGAGCTTGCCGCGCTGTTGCCGTTTTACGATGTCGACCCGGCGGTCAAGCAAGTCATGACCTTGGGATTGTGGGGCGATCTGAGCGTGGCCCGCGAACCCGCCTTAGCGGGGGCGTGGTTCCCGGCGCCCGATCCGCTCGGTCGCGAGCCTTTCGAGAGCGCGTATAACGCGGCGATCAACCGGCCGCCGCCGCGCCTCGCCGGCTTGGCCTATGACGCGGTGACCCTGGCCCATGGGCTTTTTGACGATTTTCGATCCGAGGAGTCTGTGTTGGGCGAAGGCGTGTTTGGCGTTGACGGCGGCTTGCGGATTGGGCCCGACGGACTGCCTGAGCGGCGTTTGGCGATTTTCTCCGTGTCCGAGGGGCGGTTCGTCTTGCATGCGCGACCGGGAGCGGGAGGTGCGGTCGAGGCGTCGGACGTGGCCGCCAATGTGCTCGCTAATCCCTAACGCGCTGTTGGCGTTAGTCGGCCTCAGCCGGTTCATGGTCCGACGCGCCGTTCAGTTTATTGACAGAGCGCAGAAAGCCGCTGGTGTCGTCGTCCAACATTTCCGCAACCTGGCTCTGCGCGCGCTCCCAATAAGGAAACGCGCGCTCCACTAATCCAACGCCGTCTTCGGTCAGCCGCGCATTTGAGGTGGCCCCGGATTGGCTCACCACGACCCAGCCTTCTCGCGTCAACGGTTTAAGCGCACGGGTGAGGGCGGAGGGCGAAAGGCCCAGCCTCTCCGCCAAATGGGACAGATTGCTCGTGGTTTGCGCCCCAATCCCCATGAGGATCGCGAGCTGGGTTGACCGCAAACCCACCGGGCGCAGCGCATCGTCGTAAAGCCGCGCCACGCGACGAGCGGCGCGCTTCATGTTAAAGCTGGCGCAGGCTTCGAGCGTCTCCGCCATGAACACCTGCGTTTGGGGGTCGTCGCCATCAGCCATGGATCGCTCTTAGTGTTTGCGCTTGGACGTTTAGTGAATGCTTTGATCCTTCCTCACGAACAGGTCAATACGCCTTGATGTCCCGTGAGGCTAATTGTTCAGCTAGGGTTCAGCATAGCCTATATAAGGAATCGTATTAAGGCAGATTTCCTGTGAATTCGAGATTTCCTCGGGGCCTTTTTAGTGTATTTTCGTATTAACGATTTTGATTTCCATTCATCTCAAATGAAAAAGTTTTTTTCTCAGTAAGGGGGTTGAACAACCGATTTCTCTTGCGTATGCAACTCGAGACAACCTGTAGGGAAGCGCAGGTTAGGGAGCAAGAGACACCATGGTTGATACGCCGAACGGCCTTCTCGAAGGCCTTTTTACCGCCAACTTCAATGATCTGAGCGAGGGTATCGCCACCTCCTCAATAATCGGGACGCCCGGCGACGACGTTTTCGTCACCGATGGTTTGGAAGCCGTCGACGGCGGTGAAGGCATTGATACGCTTGATGTGTCCGGCGCTGCGGAAGGGGTGCTGATCGACCTCGACATCAATGACCAGGGCAATGTGGCGCCGGGCGAGGCGACGCAAATCGGCGCGATCACCCTCGGTGGCGTCACCAATGACGTGATCGATATCGAAAACATTATCGGCACGGACTTCAACGACACGCTGTTCGGCAATGACGAAGCCAATGAGATCATCGCCGGCGACGGCGATGACGTTATTCACCCCTTTGGCGGTGTGGATTTCATCGATGGCGGCGCGGGCGTTGACTCTATTATCTTCCCCGGCGCGTTCGGCCCTGTGCTTGTCAATATCGCGCTGGGCACCGCTGGTCCGAACACCTTCATAAATATCGAAAACGCCGTGGGCGGCGCGTTTGACGACACGCTGATCGGCGATGACGGCGACAATGTGCTAACGGGCAATGGCGGCGCGGACACGCTGACCGGCGCGGGCGGCGACGACACCTTCGTCTCCGACGGGTTGGACGCGGTCGATGGCGGCGAAGGTTCGGACACCGTTGATTTCTCCGGTCTGAGCGAAGGGATCATCGTTGATCTCGACTTGAACACGCCTCCGGCGGGCGGCGAGAGCCAAGACGGCGCCATCCTTGACGCGCCGCCGGCGGCCGGCGGCGTCCCGGTCAATGGCGTCAATTTGATCGACATCGAGAACGTCATTGGCACCGCGTTTGATGACGTGCTCTTTGGCAACAATGAAGTGAACGTCCTCGACGGCGGCGCTGGCGACGACGTCTTCCACTCCTTTGGCGGCGCAGACTTTGTTAATGGCGGCGACGGGATCGACACGGTTCTGTTCACCGCCGGCGGCGGGGTCACGGTTGATCTCGATGATGACGGCAATGCGGTCGCCAGCGTCGGCGACACCCTGACCGGGATTGAAAACATCCAAGGATCGGGCGCGGACGCCAACGATATTTCCGGTAATAGCGGCGCCAACGTTCTAACCGGTGGCGCATCCAACGACATCCTCGACGGTGAAGGCGGCGCAGACACGTTGATCGGCCTCGCCGGGGACGACCTGCTAGTTTCGGACGGCTTGGATGACATTGATGGCGGCGAAGGCGACGACACCGCCAGCTTCGCCGGCTCCGAGGTGGGTGTGATCGCCAGCTTGGAGGAAGACGTGGTGGCGGAAGTCACCGTGCTGAATGACGGTTCGGTGGACCTGTCCGGGCTTGGCGCCGCGCCGACGGCCTTCACTTTGGAGGCGGGCGTTAGCCGCATCGTCAACCAAGTGGCGAACGCGGCGGCCGTGCCGGACTTCCCCGACCAAGACGTTGACATCTTCACCATCACCATCCCGGAAGGGTTTGAGCTCAGCTCGGTGATCTTGTCGCAATTCGTGTCCACTGATGATGTGGGCTTCTTCGCGATCGTCGAAGGAGATACCTTCCCTGCGGACGCCTTGGCCGCGGACTTCGATCCCGCAGGCTTGTTAGGTCTGGCGAATTTCGGCAATGGCGGCGAATTTGACGCGCTGACCGGCACGAATGTACTGCCGGCTTTGGCCGCGGGCGGCGGGCTGGTGCCTGCGGACGCGTTTATCGGCTTTGACGGCGAGGCTTTGGGCCCGGGCGCCTTCACCTTCTTGGTGCAACAATTGGGTCCCGCGCCTGCGGACTTCGCCCTCGACTTCACGGTCATTCCTTCGGACGGGTCTGAGAGCGACGCCTTCTCTGATTTGATTGACGTGGAAAACCTCTCGGGTTCGGACGCCAGCGACGTGCTGATCGGCGACGACGGGGATAACATCATCTCTGGCGAAGGTGGCAATGACGTGCTCGTCGGCGGCGCGGGCGACGACACCTTCCTCTCCGACGGTCAGGACGACATTGATGGTGGCGAGGGCAATGACACGCTCGACTTCTCCGGCTTGGGCGCCGATGAAGCGCCCGGACCGTTTGACGGCGTCATCGTTGACCTCGATATCAACTCGGCCGGCCCGGCGGGCACGCCGAGCGAGTTTGGCGGCGTCTTGAGCGCGCCCCCAGCCGCTGGCGGGACGATCCTGTTTGGCGTCGACGACATTGAGAACGTCATCGGGTCGGACTTCAATGACGGCCTGTTCGGCAATAACGAAGTCAACGTCTTAGAAGGCGGCGCGGGCGACGACCTGGTGCATGGCTTTGCGGGCGATGACTTCCAATCCGGTGGCGCGGGAACCGATACGGTTTTGTTCGCGGCCGCCCAAGCCTCTGTGTTCGTGGACCTTAACGATCAAGTGTCCGAGGAAGAGTTCGAGGCGATCGTTGATGGTGACGCGGACGCCGTGTTCGCCGCGACCGGCGGCGCGGGCAATAATGTGCTCTCCGGCTTTGAAAATGTTGCCGGCGGCGCGGCCGACGACACGCTGATTGGCGATGGCGGCGATAATGTGCTCGACGGTAATGGCGGTGAAGACACGCTGACCGGCGGCGCGGGCGACGACACGCTGGTGTCGGACGGCTTGGACACGTTAGACGGCGGCGAAGGCGTCGACACGGCGGACTTCGCTGACGCAGCCGAAGGTGTGGTCGCCAGCTTGGTCGACGGCGCAGTGTCGGTCGGCGGCGAGCCGGTCACCGACCCTGTGGCGAGCCCGCCGGTCAATGACGGTGTGGTCGTGCTCAATGACGGCTCGACCGATCTGCCGGAATTTGGTGAAGCCTCGGCGGTCTTCGAATTGGGCGTGGGTTCCAGCACTCTGACGAACACGGTGATCAATGCGGCGGGCCTGGACACCTTGCCGCCGATTGACATCGACGTGTTCACCGTGGTGATCCCCGAAGGTGCCGTGCTCCAAGAGGTGATCCTCACCGGCTTTGAATCCGTGGACGATGTGGGCTTTGCGGCGGTTCAAGAAGGCGGCGAGTTCACCGTCGATCTGAACAGCCCGCCGGTGGACACCTCGCTGCTGCTCGGTGGCGCGCTCTTCGGCAATGGCGCTCCGGGTTCTGCGCTCACCGGCACCAACATCCTGCCGGCCTTCGGGGCGGGTGGAAACTCGCTGCCGCCGGGGTCGTTCATCGGCTTTGACGGTGAGTTGGGCTTGCCGGCGGGCGAGTTCACCTTCTTGTTCCAGCAAATCGGCGGCGCGATCATCGAGTTCGAGCTCGAGTTCGTGGTGGTCGCCACCGACGCTGTGGAAGTCCCCGCGGCGACGGGCACGTTCACCGGCATCGAGAACCTGTCCGGTTCGGCCTTCGACGACACGCTGATCGGCGATGAAGGCGATAACGTGCTCGACGGCGGCGCCGGGGCGGACACGCTGACCGGCGCGGGCGGCGACGACACCTTCGTCTCCGACGGTTTGGACACGATCGACGGCGGCGAAGGCTTCGACACGGTCGACTTCTCGGGCCTCGCTGAAGGCGAAGCGCCTGGTCCGTTCACCGGTGTGATCGTCGATCTCGACGTGAACACGCCTCCGGCGGGCGCTGAGAGCCAAGACGGTGGCGTGCTGGACGCGCCCCCTGCGGCTGGCGGGTCGATCGTCGGAACCTCAACGCTGACCGACATTGAAGGCGTCATCGGGTCCGACTTTGACGACGGTTTGTTTGGCAACAATGAAACCAATGTCCTCGACGGCGGCGCCGGCGATGACATCGTTCACAGCTTTGGCGGGCCCGTTGACTTCGCGTCCGGCGGCGCCGGTAACGACACGATCCTGTTCGCTGCGGCGCCGGTCGGCGTCACGGTCGATCTCGGCGCGCAACTCGACGAGGCGGCCTTCGACGCCGCCGTCGAAGCGTTTCTTGCGACCGGAGAGACGGAGTTTACCGGTGAAATTCTCAGCGAGTTTGAGAACGTCACAGGCGGCGCCTTTGACGACACGATCACCGGTGATGAGAACGCCAACATTCTCAACGGCGGCGGCGGCGCGGACACGCTGACCGGCGCGGGCGGGGACGACACCTTCATCACCGATGGCCTCGATCAGATCGATGGCGGCGAAGGTTCGGACACCGTTGATTTCTCCGGCCTCAGCGAAGGGATCATCGTTGATCTCGACGTTGACTCCGCGGGCCCCACGGGCACGCCGGGTCAAGACGGCGCGATCCTTGACGCCCCGCCGGCGGCGGGCGGCGTTCCGGTCAATGGCGTCAATCTGATCGACATCGAAAACGTCATCGGTACGGCGTTCGATGACGGCTTGTTCGGCAATAACGAAGTCAACGTGCTTGAAGGCGGGGACGGTGACGACGTCATCCATGGCTTCGCTGGCGATGATTTCCAGTCCGGCGGCGCTGGGATCGATACGGTGGTGTTTGCGGCTGCGGGCGCGGGCATCCAAGTTGATCTGCGGGATCAAGTCTCCGAGGAGGAGTTCGCCGCCGCGGTCGCTGGCGAGGCGAGCTTTGAGGCGACCACCTCCGGCGGGGCGGGCGAAAACCTGCTCTCCGGCTTTGAAAATGTCACCGGCCCGAACTTCGACGACGTGATCTTCGGCGATGGTGCGGTCAACGTGCTCAACGGCTTGGCGGGGGACGACGTGTTCCACACCTTCGCCGGGGCGGACACCGTCAATGGCGGCGAGGGTTCTGACACGATCCTGTTCACGGCGGCTCCGGTCGGCGTGGTCATTGACCTCGACGATAATGGGGACGCCACCAGCTCGTTCGGCGATGTGCTCACCTCGATCGAAAATGTCAGCGGTTCGGACAGCGGCGACGACGAGATCTCCGGTAATGCCGGGGATAACGTGCTCGACGGTCAAGGCGGCTCGGACGTGCTGAACGGTGAAGGCGGCTTTGACACCTTCATCTCCGACGGCTTCGACACCATTGACGGCGGAACCGGCTTCGACACGGTCGACTTCTCGGGCCTCGGCGCCGGCGTCGACGTGGACCTCACAGCCGGAACCGTCAGCGCAACCGCCATCACCGTGCTCAATGACGGCTCTACCGATCTCTCCGGGGACGGCTCGGCGCCCACGACGTTCGTTCTGGGTGAAGGTATCAGCCGGGTGACGAACCAAGTCGCCAATGCGGCCGCGGTGCCGGAGTTCCCGACCCAGGATGTGGATATCATCACCATCACCATTCCGGAGGGCTTCCAGCTCGAAAGCTTGGTGCTGTCCGACTTCATCTCCACCGATGACGTTGGCTTCCTGGCGGTGGTCGAGGGTGACACCTTCCCCGCCGACGCCTTGGCCGCGGACTTCGACCCCGCCGGCTTATTAGGTCTGGCGAACTTCGGTGACGGTGTTCCGGGCGACGCCTTGACTGGCACCGACATTCTGCCTGCGTTGGGCGCTGGCGGGGCCTTGTTGCCTGCGGACGCGTTCATCGGCTTTGACGGCGAGGCTCTGGGTCCGGGCACGTTCGCCTTCCTGATCCAGCAATTGGGTCCGGCGACCATCGATTACACCTTGGACTTCGTGGTCGAGGCGATCGATCCCGTGGACACCGCCGCGACCGGGTCCTTGGCGAGCATTGAGGAGGTGATTGGGTCCGACTTCGGCGACACCATTAACGGCTCCGCGGCGAACGACTTCGTGAAGTCGGGAGACGGAGCTGACCTGGTGTTCGGCCTTGCAGGTAATGACACTATCCAAGGCGAGGACGGGTTCGACTTCCTGTTCGGCGGCGCCGGCGACGACGTTATTCTCGGCGGCAACGGCGTTGATCAAATCGGCGGCTGCTTGGTCGACGACACCTTGATCGGGGGTGAAGTGTCGGACTTCATCACCGGCGGCTTTGGCTACGACACCATTGAAGGCGGATTGAAGTTCGACTTCCTGTTTGGCGGCGCGGGCGATGACTTAATCATAGGCGGCGTGGGTCAGGACACCATTGGCGGGGGCGCCGGCGCGGACACGATCCAAGCCACGCTTGCCGAAGCCAATGGCGATATCATCCTGAACTTCGACGGGCTCGACACCTTGCTCATCACCGATGGCGCGGGCGCTGACGTCGCGTTCGACGCCGCGTTGGGCGAGTTGGTGATCACCTCGGGCGAGACCACGGCCGTGTTGGACTTCGGTCTGGCGGAGGGCGCGCCCACCGATATCGTCACCGAGATCATCGACGGCGCTTTGGCGATCAGCCTCGGGGACGCGAGCGCTCCGGCGCTGGTGGCCGCGGCTGAACCCGCGACCGAAGGGGTTCTCATCGCCGACCTTGCGCCGGTCTCGGGCGGACCGATTGTGGACGTCCTGTTCGACGATCCGAGCTTGGGCGCGCTGATCTAAGCGATCACCCTGACGACTTTGGAGAGCGGGCTTCGGCCCGCTCTTTTTTTTGACGGGGCGCAGTCAACCGCCGATCAGGCGTCCGCACAAATAATCGAGCACCAGCCGACCGCGCTTGCTCACCGCCAGCCGATCACCGTTGCGGACCAACCAGCCGTCCTGAGTTAAGGCCTCGCAGGCGCCCGCGTTCCAACCTTCGCCCAAAGCGTCGATTAGCGGACCCAGCCGGACACCGTCTACGTGGCGCAGCCCCATCATGAGGCCTTCCTCCGCCGCTTCTCGCAGGGACAAAATTCGGCTTTCCGCTAAAGCCGAGCCCTCGCGCGCGCCCGCGATATACCGAGCGGGGCGACGCTCGGCTTGGGTTGCAACGACGTCCCCCTCCGCCGTGCGCACCCGGCCGTGGGCGCCGGGGCCCACCCCATACCAAATCCCATAGCGCCAATAGGTCTCATTATGTCGAGCCCGGGCCGCGGGCGCGCGGGCGTAGTTCGAGATTTCGTAAGCCGCATAGCCCGCCTGGGCGCATTGCGCCTCGGTGGCTTCGTAAAGCGCGGCGGCTGCGTCGGTCTCTGGCGGGATAAGCGCGCCGCGCTCAACGCGTTTTGCGAACGCGGTGTCGGGCTCAATCGTCAATTGGTAGAGTGCGAGATGTTCGACGCCGAGGCCCAAAGCGCGCATCAGCTCGGCGCGCCAAGCGTCCAGCGATTGGCCCTCGCGCGCGTAGATCAGATCGATCGACACCCGGTCACACGCCTTCTGCGCTGCATCGACGGCCTCTAGCCCGTCTTGGGTGGAATGGAACCGACCCAAGGCCTTGAGGTCGGCGTCGTTGAGCGCCTGCAGACCTAGCGAGAGCCGATTGATCCCGGCCTGGACGAGCGGTCCGAATCCCGACCGGTCCTCGGGATTGGCCTCAAGGCTGACCTCCGCGTCCGGCGCGAGGCCCCATAATCGGTCCGCCGCGTTGAGGATCGCCGCGACCGCGGAGGGCGGCATAAGCGAGGGCGTGCCGCCGCCGAAAAACACGCTGCTCAGCGGCCCGGGCGCAGGAAACCGCACCGTTTGGTCGGCCATGTCTGCGCAAATGGCCTGGGCCAGCGTTTCAGTGTCCGCGCCGCGCGCAAGATAGACGTTGAAGTCACAATAGGGGCAGATCGCCGTGCAATAGGGCCAATGGACGTAAAGCCCGATCACCTCAGCCGCCTGCGCGAAAAACCGTGTCGATCAGCTTGGCGAAGGCGTCCGCGCGGTGGCTCATGGCGTGTTTGCGCGCCGGCGCCATTTCACCGAACGTTTCAGTCTCCCCGTCCGCGACGAACATCGGGTCATAGCCAAAGCCTTGGTCTCCCCGCGGCGGCCAAACGAGACGCCCATGGACTTCGCCCTCAAACACCTGCTCGGCCCCGTCGGGCGCGGCCAAGGCCAAAACACAGACGAATTTCGCTCGCCAATCGGTCGCCTCGCGCGCCAAAAGCGCGTCGTGAACCTTCTCCATGGCGCGGCCAAAATCCCGCGGCTCGCCCGCCCAATCCGCGGAATACACCCCCGGCGCGCCGTCGAGCGCGGCCACGGCTAGTCCTGAATCATCGGACAGAGCGGTTTTGCCGCTGATCGCCGCTGCGGCGCGCGCTTTGATCAACGCATTGCCGATAAACGTCGTTGCCGTTTCCTCCGGCGCGGGCTGACCGAAATCAGCGACGCTGGACACACGGACGCCAAAGGGCGCCACCAGGGCGGCGAGTTCCTTCAGCTTACCAGGGTTATGACTGGCGAGGATCCATTCCCGGGAGACTGCGGTCATTGGGCTCTTCTCTCACGATCTTGCAAACAGCGTCGGCGACGTTATCTTTGCTTGATCGATAGTCGATATGCGCATATCGACTATCGCAAAATGTCATTGTGGTGCGAAAGTCTTTTCCTATGCGCACATTGGGCCGACGATCGGTCGCTTCCGTAATGAAGACCGCCTTGGATGTATTGCAAGGCGTTATCCTCGTTTTACTGGTTTTATTGGCGCTCGCAATTGCGGTTTGGATCGCCGATTTAACCTTAGGCGAGGCGTCGCCGTTCGGACCCGTCGTCACCGCCGAATGGGCGGATTGGCCCTCTGTGGCGTTCGGTTTTCTCGCCTCGGGGGTGTCCTTGATTGTGGTGTCCATCGTCGTGTTGCGCTTGCGCCGGATCTTCGCGACGCTCGCCCAAGGGGATCCGTTCGTTCCCGAAAACGCTGGTCATTTGCAAGTCATTGCCGTCACCCTTGCCGCCGCAGAAGCGCTCAGGCTCGCTTTTGGTCCGCTGACGGTTTGGATTGCGCGGACCTACGGCCCGCCCTCGGCGGCGCCCGCGGACCCGACGTTTGATTTTAGCATCGCGTTTTGGTTTTCCATCCTCGCTTTGTTCGTGTTGGCGGAGGTGTTCCGCGAAGGCGCTCGGATGCGTGCCGAACAACAGGTAACGATTTAAGGGAGTCGATTTTGCCGATACGCGTAACGCTTGATCGGGTCCTTCTGGATCGGCGCATGTCCCTGACCGAATTGTGCGATCGCGTCGGCGTCACCCTCGCGAACTTGTCGATTTTAAAGACCGGCAAAGCCAAGGCGGTGCGGTTTTCAACGCTTGAGGCGCTCTGCCGAGAGCTCGACTGCCAACCTGGCGACATTCTAAAGTTCGAAGCCGGGCAGGAGGGCGACGCCGCGACGCCCGCGCCCCCGCGCAAAGCCGCAGAATAACCGATCAACCCGTCAAGGCGGCCTTCTGCTCTTCGAACAAGGCGTCACAGCCCAGCTTGGCGAGCCGCATCAATTCGGTGAAATGTTCCGGGCTCATGGCGCGATCCTCCGCGGTGGCTTGGACTTCGATCAATCCCCCTGAGCCGGCCAGCACGAAATTCGCGTCCGCGTCCGCTTTGGAGTCCTCCTCATAGTCGAGGTCTAAAAGCGGGTGACCCCCGACCACCCCGCAGGACACCGCCGCGGCTTGATCGTGAAGGGGGCTTTCACGCAGCACGCCCTCTTCGACCAGCCATTTGCACGCCCGCGCCAGCGCCACCCAGCCGCCGGTGACAGAAGCGGTCCGAGTGCCGCCATCGGCCTGAAGGACGTCGCAATCGATGGTGATTTGCCGTTCCCCCAATTTTTTCAAATCGATGCAGGCGCGCAAAGATCGTCCGATCAGCCGTTGAATCTCTTGGGTCCGGCCCGATTGCTTGCCCCGCGCGGCTTCGCGCTGGCCGCGGGTGTGGGTGGCGCGCGGCAGCATGCCGTATTCGGCGGTGACCCAACCCTGGCCTCGACCCCGCAACCAGGGCGGCACGCTCTCCTCCAGGCTGGCCGCACACAGCACATGGGTGTCGCCGAACTTCGCCAAGCACGAGCCCTCAGCGTAGCGCGCGGCGCCGGGCTCCAGGGCGATGGCGCGAAGGGCGTCGAAGGCTCGGTTTTCATGGCGCATGGCGGGCGGGGTCCTTTCCGGTTCGGAGGGCTAAACGCCAATTATTGCGCGGCTTGGTCCGACGTCCTAGGTAAGGAGCGTCGCAGGGTCGCGCTGCGCCGCGACAAGGGTGGGTTTGTTCGATGACGGACGCTGAAGCGTCGCCGGGCTTATCGGCGTTGAGGGATTTGGATCAACGGTCCCGAACCGTGTTTCGCCAAATCGTCGAAACCTATCTGGCCACCGGAGATCCGGTGGGATCGCGCACCCTGTCGCGTCAGGACGGTTTGGGACTGTCGCCCGCATCGATCCGCAACACCATGGCGGACCTGACACAATTGGGCTTGCTGACCGCGCCGCATGTCAGCGCGGGACGGTTGCCGACCCAGACCGGGCTGCGCCTGTTCGTCGACGGGCTTTTGGAGTTGGGCCAATTGGCGCGCGACGAGCGCCGCACCATTGAGGCGCGGCTGGCGGGCACGGGCCGCGAGCTCGATGCGCTGCTCACGGAAGCCTCCGAAATGCTCTCCGGGCTCGCCGGTGGCGCCGGGCTGGTCGTCACCCCGTCGCGCGACGGGGCGCTCAAGCACGTGGAGTTCGTCGCCTTGGGGCCGGATCAGACCTTGGTGATCCTCGTCTTCGAAGACGGCACGGTGGAGAACCGCCTCATGAAACCGGCGCCGGGGGTGACCCCATCGGCGTTGGCCGAAGCGGGCAACTACCTGTCCAACCGGCTGAAGGGTCGGACGCTTGCGGATGCGCGCGCGGAAATCCTCGCCGAAATTGAAGCCGAACGCGCAGCCCTGGATGCGGCCGCCAGACGCTTGGTCGCCGAAGGATTGGCGAGCTGGAGCCAGGACGGATCGGACCGGCGCGCCTTGATCGTGCGGGGTCAGGCGCGCCTGTTGGAATCCGTGGAGATTGAAGACGACCTGGCGCGTGTCCGGTTATTGTTCGAAGATTTGGAGCGCAAAGAAGAGCTCATCGCGCTGTTAGAAGGCGCAAGCGCCGGCGATGGGGTCAGAATCTTCATCGGATCGGAGAATCCGCTGTTTAGCCTGTCCGGTTCGAGCGTTATTGTTGCGCCCTATCGAAACCAAACCAATCGGATTGTCGGGGCGATCGGCGTGATCGGTCCGACCCGATTGAATTACGCCCGCGTCATTCCCATGGTCGACTATACCGCTCAGGCGATCGGTCGACTGTTGGAGCCAACCCCGCGTTAAAGGACGAATACGCCCCTATGAGCGAGCAAACGCCGACATGCGAAGCTGAAGACCCCGAACTGGATTCCGAAACCCCCACAGACGACCCCGAGGTCGACGCCGCGGAGAGCGAAGCGCTCGCCGCCCTGCAGGCCGAGCTTGAAGATGTGCGCGATCAAATGTTGCGCGCGGTCGCGGACGGTCAGAACATTCGTCGGCGAGCTGAAAAAGACGTCCAAGACGCCAAGCAATACGCGGTGACGAGCTTTGCCCGCGATTTGCTGTCGGTGGCGGACAACCTCTCCCGCGCCCTCGACGCGTTGAGCCCGGATATGCGCGACGGCATGGGCGCGAGCGGCAAGCAATTGCTCGAAGGCGTGGAAATGACCCAGAAAGCGCTTCTGAGCGTGTTCGAACGCCACGGCGTCAAACCGGTTATCCCGCACGGCGAAACCTTCGATCCCAATCTTCATCAAGCGGTGGCGCAAATCCCGTCGAGCGTGGAGGCGGGCCGCGTCGCCGAGGTCATGCAGAGCGGATATCGCATCGGTGACCGGGTCTTGCGCGCCGCCATGGTCGCGGTCTCCACAGGACCGGGCGCGGCGGCGCCCGTCGACGCGGCGTCCGCTGACGCCTCCGAACCGGGCGGTCGGGTGGACACCAAAGCCTAACCGGGTTTTTCGGCGGTCGACCTTCGGGCGGCTCGGCGGCTACGCGGACGTGAACGACGCCGACCGCCTCGGGCTCGATCCTGGATGCCGTTTATGCTTCCATGCTGGAGCCTGTTAAGTTTCCATCAAAGTGGAAATTCAGGGTCATCTGGGACATGTCGGCTGAGAGACCTGTGAGACGACCATCGCAAGCACGTCGCCATGATCGCGAAAGGAGCATGGATGACGCCCGGCGGGGTGCTCGCATGACCGTTCGCCAAGCCATCCGTACCGGATTCCGGGCCTTCGTTCTCGCGGTATCGACCATTTCCGCGTCGTCTGTGTCCCTCGCCGACGTCGTCGAACGGATCGATGTGCCGTCGACCTTTCACGTCATCGCGGCGCGGGAGAGTTTTATCGATCGGTTTTCGCTGCGGTCGGCACTGGACCTGTCGCGTTTTTGTTACGCCCCAGATGGTAGTTTAGGCCACTTTACGTTGGAAGGCGACCGGGCGTTTACAACCCACGGCTGAGTGGCGCCAGCGCGGATTGTAGAAGACAAAGATTTACACC
>JBHJGU010000136.1:0-4510 GCA_050331475.1 Maricaulaceae bacterium | reverse complement strand
GCGGAGATCGCCGCGCTGTGCCGGCGCCGGCCCGATCTTGTGGCCATCAACGCCGAACGCGCCAACCCAGACCGCATGGGCTCGGGCGTTCGCGCGGAACGCGCCACCGAGCCGGTGGATTTAGCGCTCGCCGCTTGAGGGCTCGCTTCACAGGCGGGGCGAACGCCGCCACACTGTCACAGACGGCGGATAGGAGGCCCCGATGGCCGATCAAAGCTTTACCACCGACCAAGAAGCGTTCTGGGCGGGCGCGTTTGGCGACGCCTATGTGGACCGTTCCCAAGGCGCGGACCTGGTCGCGGCGCGCACCGCGCTGTGGAGCCAAATCCTGCGCCGATGCTCCCCTGTCGGCTCAGTGACCGAGTTCGGCGCCAATGTGGGGCTGAACCTGATGGCGCTGAGACGGCTCTTGCCGCGCGTCGCGCTCAAGGCGGTGGAGATCAATCCCAAGGCCTGCGCCGTGTTGGAGACCTTAGACGGGGTGGAGGCCCACCAGGGCTCGTTCTTAGACACCGCGCCAGCCACGCCGTCCGATCTGGCCTTCACGTGCACGGTGTTGATCCACATCAACCCCGAACGCCTCAAAGAGGCCTACGCCCAGATTTATAAGGCGGCCTCTCGCTATGTGGTGATTTGCGAATACTACAATCCCACCCCGGTCGAGGTGTCCTATCGCGGCCATGCGGAGCGCTTGTTTAAGCGCGATTTCGCGGGGGAGATGATGGATGCGCACCCGGATTTGGACTTACTCGATTACGGCTTCGTCTACCATCGCGATCCGCTGTTCCCGACCGATGATTTCACCTGGTTCCTGATGGAGAAGCGCTAGCGCCATGCGTTGGTTGGTCTTGGGCGGCACGGGCACGTTCGGCCGCGCGCTCCTCAAAGCGCTCAAGGCGCGCGGGTGGACCGGGGTCGGCGCGGCGCGTTCGGGCGCGGCGGAGACCCTCGACCTCACCGACCTCGACGCCCTGGAGCGGACCTTGGACCGGTGGAAGCCCGACGGCGTGGTCAATGCGGCCGCTTGGGTTGATCTGGCGGCGTGCGAAGCCGATCCAGGCGCGGCTTATGCGGTGAACGCCCGACCGGTGACGCGTCTAGCGGCCTGGGCGCGCGCGCAGGATCGGCCATTGGTGCAAATCTCCACAGACCATTTTTTCGTCGAGGGCGGGGATCGCGCGCACCCTGAAACGGACCCGATCAGCCTGGTCAATGAGTATGCGCGCACGAAATACGCCGCGGAAGCGTTTGCGCTCAGCGCCTCCCAAGCTCTTGTGATCCGCACCAATATGACCGGCGTGCATCCGGGCCGCGCGCGGCCGACCTTTGCGGACTGGGCGATGCAAAGCCTCAAGGAGCGAGCGCCGCTGACCCTGTTCACCGACTTTTACTGCTCCACAATCGACGCCGATTGCCTGGCGAGTACGGTCTTCGACTTGGTCGAGGCAGGCGCGCGCGGGCGGCTCAACGTCGCGTCCTCCCAAGTGGCCTCAAAATATGAGTTCGTCCATGCGCTCGCCGCCCAAATGGGGATCGCGCTGGATTGGGCGAAGGCGGGCTCGGCGCAAGGGCTAAATCCGCCGCGGGCGCTGAGCTTAGGCTTGGACGTCTCCAAGGCGGAAGGTCTTTTGGGCCGCGCCTTGCCGACTCTGGACGCGGTATGCGCTAATCTTGTTCACCAAAGCGCTATGTCCGGGCGCTAAACGAGGTCAGTCATGCGATACGATCCCAGCGTGTTTATTGGCGATCGGGAAATCTCTCTCGATAAGCCGACTTATTTTATTGCGGACCTCGCCTCTTCCCATGACGGCGATTTGGAACGCGCTAAGGCGTTGATTTGGCAGGCCAAAGAAGCCGGCGCCGACTGCGCGAAATTCCAGCATTTCCTCGCCAAGGATATCGTCTCAGATGCGGGTTTTAAGGCGTTGGGCGGGCAAATCGCTCACCAGTCGAGCTGGAAGAAGTCCGTCTATGAGGTCTTTGAGACCTATCAGACCCCGCGCGACTGGACTGAGACGCTGGTGGAGGAATGCCGCAAGGCGAACATCGTCTATATGACGACGCCCTATGATTTCGCCGCGGCCGATCAGATGGAGGCCCATGTGCCGGCCTATAAGATCGGCTCGGGCGATATTGGTTGGACGCAGTTCATCGAATACGTGGCGCAAAAAGCCAAACCGGTGCTGATCTCCACCGGGGCCGCCAGCATGGAAGATGTGGAGCGCGCGATGAGCGTGGCGCTTAAGCACAATCGGCAAATCCTGCTGATGCAGTGCAATACGAACTATACGGGATCCATCGATAATTTCTCTTACATGAATTTGAAAGTGCTCCAGGCCTACGCCTTGAAATGGCCGGGGCTTTGCTTGGGCTTGTCCGATCATTCGCCGGGTCATGCGGCCGTGTTGGGCGCCATCGCGTTTGGCGCCCGGGCGGTGGAGAAGCATTTTACCGACGACAATTCTCGCGATGGTCCCGACCATCCGTTCTCGATGAACCCGACCACCTGGCGCGACATGGTGGACCGCGCGCGCGAACTGGAAACCGCGCTTGGCGACGGGGTCAAGCGGGTCGAGATCAATGAGACCGACGCCCATGTGGTGCAACGCCGTGCGGTGCGGCTGGCCCGCGATCTCCCCGCCGGGCACGAGCTGAGCGACGATGACCTGGTCATGCTGCGGCCCTTGCCCCGCGGCGCGCTAGAGCCCTGGGAGGATTATCGGGCGCGGGGTCGCGCCTTGCGCCGGGCTATGACCGCGGGCGAGGCGCTCACGCCCCAGGATTTGGACTAGGCCGATGTTGAAAGCGCGGCGAACCGGGCTTCGCGCCATTGAGCCCACCGATCTCGAACCCTTGCGCGCCTGGCGCAACGATCCGGACTTACGCCAGTATTTCCGCGAATACCGGGAAATCAGCCCGGACTCGCAGAAGCGCTGGTATGACACCGTGGTGCTGGGCGATGATCGCACGCGCATGTTCGCCATTGTGGAGCTAACGAGCGGCCGGTTGCTGGGGGCTTGCGGGCTCTGTTGGATTGACTGGCTGCGGCGCTCGGCGGATTTCTCGATCTATATTGGCGCGGACGGGCTTTATATCGACGAGGTTTTCGCCACAGAGGCGGCGCGTCTCTTGTTACGCTATGGCTTTGATGAGCTGGGCCTGCACCGGGTTTGGGCGGAGATCTACGCGATCGACGCGCCGAAGCGGGAGTTTCTGCCGAGCCTGGGCTTCCAGCTCGAAGGCCGTCTGCGCGAGGCCCATTTCACCAATGGCCAGTGGGTCGACAGCTTATTCTACGGTCTGCTGGCCAAAGAATACGCGCCGGTAGGGTTAGGCTTACCCTCGGGTGGGGACAAGCCCGCCTAAAACTTCGCGAGGCTCTGGGCCAACAGATCCTGCAAAGCACGTGCGTCAAGCCGTTCGGGATTGGAGTCTGAGGCGTAACGGAAGGTGTCCGACACCGCCGCGCCGCCCTCGGCGAGGTAGGCGTCATAGCGGATCTGATCGCCGGAAGGCAGAATAACGTAGCGGTCCTCAAGCTCCACCGTGGAGCGAGCGTCGTCCTCGGGCACCATGACTTCGTGGAGCTTTTCGCCCGGCCGGATGCCGATGATTCGATGAGGCAAAGCCGGGGCGAGCGAGCGCGCCAGGTCCACGGTGCTCATGGACGGGATTTTCGGCACGAACACTTCCCCGCCCTTGGCGAGTTCCAGACTTGAGAGCACGAAATTTACCCCCTGGGTGAGGGTGATCCAAAACCGGGTCATGCGGTCATCGGTGATGGGCAAGCTGTCCGCGCCCTCCGCGATCAGCTTTTTGAAAAACGGCACCACCGAGCCGCGTGAGCCCACCACATTGCCATAGCGCACGACCGAGAAGGTCGGCCCGTCTTCGCCGCCCATATGCCGGGCGGCGGTGAAAATTTTGTCCGAGGCCAATTTCGACGCGCCGTAGAGATTAATCGGGCTCGCCGCCTTGTCCGTGGAAAGCGCGACGACCCGTTTGACCCCACGTCGAATGGCGGCGCGCACCACGTTTTCCGCGCCGAAGACGTTGGTTTTGATGCATTCGAAAGGATTGTATTCCGCGATCGGCACGTGTTTAAGCGCTGCGGCGTGCACCACGACGTCCACATCGTGCATGGCCATGTCGAGCCGGCTTTCATCGCGAATATCGCCGATGAAATAGCGCATAAAGGGGTAGTCGGAGACCGGAAACTCCTGCGCCATCTCATACTGTTTCAGCTCGTCGCGGCTAAAAATGATCAGCTTTGCGGGCTTGAATTCTTGGGCCACCAACCGGGTGAAATGCTTGCCGAACGAGCCCGTGCCCCCGGTGATCAGCACCACCTTGCCGTCGAGATTGATCCGCGGTTGGCGGAAATCGCGGCCTAGGAACAACGCCTCCGTCCCATCCTCCGACGCCGGTGGGGGGGCGGACTGGCGGGCGGGTTCGGCCATGACTCAAAGACTCAGTCGAAAACGTCTAGCGTCGATTATAGCCAACAAGG
>JBHJGU010000135.1:0-37476 GCA_050331475.1 Maricaulaceae bacterium | reverse complement strand
CCCCAGCGCGTTTCGACCCTCGGACCCGCGGGCCAGTCCCAGCCCGACCAGGCCCGCCGCGGCGGCCACGCCGCCGAACGCAGGCAGACCTAAGCTGACGCACGCCAGTGCTGCGATGAGCACGCCCAAGCTCGCCCCAGGGCGCCTAACGGACCGGTGGGGGCCAGCTCATCGCCTAAGCGGCAGGTCACGCGGTGTCCAAGTAGCAGGGCGCCAAACCCGTACCCGCCGACGAGGGCGAGACTGACGGGAACCGACGCGGAAACGGCTAAGCTGGTGACGCCGCCCTCAAGGGCTTCAGGGCGCGCTTGAAGCTCGGCGAGCCACCGCGCCGGGACCGCTAAGAGAGCGGCTTGGCCAGCGCCCGCGCAGGCGGCGCCGGCGAGGGCGGCGAAGCCTTGGGGCGTTCGATGGGCCGCATCGGCGGCTTCCAGCGTATTGGCTACGTTCGCCCGTCCGGACCGGGCTAAGGCGTAGCCCAAGCCGCCGGCGATCACAGCTAGCGGCAGCGCGACCATCGCCCAAAGACCCGCCCCGAGCGCGAGCGCAAGCGCTAATCCCGCGAGGGCCACGGTCAGCCCATAGCCCAAACCGATCGACACCGGCGTGCGGTCCCGCGGTCGCGGCGCGCGAAACACGCCGATCTGTCCCGCCCTTGTCAATGCAAATCCCGCCCCGGTCGCGAGGACCAGCGCGAACCCTAAAGCGCCGACGCCGCCGGCGAGACCGACCGCGGAGCCGCCACCTTCCACCGCGCCGATGCTGGCCATGGCGATGCACAAAACGAGCCCCACCGGCGCGGCGAAACCGAGCACCGCCGTGACCCCAAGCACGGCCGCGGTCGCGACAACACTCGCTGCGACGGCAGCCGCGATCCGCATGGGATTGGTGGTGATCGGTTCGCCCCAAAACCCGCTGATCAGCCCAACCCCGACGTCAAGCGGGGTTAAGGCCACGCTCGCCGCGCCGATCAACGCTCCACAGAGCAAGCCGGCGCGCAGGCTGAACGCGCCGCTGGCGCGGGCGGTCGCCAAGCCGCCCGCCACCCCATGGGCGCCCGCGAAAAACGCCGCCGCCGCGGTCCCGACCAAAGTCATCAGAAACAGAGCCGTCATCGGCGTCGGCACGGCCATCCCCCTCTCAGCGCCCGTCATCATCCCCGCAACACGGCGCCTTCAATGTTGAAATCGGTTGCACACTATATTATCACCCGCGACAATCAATGCGTTTAAGTCCAGTTAAAAATCGAAAAGGACGCCGCCGTTCATGGCTGCAAAAGGGGACGCCACTAACTTAATCGACGAACAACCGACGTCCGCGCCGCCCAAACGTCGAACCGCGGATTTAGGCGGCGTTCCCACGGGCGCGCCGGCCCAGGACAGCCCGTTGGAGCGCGGCGCGGCGGCGGCCTTGACCCGCATCGACCTCGGCAAAGCCGACAAGGCTGACCGTTATGAAACGCCGTGGTTTTTGACCCTGGCGCCCGAGGGGGCCGCGGAACCGCTGTTGCGGGCGGTGTCAGGTCGCTCGTTCAAGGAGCGCGACGGCGAATATGCGGCCCAGGGCTGGTTTTGGTGGGTGATGGGCAATCTGGTGGCGATTGAATTCGGCGCCGATCTGGTTCGAACCCCGGCGGAGAACCCCGAGGCCTGGCGCAGTGTGGAACGGGCCGCCGCCTTGCTCGGCAAACATCGCCCCCGCCGGGGCTTAAATGGCGTGATCGCCGTCTTGCCCGCCCGCGTCTTGCAGGACACCGAAGCCGCTAGGCTTTTGGGCGAGCGGTTGCGCGCCGTCGTGCTGGAGATGACGGTCACCTTGGACCTGGATCTACCGATCCATGTGATCGTGACCGAGTTGGACCGTTTGCCTGGCCATGCGGCGTTTGCGGCTGCGTGCGAAGCGGGGGCGGACACCATGCTGGGTCACCGGTTCGATCCGCCTCGGGGGGTCGCGAAACTCCATGACGCCTTTGACCCGGTCTTTGACGCGCTGGCGGCGCAATTGGACCGCGTTCGGCTGGGCTTGCTGCTGGCGAGTGCAGAGGACGCGGACCGGCATGGCCTTTTTGAGTGGTTTGAACGTGTGCGCGATCTCAGGGTGGGCCTGGCGACGAGTTTGCGGGCACTCTTGGAGGAGGATCTGCACCAACCGCGCTTGGTCTGGCGAGGGCTTTACCTGACCGCCCCCGGCGCCCCGCCCGGCGCCCGCATGACCTCGCCGATTTTCGAGCGGTTTCTGCCGGAGGACAGCCATTGGGTCCGTCGGCGCGGGGAGGCCAGCACGTTATGAGCCCGGCCGCCCCGCACCTCATCGATCTGTTTCGGCCTGTGCTGCGCGACGCCATGGCGGTCATTGGCCGGCTCAATGCCGGCGAGCAAGCCGCCGTGGGTCCGGCGGACCGGGTCGCCCAAAGGCTACAGACCCATCTGCAAACTTTGCGTCGAGACGCGGTCGAACGCCATGGCCGGGACCCCAAAGACGTTGATATGGCGGTCTACGCCGTGGTCGCCTTGGTCGACGATATCTTCCCGCAGTTCCGCGACTGGTGGCGCGGCGAAGAGCCTATTCAGTTGCGGATGTTCTCCACCCGCGCCGCCGGGGACCAGTTCTTTGAGCGGTGTGACGCCTTCGCCGAACAGCAGCAGGAGCTGCGCGAGGTTTATCTGACCGCGATCGGTTTAGGGTTTCGCGGGCGTCTGCACGAGCACCGCGAACCCGAACTCGCCCGCCGCGCGCGGAGCGAGCGCGAACAGCACACCAGCTTGCTCGCCGCGCGGCTTGACCGTCCGCCGATCGCGGCAGCCGCCGTGCAGGGACGCGGCCAAACGGCGGTCCCGATCACGCCCCAACCCTTCGAGATCGATCCGCCCGCACCGCTCGCCCCGCCCGCGACCTCTAAATTCCCTTGGCTGCTTTGGGCGCTCATCGGATTGGCAATGCTCACCCTCATGGGCGGCTTCGCGGTCTGGTGGTTCACCCGCCCCGCCGAGACGGTTTCGCCCGAGGACACAACCGCTGTTGCTCGGTTGGTTGAAAGGGCGGACTGCGCGGTGCTGAAATGGTCGCAACGCGGGGATCGCGTGACCTTGCAGGGATTTGCGCCTGGCGATGTGGTCGACGGCCTCCGCACAGACCTTCAGGCGCTCGACGAGGTAGAGCGCGTTCGGTCGCAGGTCACCGACACGCCGCGACCGTTCTGCGAGGCGTTCACCGAATTCGCAGCCCTGGGCGTTGATTTCTTCGCCGAGCCGGCGCCGACCCTCAGGCTCGGACCGGAGCCGCCGCCCTATAAGATCGACGCGTTGTTCACTGTCGACGCTTACAGCCCGGAGGACTTGGGCGACGCGCTCAGCGTGATCTATGTGCACCCGGAATACATTTCGCCCATGGCGCCGTCCACGCGCGAGCCCGACCTGGAACTGGGCGCTGACCGGCGAATCCGGTTGGGTGTGGCTAGCGAAGAGGAGCTGGTCGGCGATGTGGTCGGCTGGCGGACCACCCCGCCGGCGGGTTCCGGTTTCATCATCGCGTTCGCCTCGGATACGCCGCTGGTCTCCATGGATCTGTTTGACCGCGACTTTTCCTATGAAGCGGTGTTCGACGCGCTCGCGCCGAGCTTTGAGGCCCATGACGGGCCGATCGCCGCCGGTGTCATTGACCTTGTGATCGAAGACTGAACCGAGAAAGGAGTTCCGTTATGACGTTTTGCAAAAAATCCTTCGCCCTTGTCGCAGTTTGCGGCGTCGCCCTGTCCGGTTTCACCGGTCTTGACTGTGCCCACGCGCAAACCAAAGAAGAATTTCGTGCCGCCTTGCAATCAAAGCCAGGAGCGAAAACGCGCGCGATTTCCGTACCCGGACGCGAGGCGCCGCCCCGGGCCGTCAGCTCGATCGACGCTGACGAGATCGAGTTTGAGCTGAACTCCGACGTGCTGACCCCGCTGGGGGCCCAGACGTTGGACAATTTGGCGGCCGTGCTGAACGACCCGGACTTTGCGGGCGTAAAAATCGAGCTGATCGGCCATACCGACGCCACTGGCGACGCCGACTACAACCAGGACCTCTCGCTGCGTCGCGCCTACGCCGCTTACACTTATCTGACCACGAAGCGCAGCATAGACGCCGATCGGTTGAAGTTTGACGGCCGCGGCGAACGAGAGCTCAAGGACGTAAGCAATCCCAATTCAGGGGCGAACCGTCGGGTGGAAGTGCGCCGGGTGCAAGGGTCTTAATCGGTGGCCGGGGGGTTCGAGGGGGCGTTGCCGGGGCCGATCCTATGGCGCCAAGGCTTGGCGCTGACCCCGCAGTTATTTCAGCACCAAGACGCGGCGACTTATCAACACGTCGCGCGGCGCGCGGCGTTGGGGCAGGCCTATCCCTGGGGTGCGGCGCGGATCGATTGGCGTCCGGAGCGAACCCAACCGGTCGCGGCCCTAGAGGCGGTCACCGCAGACGGCGTTTTGCTGCGCGCAGGGGACGCGTTCGCCGGTTCCGCCAACGCGGTTTTGCGCACGATCGCGCCGAGCGAGGCGGCGCTACGCGAGGGCGGGGACGTCTATGCGTTGCTCGCCCGTGCGCCTCAAGGCGCCGATCCGTGGGAGCGTGACCAAACACCGGCCCCCCACCCCCTGGCCTCGGCGCGGTTCGTGGCGCGCTCTCAGGAGCGCGGGGACTGCTATGATCCGGACTCACCGGAGCGTACGCGGGTGACGAGCTTGGATTTTCTGGTGCAAATCTTAATTATCGGCCCCGGCGATCCCTATCGCTGGGACAGCCTGCGCCATGACTTCGACGGGCTGCGCTTGGGCGCGGTCGTCGCCCAGAAGGACGGGTTCGAACCGGACGGGCTGAAGAGCGGCGCCCGGCTGGACGTCTTGTCCGAGCCCGCCCTGGTCGATCGATTGAAACGGTGGCGCGAGGCGGTCACGCGCAAGGCTTCGGACTTTGTCGATCATCGGCGCGACCGCGGTTTGGCGCTGTCCGTCGGCGCAGGCCAAGACGTCAGCGTGTTTATGATTTCGCAGGTGCTGCACGCGGTGTGCGCGGACGCCACCCAAGCTTTGGACGCCGACCGGCTTCATCCGTTTGACGCCTACGGCTTGATGCGCCGTCATGTAGGCGCGTTAGCGGCGTTGTCGTCCGATCATGGGCCGCTGGGCGACCGGCCCGCCCGCGACGGTGACGACGCCAGGCCGGGCTTGCCGGTTTATGACCACGCGGATCCGGGACCGGGTTTCGCGCGCGCGTTCGATCGCGCCCACGCTCTGCTTGACCAATTATCGCTCGGGCCCACGGCAGCGGTCGAATTGGTGTATCGAGAAAACGGTATGTGGTCGGCGGACATTCCCGGCGATTTCATTGGCGGGCGTTTGCCGAAATACTTCCTTGTGGTCGACAGCACCATTGCGCGCGAGCAAGTCCGCGATGCGTTGCATGAGCGCAAATTGGGTCCCGCTTCGGAACTCGAAGATATTATTGATCGGCGCTTGTTAGGTTTAGATATGCGATTGCTCGATTATGCGCCCGAGCAATTGCCTCAACGCACCAACCGATACACCTATTTCGAGATCGACCAAACGAGCTTTTACTGGCCGATTATCACGCGCGAGCTGAACATCAAGCTCTATTGCCCCGAGCTTGACCATGACAACACACGCGTTCGGTTGGTGAAAACTGAAACAGAAGCCTAGAGCGCCGCGCGAAAACGTAGAGGCCAGTTTTTCGCGTTTCCGGCGCGGCTCCTTAATGATCCAGCGGCGCTCAGACCTGCAGCCAGGCGACGGCCAAATCGACGGCTTCGTCCGACCGGGCTTGCCCGACCCGCGCATTGATCCCCAGTCGCGCCGCGCCGGATAGAAGGCTGGCGGGCGCCGCCTCAGCCGCACCTTGCAGCCTGACGCGCACCCGGAAAGGTTGATCGAGCGTTGCGCGCAACACTGCGCACAGGCTGACGGCAAGCGGTCCTAAGCCGTCCTCGCCCGCCCCGACCATCCGGTCGGCCCAGACCGCATCGTCGGGTCCGATCACCAGTTCGAAGCTGTGGGCGCGCTCATACTCATAGCGGCCTAACGCGTTGGCGCCGTCGAGCGCGCTCTCGCCCAAGCGCGCAGTGTCTGCGCCGTCGCGCCGTATCCAGCCGCCAAGGGCTTGGCGCACCGCGACCGGCGTTCCCAAAAGCGCGCTCAGAATCGTGCTTAAGTCTTCAGCGGTTCCGCGGCCGGTGGCGAGCCGGCCGGAGAAATACGATAAGGCGGTGTCGTTCAAGGCCGGGTCGCCGGCGGTGAGCGCGGCGCGTGACGCCTGGTCGCCGGCGCCCATGACGCAGAGCGCTAGGGCGTCGAGCCCGAACGGATCCCCGCGTTCGGCCCGCAAGCCCAGTTGGGGCGTTTCCCAGATTCGATAAGCCAACTCCGCCAGACGTTGTTCAAACAACGCCAGGAAAGCCTTCATCGCCGGATTATCGCCGCGCGCTTGAATCCGCGCGGTCTCCGCATAAACCCAGGGCAGCGCGCCGCCGACGCCGAGCGTACTCAATTGCGCGGTGTTCAGCCGCGCTTGGCTCCAGTCGGCTGCGTTGACTTCACCCTTCGCGCGCTCCAGGCGCGCTTCCGCATCGAGGGTGACCCGCCCGCCTTTGGCCTTCGCGGCCAGCGCCAGCAATCGCCAAGCTTGGAACAGCTCAAACCGCTCCGCATCCTCCGCCAGCGCGCCGGCTAAACGGTCTCGATGACGCCGAGCCGTTTGGGCCATTGTCCGATCTCCTGCTGGGTGCGCGCGTCCACCGCACGCATCTGGGTGAAGCTGTTGACCCCGGCATGGGCGGCCAGAAACCGATCCAACACCGCGGCGAACAGATAGGGGCTGAACCCGGATAGGGGCGTCGGGTCAAAGCCGATGTCGAACGCGGAGCCCAGAAGCGCGCCGTCGCGCCCCGCAGCGCCGACCCGGCCCACCGATCGTCGCGCCTCGGCCGTGACGAGGCTCGCCAATTGCGCGTGATAGGTCTGCAAGCTGAGGCGGTCGCGCGCGGTGTCCGCTGGCGCAAATGCGCTCAAGGCCTCGCGTAGGCCGGCGGCGCCGCCGTCGGCGAAACTCAGCCGACCCCCGCGCATCTGTGAAATCAACCGCCAAGCGCGCGGTCCCCGGTCGCCGAAACTCATCGGCGCCGCGGGCGGTCCGAGGCGGCGAATGCGCACCCGCTCCGCATCCTGCGCGGGGGTGAAATCGCCACGCTGGGGCGCGGCCGGCAACAAAGTGGGAAAATCCCGGTTCGAGCATAGCGCGTCGACGCTGAGCACCCCGTCGGTGGGGCTGTCTGCATGGAGGCGCTCGTCCAACAGGCTGATGGCGTGGTCATGGCCGCCGTCGGGCGCATCGATGCGGCTCACGCTCCAGAACAGCGGCGCGGTCTGGGTCTGCGGGGCCCGCCAAGCCCCGTAAAGCGGAGCCGCGACCCGTTCGGCGCGACCTTGGGGTCCGCGTTCGGTCAGTCGCGCGCTGGTGACCCGCCAGATTTCATAGCCCCAGGGTCGACGACGGTCTGGAACCAGCGGATACCGCGCGCGTGTGTGGTCCAGTCGGATCGGTTCGACTTTGTGCTCGAAAAGATTGACCAGCGGCACGCAATTCAGCGCGAAGGTGTCTGCGTCCACACCGGCTCTCAAGAGGGCGGCCAATTCGGCGCGCCGGCGGAGGTCCAACCCCAGGGCGATCTCGAAACCGCCGCCGTCCTCCTCACCCGCTGAGGCCTCTAGAACCGGCGCGAGGCCGTTTATGTCGAAGAACAAGAATTTCTCGGGCATGGCGATGTGCTCAACCATCAGCCTCGGCCCCTTGGCCACACGTTCGTCATCGCCAAACAGGCTATGTTCGGGGTCAAACCCCACGGGCTGAATGTCGACCCGCCGCCAGGCGTCGCGACCCTCAGGGTCCCGGCGCGCGATCGCTCCGGTGGACCGGCCGAGCACCGCTTCGTAAACCCCTAACGCCAGCTTCGCATCGGCTTGGATGAACACGCGCAGACGATCCAGACCCAGGCGTGACACCGATGCGCCCGGGGTGGGTTTAATCCACAGTCGCAAGCGCCCGTCGCCCTCCAGGCCCGGGGTGTCTGCGCCGACGCCGGCGCCCAAATCGACCCGGGCGCGTTCAATGCGCAAGGGCGCGATATCCGCGGCGTAGGCGGTCCGGAAGCGACACACAAACCCGCGTAGCTCCGCGGGGTCGTCGACTTGCCGGCTGACGCACTCCAACCCGCGCGGCCAGTGCAGCACGCGCTCCAGCGGGGCGCCGTCGGCGCGCGGCTCGACACAGGCGATCAGCCGAGCGGGTGCGCGCCGGGCTAAGAGCGGGAACAACCCGTCCAAAACTGGGTCGGCGAGTTCGGCGAACCCGGCGTCCAGGCGCTGATGCAGACGAGCGGTCTGGAAGGCGAAAGCCTGGATCAAGCGCTCCACGTCCGGGTCCGGCGCCCGATCGTCGCCAAGCTGCAGGCGATTGGCGATTTTGGGATGGCGCTGGGCGAAGGCGCGACCGTCCTCGCGCAGGCGGGTCAATTCGTCTTCGAAATATCGGATGAAGTCTTGGCTCATGGCGCGGCGTCCCCGCTGTCGTCGACGCGCAGCGCGGCGTCGAGCCGGATTGGCGTCTCCCCGCGCTCCAGCGTCAAAAGGCCTGAAATGCTGACGCGTAACGCCGTGACCCCGGACTGGGTTAAGCTCACGCGAACCCGTCGCAGACGCGGTTCATGGCGGTGCAAGACATTTTGGATCCGGCCGCGCAAGGCGTCCCGGTCGCCCTCTTGGGACAGATCGAACCGCGCCGGGTCCGGCGCGGCGAGATCCAGCAAACTGCCCTCCAACGCGGTGCCGGCGATCCGTTCCGGGGCTAAGGCGGATTTGAACCGCAACAGGCGCGTTAAGTCTCGCGTCAGCCGCTCGCGGATCGTTTCAACGTCGGTCACGCTCGTGCGATCGAAGGCCGCCTCCGGGGCGTCGTCGCACAACCGGTCAAACAGCCCGGGCCGGTCAGCCAGCGGGGTCAGCGGGAGCGCGCCGCGCTCTGAGGGGGGCGCCTTAACCACCCACATTGGCCGTGACATCCCAATTGGCGTGGACAACGCCTTTTTTGGTCCCCGCGATATTGACCGCGTAGGTCCAGTCGATGCGGCGGTATCGCAGCGCGATCCATTCCAGCGCGACGCGGCCGGCGGCTTGGCCGCCCGCTCCCGGCGGCAGAACATGTTGGACCGATCGCACCATCATGTCGCGGAACTCGATGGTGACATAAGGCAGTTGAAAATTGTCGGACTCACAGACTTCAAGGACGGCTTTGGGAAACCGTTGGCTGGCGCAACAGGCCAAGGCCAGACGGGGCGACGCCTCATCGAACTCCTTCAAGATGCGGAAATCGCCGTGCTCGGCGCGCCCCGGACCGCCCTCCCCAAGGCCCACCGATCCGCTCGCGGTCTGGCTGATGTCATGGCTAAATTCGCGCAGTCGGATCCAACCGGGCCGCACCGCGTCGGCGAGCCGGGCTTCGAATTCAGGGATTTTCAGATAAGCGTCGTGCGCCATAGGGTCCCTCCGCCGCTAGCCTTGCGCCCGCGCGGCGACGCCGGTCGCCAAGGTGATGTCGTAATCCAGCGCAGTGAGTTGGTAGTGCGGTCGCAATTCGAAAGCCGCGGTGTACGCGCCGGGAGAGCCGTCAACCGGTTCGATTACGATGCGCGCGTGGCGCAAGGGCCGCTGGGCGCGCACCGGCTCGGGCGCGTCCGAGCGAAGCAAGACGTATTGGGTGACCCAACTGTTGCAGTCGAGCGCAAGGTCGGAGGCGTCGATCTGAGATCCGATGCGTTCGCGTAAGCTGACTTTGAGGAAATGGGCGAACCGGGTGGCGGCGAAGGTATAGGGCAGGGCCGCGCTCATCACCGCGGCCTTATGACGATCCCCGGCGCGGTCGCGTCCGCCGACCGCGGGCGGGTTGGCGGGGCGGTGCACCGACGGCGCCGCGGCCAGGCCTGGGGAGCGCTCGATCGGGTGAGACACGAAAACGCAAAGCCCTGCGTTTCGGAGCTGGTCCTCGGCCAAGTCGGTAATCTGAACCGTAAGCGGGCAGGGCGCCGCGCTGGGGTCAGGGTCATAGCTCACAGGCGGACGCGGCCAATCCGCCAACACGCCTGCGCCGCTTTCCAAGCCCGTGATCGCAACCGCCCAGCCATAGCGCAAGAAAGCCTGGGCTGTGAGCGCGCCCAGTGCGGTGGCCGCGGGCGCCAGCGCCCCAGCCCCGACGCTGGCCCCCGCAAACGCCGCCGCGTCGTCGCGGGGTAAATGCAGCGGCGGCATAGCGAGCGCGAGATAGCGCGTATTGACGTCTTCGCGCAGGGCGGACCACCAATCGGGCAATTTCTCGCGTACGAAGTCCTCGTGATCGAGAAGATCATAGGTCCAGTCGCAAAGGGCTGCGTAATCGGCCTCGCCGAACAAGTCCGGGTCGGCGTCCAAGACAATGGGGCAGTGGGCTTGCGCGCCAATGTCCGCGAGCCGGCGCAAAGCGGGCGCCGCTTGGGGGCCGCCTTTGACGCCGTAAAACCATAGAACCAGCGCATAAGGCGTTTCGCCGAGCTGGTTATAGCTTTGCCCCACCAGCAAGCGGTGAAAGACCGTGCTTTCGGTGTCCTCCGCGCTCAGCAAATCGTCGAAAAGCTTGTCGGGGGCCGCGGGGGTGAGGCGCAAGCGAACCTCGCCCGAAGCGCAATAACGCGCCAAATGCGCGGCCGCGCGCCAATGCGCCTCCAGGCGGATAAATCGCGGCTCCGCGCGCACCGCCTCGATGATCTCGGCCACATGGGCGTCGATGGCCGCAAGTACGAGATCCCATCGCGCCTCTGCGACGTCGATGTGGGCTTCAGCGAGCATTTTGGCGGCTAAGCTTAACGGCGTTTCGGTAGCCGTCTTGACCGGCTGCGGAGCGCCTAAGGCGAACCAGGCGGCGAGCAGGGTCGCCGTCGCGTCCCCGCGGGAGAAACGCCGGCGTTCGGGCGGCGGCTCGATCAAGCATTGGCGCAACGCCTCGGCGGCTTGGTTCAATCCGTCAACGCTTGAGAAGTCCGCAGGATCGGCCAGCCCGCAGCTGGCCGCGAACCGGTCGTGGGCCGCCGATGGGGTGGGCTGACCGGCGGCGGGATTCATCAGCGCGGCGAAACCCTCCCGCAAGGCCTGAAGCTGCGCCAAATAGGGTGTGTGCGCCGGGTCGCTCAGCTTGGCGGTGTCGAAATCGGTGAGGCGAGTGAAGGTCCATTCGAGAGCTTCGCCCCCGCGGGCCAGCCGAAACTGGGGCCGCCAAGCCGCCAACGCTCGATCGATCGCGTCATCGGCGAGGGTGATCGGCTCGACGGTGTCGAGCGCGGGATAGGCGCGGTCGCCGAAAAACCCCCCAATCACCCCGATAACGAAGGGTAGGCTGCGTCCGGCGAGCGGATCGCCTTCGCCGAACCGGATCGACACCCGCTCGGCCGCGTTCTGGTCGGTCTGTGCGTTAAGCCAGGTCATGGGCGGCGATCTCAAACCGAGTTCTATGTACGGCGGTCTCGGAAAAGCTGAGTTGCAACAAAGCCTCGCCGCGGGCGGTTTCAACGAACACGGCGGTCAAGCACGCGAGGAAGGCGCGCCGATGGGGCGCGCGGAAACTTTGCGCTGTAGCGGCGAAGACGCGCGGGTCGTAGAACCGGAAGAACAACGCCTCCCCGTCGGGTCCATAGGCGAGGCTCAAGCGTCGAAGCCCGCGCCGGAGCTGGCTTATCTCCGCTTTAGCGTCGATCAGGACAAAGGCGCCCTCCCCCCAATAGGTCTCCACCCAGGCCCGCGCGGGCGCGCCGGGGCTCAGATCGGCGGCGTAAGGCGCCAAGTCCGCCAGCGTCGTCGCGGTTTCGCCTTGGAACAGGCACAAAGTCGCGGGCGGATCGGTGTCATTTTGCGCGTCGGTCAGAACGCCCGGCGCGCGGGCGGCGTCGAACACGGCCGCCGGCGCCCCCGTGCAAAGACGGTCAAACAGCGCCAGAGCCGCCGCCCCCGCGCTCATCAGCAAAACCTCACAAACGGCGCACCGGCGTTCGCGGCGGCGACAAACGCCGCGCGTTGCGCCGCCGCCGTCCGGTCTGCGCTTAGGTCGGGCGGAGTTTTCGGCGCCGGCTCGGGCAGGGCGTCGCCGGCTTGCCCGCTTGCGGCGGCCGCGGGCGCTTTCGGATCCTCAGGGGTGAGGCGCAAGCTTGACGGGGAACCGCCCGAATTGATGCGCACCAGCGACCCGGAAATCGTCACCCCGCCCGGGTCGATTTTAACAAAACCGCCGCCGCATTTCAGGGTGATTGAGCGGGCGGCGCTGAGCACGATTTCACCGTCGGCTGAGACACAGACTGACCCCTCGACTTTGAGCGCGTCATCACCCTCGATCGTTGCCCCGCGGTCGCCTTCGATATGGCTGAGCAAGTCCTCGCGAACGTGAAGATGGGCGCCGCCGCCGATGCGAAGGCGGCGCTCCCCGCCGACGCTGAGATGATCGGATCCGCCCACCGAGCGACGATGGCTCGCCCGGGTCCGCCAGTCTGCGTCGCGCTGGGCGTGTACGAAAATCTGCTCCGCGTCTTTCGCGTCCTCGATGCGCAATTCGTTAAAACCGCCCCCGCCGGGACTGGAGAAGGACTTAAAGGTCGAGCAGGTTTTCTGGCCCGGCAGGTCCAGGGCGGGTCGGTTGTCCGGGTTTGGCAGGCAGCCAATGACAAGGGGGCGATCCGGATCGCCGTGTTCGAAGGCGATCAGCGCCTCCATACCCACTCGCGGGATGACTTGCGCGCCCCAACCCGCGCCAGCCCAGCTTTGCGCCACGCGAAGCCAAGCCGACGACGCTTGGTCCATGCGGCCATAGCGATCCCAATGGAACTGCACTTTGACCCGCCCCTGGGCGTCGGTGTGAATCTCTTCGGACTCCGGTCCCACGACGAACCCCGTCTGAACGCCGGGAATGACGGGTTTCGACGCGGTCGCATCGAGCCGAATAGGGGCGTCGGCGGGGGCGGCTTCAAAGCTGTTGGCGTAGCTCGCCGATGCGCCGCCCTCGACATTGTTGCTCGCGGCGTGGCGAATGGCGTGCACCGCATACCGTCGGTTCCACGCGGGGATCTCGTGCCCGGTCAACTCGAAGCTGACCCCGGCGCACAGGCCGATCGCGTTGGCGCGGGCGGAATAGCGCAGCGCGGCGCTTTCCACCGCCTCAACCAGGGTGCGCGCGCGGGCGTCCCCTTCCGCCGTTGTCCGATAGCCGCCGGGGAACACGAAACGCTCCGCATCCCCGATCGCGGCGGGCGGTTCGGCGGCGTTCACGCCGACGGAGAGGTCAAGCTGGGGCGTGTCCGGATTAAAATCGCCCAGGGCCACCCGAGCCAAAGACAGCCGGGAAACTTCGCGCCAGTCTGCGCTTTGATCGAGGCCTAAGGCGGCGTCAGGCGATTGCGCGCGTAGCGTGGGGCTCAGCGCCGATGGCTGGATCGCAAAGGGCGCATCCGCAATCACCAGAGTATGGGTTTCCGGAGTATGTTCGAAAAAATAGAACAGCCCATAGGTTTCGATCAGCCTTTGAACGAAATTCCAATAGCTTTCATTGTACTGAACGCAATAGGGAAGGGTTGGGGTCGGCCCGCTTAAATCAAACCGGATTCGATCTTGAAATTGGAAATAGCCGAAGACCTCGGTAATGATCGTTTGAACATCGCGGTCTTGATAAATACGGCAGTCGCGTCGTCGCGCCAAAAACGTGGTGAATGGCGCGAGGGTCAAGCGGAACGCGTCACGGCGCAGGCTCGGATCGTGTCCGAGCGCGGTGACGTCAATGATATGACCGTGGAAATCCGCCTCGCGGTCGGCGGATTGGCTGATCGTGAGCAGGCCCGGTTCACCCAGCAGCGCCTGCGGCTCTAACGCGAAGTCCTCGGCGAAGACGTCCACGCGATGGCGGAAGGGTTGACCCAGTCGCTCTTCGCTCTCAAAGCGCACGGCGATGAGCTCGGTAGGCGCTTTGGGCGTGGCGAACCGTATAAGCCGGGTCGTTTGATTCCAGGTCGGCCCTTCGGCGTCCTGGTCTTCGACGGTCATGCCGGCGCCGTCCACGGTCACGGGTCCGGGCGGGTCAGGCGAAAATCCAAAAGTTTGCCGCTGGCTTGGAATTCCGCGGTTTGCGAATGCCGCTTCTCCGCGGCGTATTCCGGCATGACGTCGCGGACATAGAGGCCAAGATTAAGGGCGTCGACCTTGCCGCGCGCCGCGGCGTTGCCCTCTAAGCCTTCAATGACGGAATAGGCGAACACGCCGTTTTTGTCGTTATAGCTGTCGAGCGCCTCCTCAACTGTGGAGGAGGCCGCGAGAATGTAGCGCCCACTTTCTTCGTTGATTTTACCAACATTGGCGATCGTCACCGTGCCGGCGTGGCAGGTGTCGAGGAATAGGAAAGCGCGCTGGGTGGGGACTTCACTCAGCCATTGGATCAGATCGGATTGGCTGACCGACACCTCGGGCAAGCCGTCCCAATCGGGCGCGCCCGGAGTGACGAAATAGTATTGATCGTCCTCATGCACGACCCCATGCCCGGCGAGATAAATCAAAACCGCGTCGTTAGGCCCGGCTTGGGCGGCGATCGAACCCACAGCTTTGCCGACGGAATCCCGGGTCACTGAGGCGTCAAAGAGCTGGGTCACGGTCACCCCGGCATAGCCGCGTTCGCTGTCATCGAACCGGGACTGCACCAGATCGGCGAAACTGCGTGCATCGGCCACGGCGTAGCTTAACTCGGGAAAGCCTTGGTAAACGTCTGCGCCCACGGCCAGGACGAATAGTTTGGGGCCCTGCGTCGGAGCTTGGGCGGCCGTCGGCGCAGCGCTCGCCCTCGGCGTCCGGGCGAAGGTGAGCTCCTCGGATTGGGCGTAAAGACCAGCGGTGTTGTAGACTTTAAGCTTCACGGTGTTCTCGCCAGGGTCCAGACGCACCCGCCGCACCAGCGTCTCCGGGGTGGTCTCCGCAGGGCTTGGCGATGCGGGTCGCACGCGTTGGAACCCGCGGGTCGTGCGGTTCGCGTTCCGGCCATTGACGAACACATCGACATCGCCAAGGGCGCCGCCCCGTGGGTCGGCCTGAAACCGAACCAAAAGGGCTTCGGCGTCAGCGGGCAAACATTCCGCCGGGATCGTCGCGACTTGGGGCGAGGTGTCGTCGGTCTCCCGTATGCGCGCAAAGCCGCGGGTGGGCTCCGCGGACACGCCGCAGGCGGGCGTTGCCGGCGCGGGCTCATCTGCGTCGCGAATGCGGGCGAACCCGCGGGTCGCGCGCTTTAACGGCGCGCAGGTTGCGGGGTCGGGTTCGGCGTCCAACGTTTTTAGCGGGCAGTAGTCCAGCAGTGTCAGCCCTGGCGGCTCCGCTTGGGCGATCCGGTCGGAGGCGTCCGCGCCAAGTTTGGCGCGCACGGCGCTCAAGCGGTCGCGGTCCCCGCGCACGCTGGCCCACGGAATGTCGGGCTCATAATAGAGCCGGCTGAGTTGGGCGAACTCAATCCATTCGGGCGGCTGGCGGAAGCCGCGATTGCGGTGATAGCCGACCAAATCTTTGCCGCCGGTCGCGGAGGCGGCGAAAAAGCCCTCCGGCGTCCAAGCCGCCCAGGTCTCGCGGCGTTGGTCGATAAAGACCGCCGCGCGCTCTTCAAGCGGTGTGGGCGAATTCAGATCGTACCACCGGATTGTTCCGTCGCCCAACGCGGCCACGGCCATGTCCGCGTCATCCGCGGTGACAACCGCCCAAACCGGCGCCGGTGTGGGTACCGAGGCGATCTCCCCGCCCGATGAGCCATACCAATAAAGGCGCCAGTCCGATCCCAGCAGCACCCCGCCCCGTCGGTCCGCGGCGTCGGCAGAGAGCACCCGTTCGCCTGCGTCCAAGCGGACCGGGCGGCCATTAATGCTCACCGCGTTGCTGTTGCGCCAATTGCGCAGCCAAGCGGGTGGCGCTGCGAAGACCGCCTCCGCGCCGCTGTCCTCACCCTTGCGCAAAACGCGCCGCGCGAGGTCAAAGCGGATCGGGTCGGCGGTGCGTCCTGGCGCGATGGTGACTTCCGAGGCATCTGCGGAGACGCTGAAGCCGCGATCTTGGGCGAAGCGGAAATCCGCCACCGCCCCGCCGCGCATGAACAGCGTCGCGCCGTTCCCCGCCACTCGGCCCCAGCGCGCGTCCGACCCGGCGAACACAAACCCGCCCCCCGGCGCCGCTTCTAACCGGGTGATGGAGTCTTCGTTCAAGGCCGCGTCGTACAGCGTCTCGAAGGACTGCGCAGACCAAACCCGCGCCATCGTGCGGCCTTGCGCGTCTTGGGCCGAGCCTGCGGCCGCTAGGGCCGGGCCTTGGGAGGTATCGATCCACGCCACCGCGCCAAGCGCTTGGCCGGCCAAGTCCAGCGCCTCCAAGCTACGGATCAGCGCGCCGTCGCCGGACGCCACCACATCGACCCGTTTGGCGTTCAGATAGCCGATCGCCAGCCGGGCGCCGTCGGGCGAGAACCGCACATGGTAGGGCTGGCCGCCCGGGGCGGCGAAGCGCGCCAGCGGGGTGTAGGTATCGCCCTGGCGGCCGTAAATGCGGATTTCCCCGTCCGAACTCGCCGCGACCAATCGGTCATCGCGGGCGAACTCGGTCCAGATCGGCGCCTCCGCGAAGGTTTCGTCGGCGAAAACTTCCCGGGTGTCCGCGCCGAAAACGCGCACGCCGCGGGCGCCAGTTGGCCCACCGAACACCGCAGCCACGGCTTGGCTGTCGCGGCGATAATCGAGCCGCTGTAGGGGGCCAGGCAGCGCGCCAAAACCGCCCACAAACGTCAGACCGTCCCCCGCGAACGCCCAGATCGCCCCTCCGCCGGGCCCCAGTGTATTGCCGCCCGCCAGATAGGTGCGCCCGCTCGGCGCGGGACGGGCGGCGAAGATCTGCCCGACATCCTGATCCCCGATCGGCGCTCGCATCACCCGCAAAAGATCGCCATGGCCCAGCGACCAGACCCGCAGGGTTTTGTCGTCCGATCCCGTCAACACGAGCCCGCGCGTGCGATCGATCGCGATATCGGTGATCGCGCCGCCATGCTGACCCGTCTCAATGCGCAGGATCGGTGTGTCGGTTTGGGCGGGCGCGACCGGTGAGCCGAATGCGGCGGCCAGGAGCCCCGCGGCCCATCGCGACCGTTTTAGGCTCAGACGGTTAAGGCTGAGACCGGGCATAGCGGGGTTGCTCCTTCAGCGGGCCTCGGCTGATCGTGAACAGCGTCTCCTGCTCGGCGCGGGCCACCATGATGGATTGTTCGAATTCCTTGCGACGCAGCACATTGGTGGTCGCCGCATCGGTGTAAGCCATCAGTTCGGCTTGTCCGGCGTCGTCGTCCTCTTTCACCTCAAGGACGACGCCCACGTCGTCGCGTTGCTGCGGTTCGTCGCGCCGGACGACAAAGCCCGAAGTGTCCGTAATCGGCTCCGGGCGCGGCGGCGTGGACGTCGTCTGCGCCTTGAGAAGAGGGGTGAAAATGTAAGCGATTTGGCCGCCAATGCTGACGCGGCTCCATTGGCCGTCCTCGCCCACCACCTCGATGGGCTCGCCGGGAGAGGCGCTGCCGACAATGTCGAACGTCGTTCCCGGGCCCGCGCGGAGATTGACCGTTTGGTCGACGACCATCGCGCCCTCTGGCAAAGGCGCCGTCAGCGTGAATTCGGATTCTAGACCTAAATCGGTCATCAGCGGGGCGAAGACGTACGAACCGTCCTCCAAGATCAGCCAGTCGCCGTCTTGGCCGATGGAGACGACGGTCTGGTTCACCGTCAGCCCGCCGACCACCGGGAAGGTCGTCCCCGGTCCGCCTCTTAGGTTTACCCCACCTTGGGACCGCCAGACCCGCCGGTCCCCGGTGATGACCGCGGCGCCGGTCTCCTCAACCGCTTCCGCACGGTCCACCAATTCAATCGTGGGCAGGGCGCCGCCCGCGCCATAGACCACGTTTTCGAACTCCGCGCCGCGCGCGTTCATGTCCATCAAGATTTTGTCGGCGCGCTGTAGATCGATGTCGAACTTCATGCGCGCCACGGCGAGTCCAGCCTGGGCGTCGACCAACGCCAGCGCGTCCGCTTCGTACTGGGCGCGATAGCCCTCCGCCTCCTGCCGGCGGCAGGTGATGAGGCTGTCGAGCGCGAGTTTCGCGCCTTCGATCCGCGCGTTCTCTTCGGCGATCTGCTCGCCCGCTGACGCCAAAACATCGGCGACCGCTTGGCCCTGTGCGTTTTGACGCTGGAGTTCAGTCAGATAACCCAGCGCCGCCCCAGTTAGCGCCCCTGCGAGCGCGCCCTCCGCCGCCCCGCGACCGGTGGCCGCCCCAACAATTGCGCCGACGGCCGCGCCCGCGAGCGCCCCGGCGACAATGTTGCGCGCAAATTGGCTTTGGAACTCCGTTAACGACCGGCGTTCTGACCCACAGATCGGGTCGGCGGCGACGTATTGCTCGATCGTGCCGCCCGGGACGGTCGCGCAACCCGAAACGACTATAGCCAAACTGACGCTGGCTGCAAGACTTTTCCGAACCTTGGCCCCCATGACGCTCCCCTTCACACGGCGTCCCACCCGCGGTCTCTCGCACCGGGACGATAGGTTTTTTTACAAAAGAACACCCCTTGCGTGCAACGAGCTATCATTTAGAATTCAAATTAACAATACCGTTCCGATTTTCGCGTGTGGGGGCGTTGGTCATGGGGATAAGACGAGCGGCGCTCGTGTCCGCGGCGGTCGGCGTGTTTACGGCTAGCCTCGTCGCCGCGCCGGCGTCGGCGGCGGTACATGCCTTGATTGTCGGAATCGACGCTTACGATCCCGCGATCGGCGTATTGGACGGGGCGGTGAACGACGCTGAGGACCTAGAGGCCGCCTTCACGTCCATTGAGGCGCAGACCGTGGTTTTGACCGACGCCGAGGCGACGCGCGCGCGATTTCTCGAGGAATGGCGCGCCATGGCGGAGCGCTCCGCGCCGGGGGACGTCTTGGTGTTCACCTTCGCCGGTCATGGCCTGCCGCTGCCGGACACGGACGGCGATGAAACCGAGGACGGGGACACCACGGACGTCGACGACGAAGCGTTCGCCTTTGTCGACACCGCCTTTGAGGCGGATCCGGACGCCCCGAGCGGCTTCTCGGTGACTGGCGTTTTGTTCGACGACGAGGTGCCGGCGTTGGTCGAACTCGCCCAGGGGCGTCAGGTAATCGTTGTCGCTGACGCGTGCCATTCGGGAACCATCACCCGGTCGATCGATCCGCGCGCCCGCCGGGGTAAGCGGCGGAAAGTGCGCGCGATCCCGGTGACGGCGGCTGACGGCGTTAAGCCGGAGCTTAAACCAACGACCAGTTCGAATCCGGATAATCTCATCTTTTTCAATGCGGTGCCCGAAGACCTCGAAGTGGAGGAAATCACCTATAACGGCGAACAACGCGGCGCGCTGAGCGTGGCTTTCGCCGCCGCTTTGCGCGATGGCGCCGCGGACGCCGACGGCGACGGAACCATGTCCAAGGGCGAGCTTGAGGCCTACGTCCTGGACACTGTGCGGGTGTTGAGCGAGGGCCGGCAGGCTTCCGACGCCCAGCCCCCAGGCGCGCGGGCCTTGAGCTTGTTCGCCCGCGAAACGGAGGCGGCGGAGGCGAGTGACACGCTTGAGCCGACGCCGGAGCCAATCACGCCCGATGGGTTTCCGGTGGCGGTTTTGCCGGGGCCTGACGCAGGGGTTGGTGACGCGGTTGTCGCCGCCAGCGTGCGCGCCCGCCCCGCCAAGCTTGATCAACACGCCCGCTTCCAGCTTGACCCGGCGACAGGGGATTTGTTGTCGAATGCGGGCGACGTCGTGGCGCGTTTGCCGCCCGCCCCCGAGGGCGGGTTCGACCCTGCGGACCTGGATGCGGTGCTGGAGCGCTGGGAGGCGCTCGACCGGTTTAAGGCCGCCGCGCTGAAGGGCGGTTTTTCCATGTCGTTAAGCCCGGACAACGGCTTACACCGTGAAAGCGAGCGGGTCGTTTTGACTGTCGGGCCACGGCGGAACGCCTACCTCACCCTGGTGGTGCTCTCCTCGGATGGAACCAGTTATTTGGCTTATCCCGAACCCGGCTATGGCGATCCTTTGGCCGTTGACCCGACCGCGCCGATCCCGCTCGACTTAGAGGTGACCCCGCCGTTCGGGGCGGATCATTTCATAGCCCTCGCCTCTTCTGAGCCTGCGTCCGACGCACACGCCGCCTTGAGCGCTTTACATGGTAAGCGCGCGGGGGTGGCCGTGTGGGACGCGTTGGCGGGCTTGGTCGCCGCCCCGGATGTCGAGATCGGCCTCCACGGCGTTTACACCGCGCCCTGATGCGCCGCCGCCCGTGCTGAGTTTCACCCAGACCCAGTTTGACGAAACCGCCGCCAGACGGGCGGAAGGGTTTCGCGCGCACCTCACCGAGTGGCTCGATGCGCGGATTGATCCTCCGCCCTCCGCAGACCCGACTTTCGAAGCCGCGCTGATCGAACAGATCGCCCGGGCGCGGGGCTATGGCGTCACCCATGAGCGGGACGTGGCGCTGTTCGTCTATATCGAGCGCCTGACAGGATACGCTTTGGACGATCCCGCGCTTGATTGGCCGCGCGACATTCTTGCGGAGCCCGACGCGAGCGGGGGCTCGAAAATGCGTCGGATTCTGTTTGGCATGCTGACCTTGGCCCAGCGCGAGGGCGCAGCGGCGTCATGAGCCCGCTCCCTTTGCTTGGCATTGTTGCTCACGCAGCGGTCCGGATCGCCGCGCCCCATGTGGCGCGGTTCGTCGTAACGAAGGCGCCCATGGTGCTCAGCCGTGCGGCGCGCCTGTTCAAAGCCTCGCCCAAAGCCTTGCGCGCGGCGAATGGCGGTAAGCTGAATGGGCGGCGCGGGGTGCCGAGCGGGCGGCTGTTGGCGCGCCCGAAGCGGGCCAGCCCCAAGCAAGCCCGCGCTTATCGCGCCCGGAAGGCGGATCAAAAAGCGCAACGCGCCAAGCCGCGCTCCAAAGGCGGCAAACGCGGCCTCGATGCCGAAGAAGTCTTAGAATATGGCTTGGAGTTGGCCGAGCAGGTTTGCGAGGGCGCGTTTGATCCCGATGACTCCGCCCCGCCGGCGCTGAAAGCCGCACGCCTAAGCCTGCTTGGCGGCGGACGGGGGGTGCGTCAGGTCAAACGCGTCACCGACAAGCTATTGGGCAAAGACGGCAAGGTCGATTTCCAAGATCTGGCGGACACCGCAGAGGCTTGCTGGGAAGAGGCGAGCGCGCTGCTTGATCGGTTTGCGGAGGAAACGGCGGAATTTACGGCTGGCGATCCCGATACGCTGGTTCAGGACTGCCCGAAATCAGAGGCTGACGAGCCAGCGGCCGACATCGGGGTGTTGCCCGATGCGAGCGACATCACAACGCCTGTGTTTAAACGGGTCTACAAAGACGCGGTCGAAGCGTTTGGTTTCGCTGAGCCGGCCTGGGACCTTGAGGCTTCAGGACAGGCGTTGTTCGGCTCTGCCGGGGTCATTGCGGGGAAGACGGAGAGCGGGGTCGCGGCGAAAGGCCGGTTCATGGGCGGCTTGTTCAGCTCAAAAGCGTCCTTGGGATCGAACGACGACCCGTTTTTTGGAGAGGGGGAGCTGAGCGTTGGGCGCGTGCTCGCCGATGTGGAGACGTTTGCGGATTTCGAGGATGGCAAACTCACCGTAGGCGGTGGGGTGAAGGGCGCGCTCACCGCGTTGGACTTGGACACGGATCTGAACCTGGACCTGCCTTTGGGATGGTTGCCCTTCGTCGATGACGATTACGTCTTGGAGATTGATCAAGAGATTGACTACGCACTGGAAACCGCCTTTGAGGCCAGCGGTTCGGTGACGATCGATTTAGAGACGTTCGAGGTCTCCGCGCAAGGCGATGTCGCCGATTTAAACGGGCTTGAGGACACCTTCGACTTCGGGGATCCCGATATCAAAATCACCGACGAAGACGACCGCGCCAAAGCCAAAGCCGAAGCGGAGGCCGAACAGTCCGAGGACGGCGACGCCGCGGGGAAAGCCCAAGACGATGGCTGAGGGCGTCCTTGACGCATCGGGCGCGCAAGCGCCTCTGGGCGAGGCCGAGCCGGTGTTCGTGCAAATGACGCGACATCCCCAGCCCAGCCTGGCATGGGGTGTGGGCGTGTCTTCCGCCTGGGGCGTTGTACACGATCGTTTGGGCGATCCCGACCAGACCCCCGGCGCGTTCGTCAATCTGGGCCGTTTAGCGCGGCGGGGCGCGCCGCCGGCGGTCATTGATTTGGCTGGCGCGCGCTTAATGCGCGAGGTCAATGTCGCAGATGTCGCCGACCTCATGCTCGCGCGGGGCGGCTATCAGGAGATCGAACGCATCGAGGTGCGCAGCCTAAGCGGATTGTCTGCGGACAGTCTGGCGAGCCGGACCCTGGACGGTCGGCGTTGGGCCTTGCGGAGCCTGGTTCGTAAGGACGGCGACATGGCGTTTCTACTGCGTATGCGGTGCGCCTGGGAGGACTTGGAGCGCCTGGCTGGTGAGTTCGCGCGCGCGGCGCAAAGTTTCGTCCTGCTCGACCCCAGCCTGGGCGATTTCGCCGAACCGCTTGTTGAATTCACCTTGCTCGCGCCCACGCCGATGCGGTTCGACGCGCCGCTGTCCTGGGAGCGCCATGATCGACCCCTTGGGCCGGAGGGCGGTGACGGACTCCTTTTGATCAACCGGTTGGCCCAGCGCGCGTGCGGGCAAATCGTCGTGGTCGGCTTTCCCGAGGAGGCGGTGTCCGGCGCGGAGGCGTTGTCTCAAGCGCTTTTGGCGCGGGCGTTTGGCGCGGGGTTCACCGGCGCCATTCCTGCGCTTGAGAGTGTGGACAATATTGGCGGGTTGGCCCTCAAGACTTGGCGTATGCGGGTGGATGGGGATCTGCAGGGCAAGCCGGTGCGTTTGGACGCCACGCTTATGGCGCTGCCCGCGGGCTGGGTCAGCGTTTTGGTTTGGGGGCCGAGCCCGCAAGGTCATCCCGAAATCGAGGCGGTGAACCGCCGGGCCTATGAGATCGTGCTGCAGAGTTTGCGCGTGGGACGATAAGCGGGCTGTCGCGATCGCGCGGCTTTGGCTAGGACGAGCGCTCGTTTTGACGGAGGCCCGCTTTGGCTGACCCTCGCCCGGCGCCGGACTGGCGCGTGTCCCAATGGTTGAACACCCAAGCGCCGTTAAGCCTCGACGCCCTGCGTGGTAAAGTCGTGATGCTCGAAGCGTTTCAAATGCTCTGCCCGGGCTGCGTCAGTCATGGACTGCCCCAGGCGAGCCGGGTGTTTGAACTGTTCGACACGGCCGACGTGGCGGTGATAGGCCTGCACACGGTTTTCGAACACCACGACGCGATGGGTCCTGAGGCGTTGCGGGTTTTTCTCCAGGAATATCGCATCCGGTTTCCCGTCGGCGTGGATACGCCCAGCGACACGCGGGGGCTGCCGCTGACCATGGCGGCTTATGGTTTCCAGGGGACGCCCAGCATTGCGCTCATCGATCGGTTGGGGCGACGTCGGGCGCAACATTTCGGCGCGATCCCTGATCTTCGGCTCGGCGCGGAGATCATGGCCTTAGTTAAGGAACAACCCGGCGTCGGGTCCGGCGTGGTCCCCGATGTTGGTGAGGACGGGCCATCCTGTCCCGCGCCGGGGGCTTAGAGCCGCTTCAATTCTGTCCGCGTCGAGACGCGGCTCTAAGTCTCTGGTCTATCGCGTTTTCGAGCCGCAAAACCGCTTACACTTTTGCTGAAAACGCTAAAGCTCGTCGGCGTCAAAAAGAAAGGGCGGCGCAAAGCGCGCCGCCCTTGGTTTTGGGACCCTGTTGTCGTGTTAGACGAACAGACCCGGATCGACGAACTCGCTCGTCGCGGCGGGGGCCGCGCTCGCCAAGGTGATCGACGTGCCGGTAATGGTGGAGTTCACCGCGAACGCGGCGACTTCACCCGCCGCTACGGCGATCTCGAAGCTGGCTTCCGCTTCGCCGTCGCCGTCCGTGTCGATGGTCGCCACGCCGTCGACCACGCTGAACGCCGAGGCGTCAAAGCTCTCGCCGGCGATGAACAACTCGTCTTCGCTGGAGAAGCCCAGGATGATGTCGTTGTTCACCTCAACAAAACCGTTGGCGAGGATCAGGTCCGCGCCCGCGCCGCCGCCAATAGTGTCTTGGCCGAGCCCGCCGACGAGGAAGTCGTCGCCTGCGCCGCCAAACAGGAAGTCAAAGCCGTTGCCGCCGAATAGATCGTCGTCGTCCAGGCCGCCTTCGAGCACGTCGGTGGAGTTGCCGCCGATCAAGCCGTCCGCGCCCGTACCGCCATTCAAAACGTCATTCGCCAGGCCGCCGTCGAGCTCATCGTCGCCCGCGCCGCCAAACAAGAAGTCCCCCGACGCGCCGCCGATCAGCGTGTCATCACCGGCCAAGCCGTTGAGCACGTCCACCCCGGCGCCGCCGGTGAGCGTGTTGAACCCGGACGTGCCCGTCAGGATGTCGTTGAAATCGGTGCCTACGGCGTTTTCGAAGTTGATCACGGTGTCTTCGACCGTGACGCCCGCGCCATTGACGTAAAGCGCCACGCCGGTCGCCAAGCTGGCTTCAACGCCGAACGGCACGGTGGAGAAGTCCACGGTGTCATTGCCCGTGCCGCCGTCGGCGAAGTCCGCGCCGCCGCCGGGCAGCAAGATGTCGTCGCCCGCGCCGCCGAACAGCGTGTCTGCGCCGGGGCCGGCGCCGCCATTAATGACGTCGTCGCCGTCAGCGCCGATCAGCAGGTTCGCGCCGGTGTCGCCGATCAGCACATCGTCGAAGATCGAGCCTTCGACAAATTCGATATCGGTGAAGGTGTCAATGACCGTCACGCCCGCGCCATTGACGTAAATTGCTTCGCCCGTGGTCAGGTCCACATTCACCGCGAAGGGGATGTCGAGCAGCGTGAGCAGGTCGGTGCCTGCGCCGCCGTCGATGGTGTCGATACCGCCGCCCGGCGCGAGGACGTCATTGCCTGCGCCGCCGTCGAGGGTGTCATTGCCGCCGCCGCCGATCAAAAAGTCGTCGCCGCCCAGCCCGGTCAGCGTGTCGTCACCGCCAAAACCTTCAAGAATATCGGCTTCTTCCGTGCCCAGCAGCACGTCGTCGGCGTCGGTGCCGGTGGCTGCAGTTACAGCGCGTTCGAAAAGATCGAAAGCGGAAAGCTCCGACGCGCCGAAGCGGTCGAAGAGCGAGCGTGCGGTGTCTGACATTGGCCGTCCCCCATGATTGTCGTGTTGCCCGGGCCGAAAGACGCAGACCGCGCGTTCGGCGAATTAACCCCTGAGCCAGGGCGCGGGGCACGAGGCCGCACGCCCACCCTCAAGCGCGCGCGGACCATGACGGCGATTTATGACAAACGCTTGTCATTTCCTTGAAGCTTATGCGAGTGTCGATCGAGTAAGAGAATAATTATTAAAAGCATGAAATTAAAAACCGACGTGGCGCGGGCGGCGTATTCTGTGTGGATAAGTCTGACCATATTTTAATAACATCGTGATTACGGGGATAAATTCAAACTAGTTTTTATCCAAAATTATGTGGACTTTAGTATCAATCCTATTGACATTCCGAAAATTGAAAAATTATCTCGCGTTAGTATTCACAAAAGAACGAAATTTTCACGTGGGATTTTTCAATTCCCCAAAACGAAAATTTCAGGTTCGCTGATCTTTTCCTCGCCATTCAGTGAGGTCGCCGCATCGGCAATCTGTCAAAAAACTGAAATATGAGCGCTGCAAAACCTTCATTCCGGCTGTGTTGACGCGCCGACGTGGCGAAGATTATTGCGCGGACTATCAGGGTAGCATGCCGCGAGAGGACCGCTGAGGCGGCGCGGCGTGTCTGGGCAAATGGGCAGGAGAGCCACAAATGGATAACGTAAAGGCGACAGCGGACGCGCTGCGCGCGACGTCTGTGATGGACGCTGAGGCCGATTTCTCGGTCGAGGGCCGCGCTAACGAGCAGAAAACCATGGCCAACGTGTTGGCCGAACGGCTTGAGCGTCGCGACGTGCTGAAAGCCGCCGCCGCCGCGCCGGTGTTCGCCGCGGGCTTGGGCGCCGCTGCGCATGGCGCGTCTGAAGCGCAAGCGCAAACCTTGGCCGACCTGGTGCCGGCTGATAGCCTGACCTTCACGCCGATCCCGGTCACCACGCCGGAATTGGTGAACACCTCCGACACCCCGGTCGTGCCGGAAGGCTATGGTTGGGCGCCGGTGTTGGTTTGGGGTCAATCCTTGTCGCCGTTCGTGCCGGACATGGATTCCAATGACATCACCAACGACGCGTCGTCGATTTTGAACAACCAAGGCAACAACCAAGCCTTCCAATTCGGCTATAACTGCGACGCCGCGGAATTCTTCCCGCTGCCGTCCGTGGCCGGCCAGGACCGCGGCATCATCTGCGTGAACCACGAATTCCTGTCCGAGCAAGTGATGTTCCCGACCGGTTCGGGTGTTGTGGGCGAAGATTTCGAAGTCGAAATCGAAAACACCTCCCCCACCGGTGCGCCGACGATCGACGCGACCCGCGAATTCTTCGCCAACCCGGCGAATGAGGGCTTCTACAACACGGCCATCGGCGCGTTGGGCTTCTCGATCGCTGAAATTCGCCGCAATGCTGACGGCCTGTGGGAGCTGGTTCGCACCTCGCGCTTTAACCGTCGCATCACCCTGTCTACGCCGATCGCGATCTCCGGTCCCGCGGCGGGCAATGCGCTGTTGCAAACCAGCCAAGACCCGACCGGCACGGTCGTGCTCGGCACCTACAACAACTGCGCGGCCGGCGGCACGCCTTACGGCACCTATTTGTCCTGCGAAGAGAACGTGAACGGCATTTTCGCCAATTTCGGCACGTTCCTGCAAACCATCGCCGCGTCTGACGATCCCGCCGACATCCGCGCGCTGAACTTCTTCCTGCGTCAAGCGCCGGACGGCTTCTCGGGCGGCGCCGCGAACGCCTCCACCGGTTTTGATGGCTTCGGCGGCGGCGTGTTCTTCCCGCCGGCGTTTGGTGACCGCTACGACGTGGCCATTGAGCCGAATGAGCAGTTCCGCTTCGGCTGGGTCGTGGAAACCAACCCCTTCGACCCGACCTCCACCCCGGTCAAGCGCACCGCGCTGGGCCGCTGTAAGCACGAGTGCGCCACCACCATCATCGCCACCGGCGGTCAAATGGTTGTCTACATGGGCGACGACGCGCGCTTTGAATACGTCTACAAATTTGTCACCAACGACGTCATCACCGGCGACGTGGAGCAGGACTTCGGCGTGTTGGACAACGGCATCCTCTATGCTGCTCAGTTCAACGCGGACGGCACCGGCGTTTGGCTGCCGATCGACATCAACGACCCGGTTTCCGGCCCGATCCTGCAAGCCGCGACGGCGGGTATTCCGAACTCGCTGGAGTTCGTGCCCACCACCGGCATCCCCAGCGGTTCGGCTGGCATCGAGATCGTCGGCGGCACCACGCCCACCGACATCCCGCTCTTCGAAACCCAAGGCGACGTGCTGATGGGCACGCGCTTGGCCGCTGACGTCCTAGGCGCCACCCCGATGGACCGCCCCGAAGACGTCGAAGCCAACCCGGTGACCAACCGCGTGTATGTCTGCTTGACGAACAACAACGACTCCACCGGTTCGCGTTCCGCCGGCCGGACGGACATCGACTTCTTCCGTCACGAAGGCAATCGCCTGGAAGCGTTGAACACGGTGACCGACGCGTCGAACCCGCGCGGTGACTTCGAAGACAATGGCAACCAAGAGTCCGACCAGGGCAACGATTTGGGCCATATCGTCGAAATCATCGAAGACGGTGACGACAACGCGGCCGTGACCTTCACCTGGAACATCTTCATCCTCTGCGGTCCGGTTGCGGCTGGCCAAGAAGACGAAGAAGACGGTGTGTTCTTGACCAATCCGGACGACCTCGACGAGTTCCCCTTCTCCAGCCGGACGACCTTCTACGCCGGCTTCCCGTTTGCGGAACTCATTTCGCCCATGACCAATGTCGACAACATCACCTTCGACAATCAGGGCAATTTGGTCATTCTGACCGATGGTAACCCCTCGGATCTGGACAAAAACGACGGTGTGTGGATGTGCCCGACCGAAGGTCCGACCCGCGGCTTCTCGCGTCAGATCTTCTCCTCGGTTGTAAGCTCGGAAGTGTGCGGCGGTGAGTTCACCCCCGACAACACGACCCTGTTCCTCAACATTCAGCACCCGGGCGACAGCGGTTCGTTGACCGACATCGTCTCGAACTTCCCCTTCATCGGGAACGCTCAACCGTTGCCTTCGCTGATCCAAGTGTTCCGCTTGGATGGCGGCGTTGTTGGGACCTAAGCGTCCGAGACACGCGTACGCATAAGGCGGGGCCGGCGTTCGCCGGCCCCGTTTTGTTTTGTCCTCGAACGGCGCAAGATTTTTAGGATTTTTCGATGATCGAACCCGGCCAGCGTCTGCCCAATTTCGCCCGTCGCGATCAATCCGGCGCGTTGGTGATGGCTTATGAATTCTCGTGTGGCGCACTCATTGTCATCGTCTTGGCGGAAACGCCAATGTCGGACGCAGCAACGGCCCTGATCAAAAGTCTCGAGCCTTTGCATCTGGACGGTTTCGCCGGGCCGAAAGTCGCCGTCATGGTTCCCGGCTCCCAAGACGAGGCGCAGTCTGCGGCGGAGACGTTGGGCGGATCGCTCTCGGTTTGGGCCGATGAAGACGGTCGCGTGATGGATTTCCTGCTGGGCGGGCGCATTCCCAAGGCGGTCGCCGCATTCGCGTTCGACGCCAATTTCCGGTTAATCGGCCGGTTTGACGCCGATGGGGGCGACGATCTCGCCGCCGCCGTCACCCACGCCTGGGCGGATGTCAACAGCGACCAACTCGCGACGATCGTCACCGCCGGCGCGCCGGTCCTCATCGTCCCGCGCGTCTTGGAGCCCGAGGATTGCGCGGCCGTCATTGAGCTTTACCAGGCGGGTCAGCCCACCGAGTCCGGCATGACGCGCCTAGTGGACGGCAAACCGACACTGGTGCCCGATCCCAGCGCGAAAATCCGCCAAGACGTGGAGATCACCGACGAGCAACGCACCAACGCACTGATGACCCGGATCGGCAAACGCCTGGCGCCGGAAATTCAGAAAGCGTTTCACTACACGATCGAACAGTTCGAGCGCTTCAAGATTGTAGCGTATGATGCGGATACCGGCGGTTATTTCCGACCGCACCGGGACAACACCGCGCCCCAAGCGCGCTTGCGCCGGTTCGCCATGACCATCAATTTGAACACTGGCGATTACGAGGGCGGTTGTCTGCGGTTTCCAGAATATGGACCGGCGCTTTATGAGCCCCCGCGTGGCGGCGCCATTGTGTTTTCCTGTGACCACGCCCACGAATTGACCGATGTCTCCCTCGGTCGACGCTACGCGCTTTTGACCTTCTTCTCGCAAAAACCGCCTGAAACCCGGCCCGAGGACGGCTAGAGCCGCTTCAATTTAATCGGAATCGAGAAGCGGCTCTTAGTCATTGGTTTATCGCGTTTTCGAACCGCACAACCGCTTACTCTTTTGCTGAAAACGCTCTAGAGCCCGCGTTCGGCCCGCCGCCAGCTTAGAACCCGGACGGTTCCGCCCTGCACGGCGATCTCAGCGACGACGCCGGCGCCGGCGCGCCGGGGCGCTTGCGCCCGGGCGGTGATGCGGAACACACCTCCGCCGGGTTCCGCCACCGGCCCCAGCGGCGCGTCCACCAATCCGCGCAAGCCCGGGGCCGCAACGGCTGGGTCCACGCGATTATGGCCCCCCGCCACGGTGAACCATTCGGACAAATCCGCGGCCCTCCCCGGCGTCATGTCCAACACTTGCGCAAGCTCGTCGACAGTGACGAACGGCCGGTTCAACGGGCCAGGCCGACCCTGTTCGGCATAGGCGCGCCGCTCCGCGCCCCCCGGTTCGGGCGTGTCATCGGCGTCCCGGAAATCAACGATCTGCGCGGCCAGCCGGTTTGCATCCATGTCCGGAGCGATCGCTTGGAGGGTCTCGGCCAACAGATCCGGCTCCGCCCCGTTCAAATCCACCAGTCCGCCGACGTCTTGTACGGCGATCTCCATCGTCCAGCCCTCCCAGGTCCAACGCCACGGCGCTCCGTCCCGCGGCGGGGGATCGGTCTCGCTCAACAGGCGCGCGGCGGCCATCGTAATTCCGGCCCGGGCGGCGGCGCGGGCCTGGGCCAGGTCGACATGGTTGCGAACCAGAAAGCCATCGGTGGTGGTCACCGCCAAGGTCGCCGCAGCCAGCGCCGAGACCAACGTTAAGATCCATAGCACCGCGACCAGGGCGAAGCCACGCTGGCGGATCCGTCTATTCAAGGCCGATCCGAGCGGGCAGCGGCTCCAGGGTCCGCATGCGCCGGCGCAATTCCTCCGTCGCCGCCTGGGCTTCGCTTTGCGCGCCGATCACGCGGGGGCGGATCAGCACCAGTAATTCGGAACGTTCGCGGATATCGCTCGAGGTTTCGAACAAACGCCCTAGGACGGGAATACGCCGAAGGCCTGGAAATCCGGAATTCGTCGTATTGCGGCTATCCTCGATCAGCCCGCCTAACGCAATCGTGGAGCCGCTTTGCACCGCGACCGTGCTCTCGATCCGGCGCTGGGAGATGGTGGGGCTGTCAATGCCTGAGCTCAATGTGCTTGAGACGTCGGAGACTTCTTGCTCGATATCCAATTGGACGAGGCCGGAGGCGTTCGCCCGCGGGGTCACCCGCAAAATCACGCCTGTGGAGCGAAACTCAATATTGTTGACCACGGGTGCGCCCGGATCGATGACGCTCACCGCGGATCGCGTCGCTACAGGCACGTCATCGCCGACCTGTAAAACGGCCGTTTGGTTGTTGAGCACCATGACTTGGGGGGAGGAGACCACCTCCACATTGCTTACCGCGTCGAGCGCATCGATCACCACTTGCGCTTCATTGCCCTGGAAGACGCCCGCAAAACCGGGAAAGGCGGGTCCGATGGCCCCGGTGTCGAGGTTGGACAGGGTGAAGTCGAAATCCCCGTCGCTTAAGAAAAACTGCACCCCGAATTCGAGGGTGTCGTTCAGGGTCACCTCCGCAATGGTCGCCTCGATCAAGACCTGCAGGGGCGGCGCGTCGAGCTGTTGCAGCGAGCGCTCCACAATGTCGTAAATATCGGGCGTGGTGAGGATCAGCAGGGTGTTGCGTTGATCATCGGCGATGATGCGCAAATTCTCACCGACAAAGGCTGTCTGCTGGTTGGCCGCCGCCTGGCGCGGATCGCTGGCGAGAAAGCTGTCAAACCCGCCCCCGGCCTGTCCGCGCCCTTGGCCGCGGTTTTGGCCTGCAGCCGCACCGGCGCCTCCGCCCAGGCCGGTCCCCGCTTGACCGCCGCCGTTGCGCCCGGTCGCCCCGGCGCGGCCGCCGCGGCCGGTTTGATTGCGTTGCGCGTTCAGCCCCGGACCCACGGCCGCGGTTAAGTCCGTGGCTTGCGCGTCGAACAACCCGCCCAGCACTGCGGCCAGGTCGATCGCGCGCCCATGCTCCACCGCGTAGAGGTAAAGCCGGCGGCCGCCCGCCCCGGCGCCGCCCCGGTCCAAGGTCGTGATCCATCCCGAAACGATGTCGAGATAGGCGTCCTGGTTGGTGATCACCATGACCGCGTTGAGCCGATCTACGGGGGTGAGTTGGACGATGTCTTCGCTCAAGCCGCCTTCGCCGGCGTCGAGCAACAGCTCCAACTCACCGACAATGTCCTCCGCACTGGCGGACTTCAGCGGATAGAGGCCATAGGACCGGCCGCTGAGCCAATCCACGTCGAAGACTTGGGCCATGTCTAACACGGCAGCCCGCTCTGGCGCCGCCCCGGAAATCAGAAGCAGGTTTCGCTCCGCATCCGCAGACACCTCCGCCCGACCGGGGATTAAGGGTTCGAGGGGCGCCATGAGTCGGGTGGGGGCGATGTGCCGGACGGGCACAATTTGGACCCCATAGCCTGCCCGCACCGCGGTGCGCGACACGAACACGCCCCCCGGCGTATCCTCGCCCGAGGGTGAGAGGTGGACCACCCCGTCGGTTCGGCTCAGCGCCACGCCGATGGGCGCGAACGCCGCTTCCAGCGCGAACAGAACGGCCTCTTCCGCTAAGGGGCGGCTCGACTGGACGGTGACCGGCAAATCCGAGACCCCGGGCTCCACCGTGTAGGGCAAATCTAAGGCGTCGCCGATGACGGCCGCCGCGATGTCTCCCACCCGGGCGTTTTGGAAATTAAGCCGCAAACCGCCCGGCGTCGCGCGCCATTGCGCGCTGGCGACGGGCGCGCCGATAATCGCGCCCTGCCCGCGGCGCTCAAACGCCGCTAAGGGTTCATGTTCAGTCGTTTCGGCTCCAAAACGAATGGATCCGCCGGTTGGCGCGTCCCGTGTCTCTGTGGGCGGCGGAGGGGTCGTCATGGCGTCGGGTCCGCGCAAGGGACCCGCGCAGGCGCTCAAGCTGAGGCCAAGCGCCGCCCCCACGATCAGCCGGTCGCGTCTCATACCGCCGGGCCTCCTTACGCCCTTGTTCGCCGCGGTCCGTCACGGTCCCCCATGGCTCGCGCGTTATACCCTAATCGTCTTCGTCTTCACCGTTGTTTCGCCGCCGTCGCGCAGTTCTTCGGTCCTCGGGTTTGGGGGCTTCGCTGACGGTCTCCGGCTCGGCCACGGTCTCGGCCGTCTCCGCGGTCAGACTGAGTCGGAGCTGCTCCGCGCCCCGTCTCAGCGCGACCGCGTCGAGCGCGATGGCGTCGACGCGCCAGCCGGCTACGGGATCGCCTTGCGCATAGCTTTGTGCGGGCCCGCCGCCGACGCTCAGCGCCGCACGGGCCTCTCCGTCTATGACGGTCACCCCAGCCAGGACGATATCCGCGGCGGCTGCGGTTTGCGCTTGGTTTTGCGCGGGCGTTGGGGCCTGCGCGGCTCGGACAACGGCCGGCCGACGGTCGGGCGAGAACAATGGCCGTCGCAAACTCCGCGCGATTGCCGTGGGGTCGGGCCGGGTCGCGCGCGGGTCATCGGACGCCTTAGCGGACGGTTCTGAGACGGCTACTCCGGGACCCGGTTCGGGCGCGGGCAGCGGGGCCAGCGCCGTCCAAGCGCTCCAAGCGCCGATCACGGCGAGAACGCCGCCGCCTACGAGAAACGGATCGCGGGCGATCGTCACGGCGACGGCTCCGCCTCGGCGGTAATGGCGACAAATACGGCGGCGATTTCGACGACCGCAATATAGCGCGCCGCGTCGGTCCGCGTCCTCCCGCGAGCCTGGCGCAAATCCAATCCGGCGACGAACGCCCGGGGGTTCCGGGCGTCCAGGCTCGCCAGGCCGCGAACCATGTCCGCATAGCCGCCTTCGACTTCGAAAACTGCGAGAACCGCGGCCTCCGGACCCGGGTCTAAGCGTAAAGTGGCGCGGTTGACCGTGAGCCCCGCCGCGCTGAGCGTTGCGCTGACTTGGGCTTGCACGTCGGCGCCGGCGAGCGCCCGGGTCCGCGCCTCTGGCCATAACCGCGCGTCGGCGGTTTGGTCGGACTGAGCGGCCAAGGCCGCACGGAGCTCCGGGGTTTGAGCGGCGATCGCTTCGAACCGCGCGGTTTGCTCCAGGGCGTTGTTACGGGCCGCCAATTGGGCGTTGCGGAGTTGGAACGCTGGGGTCCAAACCAGGCCGAAGAGGACAACGAGAGCCAGCCCGAGCCCGGCGGCGACGACTTGTGTGCGGCGGCGTGGGGCGACAATGCTTGGCGCGCTCATGCGGGCGCATCCTCAATTGGGGTAATTTCGATATCGAAACGATCTAGGCCACGATCTCTATCTCGCGCCACGGGCGCGACAAAACGGGCCGCGCCGAAGCCGTCGAGCGCATCAAGCCGGGCGATGATCGCGGCGGCGTCTTCGGCGAACCCGGCCACCCGAAGCCCGTCCGTGCTGAGCGATAGCCGTGTGAGATGGGCGGTGTCCGGCAAGGCGTCGGTCAGTCTCGCCAAGGCCGAGGTCACCGGTGGAAACGCTTCAGCGACTCGGGCCGCCCGTTCGCCTTGGGCGTTGCGCGCCGCGAGCCGATCTTGCAGACGCGCGGCTTCGGCGGCGCGAGCTTGCGCGGCGCGGCGGTCAGTTTGCGCCGCCTCCAAGGCCGCTTCCGCGCGCCAAGCGCCGATCCACGGGGTCGCCAGGGCGAGGGCGAACGCCAGCGTCCAAACGCCAAAGAGCCGGGCGGCGCGGTGTCTGCGTCGACGCCAGGACGGTCGCGCGCGTTGTGCGGGGGTGGCGAAGACGGTGTCGTCCCCGCCGATCCGCCAGGCGTCCGCGTCAGGCTCCGCTTGCAGAGCTCGCACCGGCGCCGCCCAGACATCCAGCTGAACCGCCCCGCCGTGCCCGCGCGGATGAATGGCGCAGGCCGAGACCAAATCGGACGCGGCGAAGGGGGTGCGGGTCTCCAAGGCGAGCAAGACGTGGTCGCGCCATGCGCCCAGCGCTGCGGGCGCTAAGGTTAGCGAGAAGGCAAGCACGCCGCCGGGGTCGAGCGGCGCAATCTCTAACTCCTCAGCGAGCGGACGCCGCCAGCCCAAGGCGGCCGCCAGATCCCGTAAGGCTCGCCAGGCGGTGCTCGCCCAGCCCGTCGCCCGCCAGATCAGGCTCGCGGGCAAACCAGACGTGATCAACGCCAATCCTAACCGGGTCGGGGCGTCTACGGCGGTAACCAGCACCAGCGTCATGATCGCGGCCTCGGACGAGTGGCTCGCTAGAGCCCGGGAACGGCGGTCTCAAACGCCGGGGGCCGGACGCCGAGAGACACCGTGTCGCCGTCCGGATAGGTCGCCGTCAAGGCGATAAGCGCGGGGCCTTGCTCGGCATTGCGCCAATCGGTCCGCCAGGCTGGGGTTCCCGCGCCGGTGGGATCGCCGAAATAAGCGATATCGAGCGCCGTGAGCGGGCCGCTTAACGGCGTTCGCGCCGGCGCACGGTTCTGGGCGATCGGCGCAACGGTCAACACCAAGCGCTGGGCGCCCTCGAACGCTTCGAGGGCAAAATCATGGCGATAGACGCCGCCGCGCAACCCGCCGCCTGGGGCGGGCGCGGCGAACGCGAGCCGGTCCGCGGCGCCGTCGAAAAAAACGCCCCGCCGGGCGGCGTCGACGGCGACCGTATCCAGGGCCAAGGCTTGCTCGAGTTGGGCGCGCACGGCGCGCTCAAAGGCGGCCCGATCGGCGATGCGCTCGGACTGGGCGTTGGCGGCGCGAAATGCGCGATCGCCCAGGCGTACGGCGCCCGCCACCGTCGCCGTCAGCAAGCCTAAAAGCGCCAAAGCAATCAGCGCTTCCAGCAGGGTGAAGCCCGCGCGTTTCATGGCGCCGCGCGCAGCGTCAAGGTCGATAAACGGGCGATAACGCGCGCCTCATCGGGGTCGCTCACCACCGCCTCAAGCTGCGCCAACCGGTCAAGCACAGCCGCATCCGCGTCCAGTCTTGCTGCGCGCACTTCCACCCGCCAGGCGAAGCCGTCCCGCAGCCCCGATGGGGCGTCGAGCGCGCCGGCTTGGGCTTCGGCTAAGAGGGTCTGCGCCAGGCTTGTCGCCGCCAGCGTGCGCGCGGCGCGTTCGGCGCGCAGGGGCGCTTGGCCGAGGACGGCGAACAGGCCGGCGAAGCTGACGCCCAAAATCGCCAGCGCGATCAGCGTTTCAAGCACGGTGAAACCGTCCGCGCGCCGGGTCATGGCCGCTCGCCCGACCAGGTCTCGATCCCGCCGGTCGCCCAATGCACCGTGAGGCCCGCCGTCCGGCCGCGGCGGTCTATCCGCACCGTGCCGCCGCTCGACCCCCCATCAGGCGTGAAGAGAAAGCCCGGCACGCCCGCGCGCGCAGCCTCGGCGGCGGTGTCCAAGCTCAGCTCCGTGCCTCGGGGGAACCGGGTCGTGCCGCCGTCGGCGCGCACCAAAGCGGCCGGATCGGTTTGAAAGCCCACCCATTGGACCGCGCCCTGGCCGAGCGCGGTGATCTGGGCGCGCCGAAGCGCGTCGCGCGCTTGGGCGACGTCGGTCTCAATTGATCCCATATTACGGGTTAGCCGCGGCCCGGCTACACCGGCGATCAAGCCGATCACCGCGAGCACGATGAGCAATTCAAGAAGCGTGAACCCGGCGCGTAACCGAGCGCTAGGACCAGTTTGAGACATCGGCGTTTTCGCCCTCGCCGCCCTCTTGGCCGTCCGCGCCCAAGGTGAACACCTCATAGTCGGAGTTCTCGCCAGGGAAGCGATAATCATAGGGCGCGCCCCAAGGATCAACCAGCCCGCTGGGCTTATCCAGATACGGGCCGTTCCACCCCTCCGCGTCGTTCGGCGCGGCCATCAAACTCTGCAGACCTTCCTCGGTGGTGGGATAGCGCCCGACTTCAAGGCGGAACAGGTCAAGCGCTGCGGCGATATTGTCAATCTGAACGGTGGCGGCGTCGGTCTTCGCGCCGCCCAACACGCCGACCACCCGAGGCGCGGCGAAGGCGGCGATTAGGCCAAGGATCGCTAAAACGATCAGCAATTCGAGCAAGGTCAGCCCAGTTTGGGTTTTGCGGTTTGCGGTCATACCAACGTCTACACCAAGTCGTTGAGGCCTAGAATGGCGCTTAACAAAGACACTATGATGAAGCCCGCAATCAAGCCCATCACTAAGGTCAAAACAGGGGTCAGCAGGCTCAACCCGCGATCGATGCGCCGTTGGGCGTCGCGTTCGGCCATGCTCGCCAGGCGCGCCGTCATCGGTTCGAGCGCGCCGTTCTCCTCCCCCAGGCGGATCAACTCCACGTCCCGCGGTCGCATCAAGCCCGAACCGCGCAGGCTGCGCCAAAACGGTTCGCCCGCGCGCACGACGCGTTCGCTCGCGCGCACCAAATTCGCAAACGCCGTGTTGGTCATGACGTCCGCGGTGATCGGCAAAGCGCGATCCAACGCCAAGCCGCCGCCCAACAGCCCGTTTAGGGTCCGTGTTAACCGCGCGACCGCCAAATCGCGCAATAAGCCGCCCAAGCCGGGTACGCGCAGCGCAAACCGATCAAGCGCGGCTCTGCCTTTTGGGGTCGCGCGGACCGCCAGGAGGCCCAAGAGCCCAAGCCCGAGACCCACGAGCGCAAAGCCGCCATAGTCCGCCGCCGCGTTGCTGATCGCAAGCAAGAGCCGCGTTGGGCCGGGCAGGTCGCGACCAGCTGCGTCCAAAATCGCCGCGAATAGCGGCACTAAGATCCCGATCAGGACGCCGATCACGCCGATGGCGGTAAGGATAAAA
>JBHJGU010000134.1:0-21984 GCA_050331475.1 Maricaulaceae bacterium | reverse complement strand
CCCCAGCCTGAACGCGAGGCCTGTCGGGACCGCCGGGTAAAGTCCCCCACCCGGCGGTCCCACCCCCTTACCCTCATTGTCGACGCGTTCGATTTTCCCGGCTCTTTAGGCGGGCTGTGCCCCGAAAAGGGCCATGTCTGCGAACTGTGATCGAAAATTCGCGAAATCTTTGGATGACGCATCCCTCGCCGCCTTGCCTCGGCGCACGGTCGGCGTAGCGTGTCGCCGAGAAAAAAACGAGGGATACCCATGGGCGACGGTTTTACGGCGAACATCCCGTTCACGTGCGAGGATTAGCTGCGCGCGGCGGCGGAGGAAGTGGACGGCGCGCCGCTGCACGGCGCGGACGGCGGTCTGAGCGGTCCCGCGACGAGCTTTCTGGAGCAGTTTTTCGCGGACATCGACACCGACGAGGTGACGGACTTAGACCTTCACGACGTGGTCGCCATCGCCGCGCAGGCGTGGGAGCAGACCGCGGTGCGGGAACCGGGCCGCACGTTGACCCGTTTTTTCGCCGTGGACGGGGCCGGCGGTCGCAGCCTGAACCGGGAAGCCTTGGTCGTGGTCACCGAAGATCGTCCCTTCCTGGTCGACAGCATTATGGGCGAAGTGAACGACCAGCGGCTCAACGCCATGGCGCTCTTTCATCCAATCGTGGTGTTAGGACGCCAACCGGACGGTCGGCGCGACCCCCAGGCCCGCCCGCTGCGCGAATCCATGATTATTGTGCATTTTCAAAGCCTGGACACGGCGCGGCGCGCGCGTTTGGAGGCGGGGGTCGCGGCGACCTTGGCGGACCACGCGGCCGCGGTCGATGATTGGGCCGACATGCGCGCGGAGATGGACCAAGCGGTCAACGCGCTGAACGAAGCGCCCACGCCCGCCCCCCTGGATGAGGTGGAGGAGGCGGTCGCGTTTCTGCGCTGGTTAAGGGACGACAATTTCGCGTTTCTTGGCTGCCGACACTACGAGTTCGCCTATGACGACCACGGCCGCATTCGGCCTGAAGAAGACTCAATCTTGCGCTCTGAAGGCTTAGGCGTTTTGCGCGATCCGTCCCGATATGTGCTGCGCAACCAATCCGAACCGATTTTTCTAACCCCCACTTTGCGCAGCTTCCTCAAAGAGGCCGCACCCCTGATTGTGGCGAAGTCCAATCTCCGCTCCCGCGTCCACCGCCGGGTGTACATGGATTACGTCGGCGTCAAACGGTATCGCGCGGACGGTGAGGTTATGGGCGAGAGCCGCTTTGTTGGACTGTTCACCGCGGAGGCCTATGACCGGATGGCCCGCGAGGTTCCGCTGATCCGACGCAAGGTTCGCCGGGTCATGGAGCGGGCGGGCAAAGCGCCCGGTAGCCATAACGCAAAAAAACTCCGCCACATTGTCGAGACCTATCACCGCGACGAACTGTTCCAGTGCGAGGAAGACGATCTGTTGCGGATCGGGCTCGGGGTTCTGCATTTGCTCGATCGTCCGCGACCGAAATTGTTCGTCCGGCGCGATCGGTTCGAGCGCTTTATCGTCGTTCTGGCCTATGTGCCGCGCGAGCGCTATGGGACGGGGATCCGAAGCCGGTTCGGCGACATTCTCGAAGCGGCCTATGGCGGCCGGATCACCGCGTTCTACCCCACGTTCGGGGATCAACCGCTGGCTCGGGTGGTCTATTACCTCGCCTTAGATCCGGAAGACCGAAAAACGCCGGACTTTGAGGCGCTGGAGCAAGCGCTGATCAATCTCACCCTAACGTGGGAGGACCAGTTTGAATCCGCCGCCTCGGCGTCCTCGGCGGATGTCATCCGCCAAGCGTGGCCGACCTATCAGGGCGGCTTTTCCGCCGCCTATCGCGAAGCCTTCACCGCGGAGCAGGCGCTGGATGATTTGGAAGGCTTAGAACGCGTTCGCCAGGGCGCGCCGTTCGCCGTGCGCGCTTATCGGTTGGCCACGGATCCGGTCAACGCCATACGCATGAAGCTCTACGTGCCCCGAACGCGTGCGGCTTTATCGAGCGTTCTGCCGATTTTCGAAAACATGGGCCTGCACGTGAAGTCTGAGACCGGCTATCGCGTGCGCCCTGACGCCCAAACTGAGGCCGCCCCCGATCTCTGGGTCCATGATTTCGACATGACTGCGAATGCGGGCGTCAAGGACGCGCAAGCCGCCCTGGCGGCGTTTGAAGCGGCCGTCTTGGCGATCATGGAGGGGCGGACCGAGAATGACGGGTTCAACCGATTAATTCTCACTGTTGGCGCGCCCTGGCGCGACGTGGCGTTCCTGCGCGCGTGCGCGCGGTGGCGCCAACAAACCGGCATGGACGCCTCTGAGCGGGTGCAGATCGACGCGCTTGCCGATAACGCTAAGATCGTTCGCTTAATTTTGGACCTGGCGCGGACCCGGTTCGATCCCGCTTTGGACCTCGATGCGTCCGCTCGGCGCGTGCAGGCGGATGCGGTCTCCCAAGAGATCACAGCCGCGCTTGAAGGCGTTGAGCGTTTGGACGCCGACCGGGTGCTTCGGCGGCTGGCGCGGCTCGTCCTGGCGATCCAGCGCACCAATCTTTATCAGACCGACGCGGAGGGCCGGTTCAAGGCGCACATCGCGCTGAAAATTGCGGTGCGTGAGATTGAGGAAGCGCCCGATCCAAAACCCTATCGCGAGATCTTCGTTTGGGCGCCCCACGTGGAGGGCGTGCATTTGCGCTTCGGTCCGGTGGCGCGCGGCGGCTTGCGCTGGTCCGACCGGCGCGACGATTTCCGCCAAGAAGTGCTGGGTTTGGTGAAGGCTCAACAGGTCAAAAACGCCGTGATTGTGCCCGTGGGCTCCAAAGGCGGTTTCTACCCCAAACAATTGCCCAAAGCCGGCGATCGTGACGCCGTCCGGCAGGAAGCGATCCGGGCCTACAAAACCTTTATCTCAGGGCTGTTGGACTTGACCGATAATCTGGTCGAGGGGCGCGTGGCGGCGCCGCCTAACACGGTGTGTTGGGATGGGGAGGACCCCTATCTGGTCGTCGCCGCGGACAAGGGCACCGCCACCTTCTCCGACATCGCCAATGGGGTCGCCCAAGACTATGGCTTCTGGCTGGGGGACGCTTTCGCCTCGGGCGGCTCGGCCGGGTACGACCACAAGGGCATGGGCATCACCGCCCGGGGGGCGTGGGAGGCGGTGAAGCGCCACTTCCGTGAGTTGGGCAAAGACATTCAGTCCGAACCCTTCACGGTGATCGGCTGCGGGGACATGTCCGGGGACGTGTTCGGCAACGGCATGTTGCTCTCGCGCCAGACCCGGTTGATCGCCGCGTTCGATCACCGCGACATTTTCATCGATCAGGATCCGCAAGACCTCGAAGCCAGCTGGAACGAGCGCAAGCGGCTGTTTGATCTGGGTCGGTCGAGCTGGGAAGATTATGATCGCGCTTTGATTTCAACCGGCGGCGGGGTGTTCTCTCGCGCGGCGAAATCCGTCGCGCTTACGCCGGAAATCCGCGCTTTAACCGGTTTGACCGTTGAGCGCGCCACCCCAAGCGAGCTTATTCGCGCGCTCGTCGCCGCGCCGTGCGAGCTTTTGTGGTTCGGCGGCATCGGCACCTATGTCAAATCCGCCGATGAGCAGCACTGGCAGGTGTCGGACACCGCCAACGACGCCCATCGCGTCGACGCCGGCGAGGTTCGAGCGAAAGTCATTGGCGAGGGCGCCAATCTTGGCGTCACCCACGCGGGGCGGGTCGCGCTGGGCCGGCGTGGGGTGAAGATCAACGCCGATTTCGTCGATAACGCAGCGGGCGTGGCGACGTCCGACCAAGAGGTGAACCTAAAAATCCTGCTCAACGGCGCCATCGCATCGGGTGATCTGGTGGCGGACGCGCGCGATGAATTGCTCGCCAGCATGACCGAAGACGTCGCCCAAGCGGTGTTGCGCGCGATTTACGACCAGACCATGGCCATCTCTATCGCCGAACATGACGCCGTCGTTGATCTGGACGCCCACAGCCGGGTGATGGAACGGTTGGAGAAAGACGGCCAGCTTGACCGGGCGGTGGAGGGCTTGCCCGACGAAGCGGATTTGCGGCAGCTCAAAAAGCAAAACCTTGGCCTGACCCGCACAGAAATCGCCGTGCTTGTGTCTTACGCGAAGATCACCTTGTTCGATGAATTGGTGGCGAGTTCGGTCCCTGACGATCCGTATTTCGCCGGCGCGCTGCGGCGATATTTCCCCCAAGCGGTGGAGCGGTTTGAGACCGCCCGCGCGGAGCATCGTCTGCGTCGGGAGATCATCGCCACGCGGCTCGCCAACCGCATTGTCGATTTAGGCGGTCCCGCCTTCGTCCACCGCGCCATGGAAAGCACCGGCGAAGGCGCCGCCGCGATCGCCCGCGGTTTCGCGGTGGCTTACGAGACCTTCGGCGTGGCCGACGTGTTGGAGGCCGTCAACGCGCTCGACAACAAAGCGCCCAGCGCGGTTCAGATCGCGCTCTACAAAGATGTCATGCGGCTTTTGCGCCGTCAGGCGGAATGGCACGCGCGCCAAGATCCTGAGGGCGAGGACGCCGCCTCGATCGTTTACCGGATCACGCGATACGCCGACGGGCTGGCTCAGATCGACGAGCGCGTGCTCGACTGGATATCCGATCAAGAGCGGCGCAAGGTCGCCGAGCGCGCGGCCGCTTTTGAAGCGGGCGGCGCTCCGACAGCTCTGAGTTTTCAGGTGGCAAAGCTCCGCCCGCTAGCGGCGGCGACCGATCTCATCGATCTGGCGTCGGCGCGGGATTGGCCGCTTAACGGCGCTGGGCCGGTTTATTATGCGGTGGGCGCGCGGTTCGGCTTCGAGCGCCTCCGCGCCGCTGCGGAGCATCTGCACGCGACCATGCACTGGGATCGCCTGGCCGCGCGGCGCTTGGTGGAGGATTTCTACGCCGCCCAATACGCCATCGCGGACGGCGCGCTTCGGCTCGCCGATACCTGCGCGTCCGGGCGTCCCGATGCGGATGCGCAGCCCGATCCGGCTTGGGCTGACCAGATTTTAGGCGTGTGGATCACCCGGAACGGCGTGCACGCGCAAAAGGCCTCTGACCTCTTGGAGGCCTTGGAGCGGAGCGGAGACTGGACCTTGGCCAAGCTCGCCATTGCGAACACCCAATTGCGCGAATTGGCCAATATCGGCGGACGCTAAGCGCGGGCTCGGCTCAGTTCGCCGTCAAATGGGTTTCCAGGAAGGCGACAAAATTCGCTCGGGCCCGCAAGGTGGCGTCCCGGTCATAGACAAACCGGGAGCCGGGCGCATGATCAGGCTCGTCGAACGCATGGGTCGGGCCGGACCAGATTTCCCAGCGCACGGTCGCGCCATCGCCTTCTAAACGTTCGAACACCGTCGCGCAGGCGGTTTCATCGGCGATGGAGTCGTTCTCAACGAGGATGACGTCCACGGCGTCGGGCGCGGAAACCCAAGGATTGCGAGCGCTGCGGGCGGGAAAACCGCAATAGGGGTAGTGCATCAACGCGGCGCGGACCCCGTCCAGCCCCCCGGGCGGCGTATCGGTCAGGCTAGGGGGGCGTTCGCCGTCCGCAAGGTTCATGGTGAACAAGTCCATCAACGTCCAGCCGCCATGGCTGAACCCCATAACGGCGAGGCGCGTAGGGTCAACGAAGGCGGCCTCACGCATGGCTTGGAGGGCCACCAATACATCGCCGGCCCGTTCATGGCCCCAGAGCTGCGCGCCTGAGCAAACATCCGCGATCGCCGCAGCGCGATCGAAGCCGCGCGGCCCGGTGCTGTCCAAACCATAAGCGACCACACCATGCTCCGCCGCCAGAGCGGCGAAATCGGCGACGACTTGATCCCGCCCCCCGCAGCCATGCACCAACAGAATGGCCGGAAACGGTCCGGCGCCGTCGGGCTTGGTCACGGTCATGGCGGGCTCGATGATCGCGCGCAGCTCCGCGCTGGACCGGGCGTCTACATCGCCCCCGCTGAGCCGCCAAACGACGTAGCCGGCGCCAACCATGGCGACCGCCGCCGCCCCGACCCCCAGCCCGACCGCGATTTTGGTGATCGCATTGGCCATGGTCTTGTCCCCCCTCTTTTTTGCCGACGTGCGACTAATGCCGGAAATGCCGCATACCGGTGAACGCCATCGCCAAGCCGGCCTCGTCCGCCGCCGCGATCACATCCGCGTCGCGCACCGAGCCGCCGGGCTGGATGATAAACACCGCCCCCGCCTCCGCGGCCTGCAGCAATCCATCGGGAAAGGGGAAAAAGGCGTCGGACGCACAGGCCGAGCCCTGAGTCCGCGGGCTCGTCCATCCGGCCGCTGCCGCCGCGTCTTGGGCCTTTTGCGCGGCGATCCGGGCGGCGTCCACCCGGCTCATTTGGCCGGCGCCGACCCCGGCGGTGGCTTGGTCCTTCGCGTAAACGATCGCATTGGATTTGACATGTTTAGCGACGCGCCAGGCGAACAGCCCGTCGGCGATCTGCGAGGCGCTGGGTTGCGCTTGAGTGACGATCCGCAAGTCTGACGCGGAGACCGCGCCCTTATCGCGCGTTTGCACTAGAAAGCCTCCCGCCAAGGTCTTCACCGTGCGCCCCGGCGCGGTGGGATCCGGCAAGTCGCCGGTCAGCAACAGGCGGAGGTTCTTTTTCGTGGCGAAGATGGCCAACGTGTCGGCGTCGGCGTCCGGCGCGATAACGACTTCGGTAAAGATCGCGGTGATGGCGCGCGCGGCGGCCGCGTCGAGCCGCCGGTTCACCGCGACGACCCCGCCAAAGGCGCTGACAGGATCACACGCCAAGGCGTGAGCGTGCGCCTCCGCTAAGTCCGCGCCCAGCGCCACGCCGCAAGGATTGGCGTGCTTGATGATCGCAACAGCCGCCCGGTCGCTCGGATCGAACTCAGCGACCAGTTCGAAAGCCGCGTCGGTATCGTTTAGATTGTTATAGCTCAGCGCCTTGCCTTGCACCTGGCGTGCGGTGGCCACGCCAGGCCGCGTCGATCCGGTTCGGTAAAACGCGGCATTCTGGTGCGGGTTCTCGCCGTATCTTAGGCGCGACGCTAAGGATCCCCCTAAGGTAATCCGCGCCGGCGCGGTGTCGGCGTCGAGCGGGCTTTGGTCCAGCCACGCTGCAATGGCCGCATCATAGGCGGCGGTGCGGGCGTAGGCTTTGCCCGCCAGCCGCCGACGCAGATCGCCGGGCACGCCGCCCTCGCTGTCGAAGGCCGTCAAAACCGCGTCCACATCCTCGGCGTCTACGCAGACGGTCACAAACTGGTGGTTTTTCGCCGCCGCACGGATCAAAGCGGGTCCGCCAATGTCAATCGTCTCCACGCAAGTGTCGAAATCCGCGCCTGCGGCGAGCGTCGCCTCGAATGGGTAGAGATTGACGATCAACAGATCGATCTCCGGAACGCCGTGCTGGGCCATAACGGCCTGATCGTCGGCGCGATCTCGCCGCCCCAAGAGACCGCCATGGATGCGCGGATGCAGGGTTTTGACCCGCCCGTCCATCATTTCCGGCCATTGGGTGACCGAAGCGACGTCCTCCACGGCCAATCCCGCCTCGGCGAGCGCTGTCCGCGTGCCGCCGGTGGACAGAAGCATGACGCCGTGGGCGGCCAGCGCGCGGGCTTGTCGAACGAGATCGGATTTATCCGACACGGAGATGAGGGCGCGGCGGATCGGACGGCGATTATCGCCGCGAGCGGGTTCAGTCATGGCCACCTTCGGCAGGAAACGAACGGATTGGGCTTGCTGTAGTCAATTCGTCACGGAAAATCGACTGTTTCGCGCGGTCGCCGCCAGGGTGGGGTCAGCGTTGTTCCGCGCCGGTAAACGCCGGGGCCAGCGTTTTCAGCGCATCCAGCGCCGCATCGCCGTCGCGGGCGCGGGCTGCGGTGATCAGCGCCTCCAGCGCGGGTTCCAGGGTCGCCGGATCAGGGGTGGGCGTGCGGGCCATCAACACCCCGTCCACATCGGTGGGGCGCGCCACTTCTGCGGCGTAAAAAATCTCCTCGTGCAGCTTTTCGCCCGGGCGTAGGCCCGTGTGCGTAATGACGATGTCCCGGCCCGGTTCGCGGCCGCGCAATCGGATGAGCTGGCGCGCCAATTGGTCGATCGCCACGGGTTCGCCCATATCGAGCACATAGACGCCGCGGTTTTTCGGATCGGCGCCGCGGGAGAGGGAGGCGGCTTGAAGCACAAGGGCGGCGGCTTCCTCCACCGTCATGAAATACCGCGTGATTTCGGGATGGGTGACGGTCACTGGGCCGCCCGCGGCGATCTGGCGTTCAAAGAGCGGCACGACTGAACCCGTCGAGCCGAGCACATTGCCGAACCGCACCGCCACCGCCCGCATGGTGGGGTTTTGCGCGTCAATCGCTTGCACCGCCATTTCCGCGACCCGTTTGGACGCGCCCATAACGTTGGTGGGATTGACCGCTTTGTCCGTGGAGATCAGCACAAACGCCGAGGCGCCGTGTTGGGCGGCCGCGCGGGCGGCGTAAAGCGTGCCCCCGACATTGGTGAGGATCGCTTCAAGCGGATTGCGCTCCATCAAAGGCACGTGTTTCAGGGCGGCGGCGTGGAGGACCACGTCCGGTCGTTCCGCGGCGAAGATTTGGTCGATCCGCCGGGGATCGCGCACATCCGCCAGCCACGCCGTCCAGGGGCAGGTCGCGCCGCTTTCGCGAAGCTCCAAATCGATGCTGTACAAATTGTATTCCGCGGCGTCGATCAGAACGAGCGCCGCCGGCTCCAATCGGGCGATCTGTCGAGTCAATTCGCCACCAATGGTTCCGCCCGCCCCGGTCACCAGCACCCGTCGACCTTTGACGAGCCGGCGGGTTCGTTCCAAATCCAGCACGCGCGGCGGCCGGCCGATCAGGTCCGCGGCTTCGACCGGGCTGAGCCGCGCCGAGCCATTGGCGCCGCGTGCGCGCACCAGAAGCGCGCCGGCGTCCGCGGCGGCGGAGACGAGCCGGTCCATCAAAGCGCGGTCCGCGTAGGGATCAGCGAGCACTAAGCGTGGTCGCGATCGGGCATGGCGCGACAAGCGCATCAGCGCGGGCTCCAATTGATCCAGACCGCCTAAAATGCGCGCCCCATGGATCGCGCGGCCCACATGGCCGCCCGAGCGTTCTATCAAGCCGACAATGCGAAAAGGCGGGCCGCCGGGCTGGCGGACAAAATCCTTCAGCATGACGTCCAAATGGCGCGCGTCGCCCACGGCCAAGGCCGCGGGGGCTTCCGGATCCGCGGCCCGCCAGGCGGCCTGGGCGTCGCCCCGGCGCACCGCAGCGACCGCAAGCCGTCCCATCGCTAAGCCCAGCGCGCTCAAGGCCGCCGCCAAGCCTAAAGCAGCCACCGCGTTCTGGTCGAGCCGGCCGAACACCCCCGCCCCCCGCGCATAGATCGCCGCCGCAATCGCGCAGGCTCGCGCGGCGCGCAGCAAGTCCGTCGCCCCCGCATACCGCCACATGCCCCGGGGCACGCCCTGTTGGACGAAGACGAGTCCGGCGAGCGCGCCAAAACCTAAGCCCGACCCGATCGCGCGCATCCACTCCGCCGGGTCGATGAGCCGCACGGCGAGCATGAACGCGCCCACCGCGACGAGCGCGTCCAACGCCAACACGCCCGCCATCGGCCCGCTGAAGCCGCGGATACGGTTGACGATCACGCAAGCGCGCCCGGGGCGGACCGGTCCATCTTTTGCAGCGCCCAACGCACCCGATTAGGCGGTTTGTCCCCGCGTCCGCCCGGCTCCGCGACGGCGTTGAGCACCAATTGGGTTGACCGTTGGGGCGGGGCGCCCAGCCCCAGATAGGCGGAGGCTTCGATCTCCACCGGCGCCAAGTCGGCGCGGAATCGCCAGCCTTCGCCCCACGGCGCGGCCAGCAGTACGCTGCGACCGTCGCGCGCGCGCGATGCGCGGACCGCGGGATGCAAATGAAATCGAATTTGGTAGGGGATCGGCTCTTGGGATTTTGCCGGGCCGTCATCGACCAGCCGGGTCAAGGTGTCCTCGCCGCGCACATCCGCGCCGTCCGAGGCCACGAAAATCCGTCGTCCGTGCACTAAACCATAGCGCCGTCGATAGCCTTGGTGGGACGCCTCGATCCAGGCGCCGCGCTCCTCATCGGATCGCTTGACCGTAATCGGCCCCGGGCCGCGGATCACCCGAGCGCCCAACCATCGCCGCCTTAGGCCCTCGGGCAGCACCCCAAGCGAGGAGGTGTCGTTGAGAACCAAGGTGGAATGGGCGGCCGTGGCGCGCACAACATCGCGCCAATGGCGCGGCTGGTCAGGCGCCCACCCGCAATTAACGATCAACCGCCCGTCTTTGGTGGCCAATTCGAAGGCTAGAGCGCCAGCGTGCGCTTCGACGCTGGCCGCCCCCTCGCCGGGTTCGCCGACATCCAGGATCAAGGTCAACCCACCCGCCTGGACCCGCTGATAGCCCGTGTGCGGGGCGACCGTAAACGGCTTGGGCGCGGTTTTCACCGATTTGACCAGCCGAGATAGCGCCCGCTTGTCGCCCTCGCCGCCGCCATTGAAGCACGTCAGCCGACCGTCCGCATGGCGCAGAAACCGAACCATCGGCGCCAAACGGTCCCGCGCGCGGGTCAACGCCTCGGGCGCGGGGTGGTTTTTTTGGTTGAGCGCATCCAGCACGCGGTGCAACTCGCAAAGCGCATCGGCTGCGGACAGCGGACTACGGCTCGAATGGCCGCCATCGAGCAGGATTTGGCGATCCAGTTCGCGCTCAAGCAACCGAAGCCCCGCGTCGAGCCCGCTTTCCGCACCTGGCACCGCCGCGCCGGCGACCGTGAGCGCGCACGCGGCGCGAAACCGCGGCGGGCCGGGGGACGCCTCGGCGGCGGTCGCGCGAAGATGTCGGATTTGGCGGCCGAGCGCTGAGGCGCGGCGTCGCACGGTTGCCTCAGGTGCGTCCACCCAAAGCGCCCGCTGCGCAATAAGATTGTTGATCCGATCCCCCGCCAGATCGGGCGACCAAGCGAACCGGTTCCACGCGCCGAACACCTCGATCCAGATATCGATCAACCGTCCGGCTTCGGCTTTGGCCGCGTCTTGATCGCTCGCTTCGGCCAAGTCGCGCAGCCAAAAAAACCGATGCGCCGTCTCTGCGAACCGACGCGAGGGCGAGGGACGTCGCCACGGGTCGCCCTCAGCGCCATAGTCCAACGTCTCCCCGGCGAGCCGTAGCCGCCCGGACAGGATTTCAGCCGCGGTGTGCGAATCGCCTCGATGCAGATCGGTGGGCGCAAAGGTCGGCGGGGCTCCGGGCGGTCCGTTCAAGCGCAGCCAGCGGTAAAGCGGCAGACCGCGCCATTCATCCCGCGCCGCTTGGGCGCCAGCGGCGGCGATCGCGCCAATGACCGCGAAGGGCGAAGGACCGCCGGCCACCCCTGCGGTCCGTCAGCGTCCGCAGCGCAAAGCGGCGATGTTGTCCGCATACGCCGCGCGCCCGCCCTTGAACGCTGCGGTTCCCGCGACGAGCGCGCTCGCGCCCGCGTCGATCACCCGTTCGGCAATCCCGGGCTTAACCCCGCCATCGACCTCCAGCTCGATCGCGGCGCCCAATTGGTCGATCCGCGCGCGCACCGTCTCGATCTTGCGCAATTGCGACTCAAGAAAGCTCTGGCCGCCAAAGCCCGGATTAACGCTCATCACCAAGACGAGATCGATGTCGCCGAGCAGGTAATCGATCGCCTCAACGGGGGTCGCGGGGTTCAAGGCGAGGCCCGCGCGCGCCCCCGCAGCTCGGATGGCCTGGGCGGTTCGGTGCGCGTGAGGGCCGGCTTCAGGGTGGAAGGTCAAGATATCCGCCCCGGCGTCGACGAACGCTTCGATATACGGATCAACGGGCGCGATCATCAAATGCACGTCCATCGGCTTGACTGCGTGCGGCTTCAAGGCGCGCACCACGTCCGGGCCGATGGTCAGGTTGGGGACGAAATGCCCGTCCATGACGTCGACATGAATCCAGTCCGCCCCCGCTTCCTGGATGTCGCGAATTTCCTCACCAAGCCGCGCGAAATCGGCGGCGAGGATTGAGGGTGCGATTTTGACGGGCGACGGGGCGCGAGCGGCGGTCAAATCCATAGCGCGCGCATACCAGCCCTATCGAACTGGCGCAAGAAAACCGCCTCGTGCAAAGGCTTTTCTAAGAGGCGGTTTAAGAGGCTTGGGGCACGCCGCCCTGCAGCGGCACAGCCCCTTGCAACGGCAAAACGCGCGCCCGGTCGCCATATTCGACAATCACCGGCGTGCCGACGGCGATCGCGACGTCTGCGCCTTGGGTGACTGTGATCACTTCGCTGTTGCGGTCGAGCTGCACCGTGTAGGCGAAGCCATTATTCGAGGTCGCGGCCTCTTCCGCGGCCGCCCCGGCTAACGCGCCCGCGTTGGCGCCCACGGCGCCGAAAATCAACGCATCGGTAGAGGTGCCCCCCGCGGCCGATCCTAAAATGCCGCCAAGCGTGCCGCCGGCCACCGCGCCGGTGCCCGATTGCCGGGCTTCAATTTTGATCGGACGCGCGCCGATCAACACGCCGGTCTCCACCCGGCTGACAATGCCCACCGCGCTCCGGTCCACGGTATTCGCGCCCAAGTCGGATACGCACGCGCCCAAACTGGTCGCTGCGAGCGCCGCCGCCAAACCTGCACGCATTTTCGAACCGATCGCCATCGCCGCCATGGTGTTTGCTCCTGTCTCGCGCGTTCGGAACCGTCCGCCGGGTCACATCGAACGCTAAAGATGTACTTATGGATTTAAACCGGCGCTGAACAGGTCCCTTCTGCGAAAACGTGCAATAAAAAACCCGTCAACCCCGCCGTGCTCCGCCCAATGATCGGGCCGCGTTCTGAGGGTCCCGTCGGCGAGCAAAGCGGGCTCAAGGCCCGGAATTTCCGCCGGCCGGATCGGATCTGGAACGATGGGCGCGCCCGCGGCGAGGGCGCGCGCCACAATGGAGGGGCCTTCCTCGGGCTCCAGCGAACACGTGCAAAACACAAGCGTTCCGCCCGGCGCGAGCATGTCCGCCGCGGCGTTGAGCAGGGCGGTCTGAACCGGCGCCAGCGCGCCTATGGCGTCCGGGTCCCGGGTCCAGGCGGCGTCGGGGCGACGACGCAGGGTTCCGGTGGCGCTGCAGGGCGCATCCAATAAGACCGCGTCAAAAGGTCGCTCAGGCCGCCATTGGGTGGCGTCCGCGGCGACGGCCTCCGCACTCAGGGTCAGTCGATCCAGATTGGTTTTCAGCCGCTCGAGGCGTTTCCCGGACACGTCCACCGCGGTGACCCGCGCCCCCGCTGCGGCGAGTTGGGCGGTCTTGCCCCCCGGCGCCGCGCATAAATCCGCGACCATCCGACCGCGCACGGGGCCGAGCAGGGTCGCGGGCAAGGCGGCGGCGGCGTCCTGCACCCACCATTCGCCATCCGCATAGCCGGGCAGGCTGGTCACATCGCCGATTTCGTCCAACCGCACCGCGCCGTTCGGTAAGACGCGACCGCCCAATTGCGCCGCCCAGAATGAGGGGTCGCGTTTGACGGTGAGGTCCAAAGGCGGCTCGGCGAAGCCCGCTTGCGCCATGGCGTCGGCGGTTTGGGGCCCGTAGGTCGCGTTCCACCGCCGTGCGAGCCAGTCGGGCAAGGCTTCGCTGGGTCGGAAGCCGCGCAATGCGCTGGGCCCCGCTTGGGCGATTTTGCGCAAAACCGCATTCGCCAGCCCGGCGGCGCGTGCGGTGTCCCGGTCGGCTTTCATGGCTTCCACGCTCAAGCCCACTGCGGCGTGGGGCGGCGAGCCCAAGAACAGCAATTGCGCCACACCGAGCCGCAGCGCGATGCGCACCTCAAGCTGAGGCGGCTTTTTCAAATACTGGTCGAGAACCCGGTCTATCCAACCCTGCCGACGCAACACGGTCGAGGCCAACAGATAGGCGAACGCCCGGTCGCGCGGCTCTAGGGCTAACCGCCGGAAGGTCGCGCTCAGCCCCGCATCGAGGGCGCGGCCTTGGGTTTCCACCGCATAAAGCGCCGCGAGGGCTGCTTGGCGCGCCGGTAAGCCCGCCGGTGTCGATCGATCGGCTGAAGCCGCCGCTGCCGTCACTGTTGTCCCACTCCCCCATGGCGTCAGCGTTTGGCGCAGTTTACCCCCACGGCCCGCGCTGACGCCCTTGCGCTACGCGCGGTCCCCAAGGGCCATCCTCGACCCGGCCCGGCGCAGCCTTTGACCCGCCGGCCATGTCGACGAGTCGCGAGATTCGAGTCTGCGTCGAGGGGTGGGTCGAAAACAAGGCGTCTGCGCCGCGCCCGTGCAGGGGATTGATGATGAACAGGTGCGCGGTGGCGGGGTTCGCCTCTGCGGTGCGGTTTTCCACCTGCTCGGCGCCATGGGCGATCTTCTGCAAGGCGGAGGCGAGCCAAAGTGGCTGGCCGCAAATCTGTGCGCCCATGCGGTCCGCGCCGTATTCCCGGGTCCGGCTGATCGCCATCTGCACCAGCATGGCCGCGATGGGGGCGAGCACGGCCACCAGAATGGCGCCGATAATGTTGCCCCGCTCCCGTCCGCCGAAAAAGAACGCGAAATTCGCCAGCATGGAGATCGCGCCGGCGATGGTGGCGGTGATGGTCATGATCAGCGTGTCGCGGTTCTTTACGTGCGCTAGCTCGTGGGCCATGACGCCGACCACTTCTTCCCGGCTCAGTCGTTGCAACAGGCCGGTGGTCGCGGCCACCGCGGCGTTCTCCGGGTTTCGACCGGTGGCGAAGGCGTTGGGTTGGGCGTCCTCTACGACGTAGATTTTTGGCGCCGGCAGGCCCGCGCGCGCCGCCATGTCCAGCGTATCTCGGGCGTAGGTCGCGATGGTCGGGTCGGGGTGGGCGCCATCCACCGGCTGGGCGCGATACATCGACAAAACGATTTTGTCGGCGTTCCAGTAGGACACCGCATTCATGCCCAGCGCGATCACAAACGCGATCGCCATACCCGCCTGGCCGCCAATGACGAAGCCGACACCCATGAATAAGGCGGTGAGCGCGGCGAGCAGAAAGAATGTGCGCATTGGGTCGATCCTCAATCGGTCCTATGTGTCATCTCGGGCGGTTTTGTCGCCACGGATTATCGTGCAGCAATAAAAATGGGTCGAGTGCCGGGCTCCGCAAGAGGGATTCCGTCGTCGTTCCACCGATCGAGGAGGGCATTGATGTGAGCGAGACGACCCCGCCGGGCGCCAACCCCGAGGCCGAGCTGACCCCCCCCGCGCGTCGCGCGCTCGCCGAAGCCGCCGCGCGCCGGGCTCAGGCACAGGCGGATGCGCAGCCCACGGAGCTTCACGGTCCTCGCGGCGAAGAACCCACCCGTTATGGCGATTGGGAGCGCAAAGGCGTGGCCTACGACTTCTAAGCCGGCGGCGTGCGGTTCGCGCGACAGGCGAAGTGGCTTTATAACTTCGTTCTTCGCCGTTAACGTTAACCCTCTTGGTTGAGGAGTCCCGCCATGCTGCGCGCCACGTTGATCACCGTTACGAGTTCTGTGTTGGCCGCGCCCGCCCTTGCGCAGACCAACGCGGCGCCAGCGTCGCTCGACTTGGTCGGGGGACCGGTTCGCGCGTTTTACGGCTTCGAGGATGGCCCCGCGCCCGTGGCGACGCCGTCAGCCTCATCCGTGGCGGTTTCAGCGGACGCAATCCGTTTGGGCGACCCGATCACCTTGGCGCCGGATTTCGCCGGAACGCTCACGGGCGGGGTCGGCGGTCCTGGCGGACACCCGTTTCTGGTGTTTGGCGGCGGCCAAGGAGTGATCGGCCAGCCCTTCGGCGTGTTCCGCGGCGCCGGCTTTCGCGGCGTCGGGTTTCGCGGTGGTGTGGGCTTTCGCGGCGCGCGCGGCTTCGGTGGCGGCCGGTTTGGGCGGCGATAGGTTTTGCGGCGCAGCGGTTTTGCGGGCTTAGCGCTGGCGCTGGCGGCTTGTGCCGACGCGCCGGCTCAGGCCCCGCGTGCGGCCCTGCCGTTTCAAACCTGCATCAATTTAGGCAATGCGCTGGAGGCCCCGCGCGAGGGCGATTGGGGCTATCGGATCGCCGATGATCACTTGCGGATTATCGCCGAGGTGGGGTTCGAGGCGGTGCGCCTGCCCGTGGCGTGGGACAAGCACGCCAGCCAGACCCGGCCTTATCAGATCGATCCGGCGATCTACGCTCGGGTTGACCAGGTGATCGCCCAAGCGCGGGCTCAAGGGCTCGCCGTGGTGTTGGACGTGCACCATTATTGGGACCTGATGGCGGACCCTGACGGCCATCGCGCCCGGTTCCTCGGCCTTTGGGCGCAAATCGCGGCGCATTACGCCGGCGCGCCCGATGATCTGATCTTTGAACTGCTTAACGAGCCCCATGATCAATTGACCGCGGATCGTCTGAACCCGCTTCTGGCCGAAGCGCTGGCGCGGGTTCGGCGGCTGCATCCCGACCGTCTCGTCATTTTGGGCGGCGATGTTTATTCCAATGTGGGCGCGCTGGAGCGGTTATAGCTGCCCGACGACCCCAATGTTGTCGCCACGTTTCATTTTTATCGTCCCCGCGCCTTTACCCATCAAGGCGCGGATTTTGGGGAGGATTGGCCGCCGCTCGGGGTGAGCTGGGGGACGGCGGAGGAGCGCCGCGCGCTTGAGGCGGATATGGAGCGGGCGCGCCACTTCGCCGAAACGACCGGAGCGGCGGTGTTTCTCGGCGAGTTCGGCGTGTTCGAGGCCGCGACGGATGCGGTGCGCAATCCTTGGCTTGAGGCGGTGCGCGCGGCGGCTGAGGATCGCGGGTTCGCCTGGTGCGCATGGGACTTCGCCGGGGGCTTCGACCTTTACGACCTTGATGCTGGGGCGTGGCGGCCTGGCGCGCTCGAAGCCTTAGGGCTTAGCCCGCAACGTTTGCGATAATCGCTTGGGTCGCGGCGACCGGGTCGGGCGCTTGGGTGATCGGCCGGCCGATCACCAGCCGCGTCGCACCCAGCTTCACCGCGCTGTCCGGGGTGGCGATGCGGGCTTGATCGTCGGCGTTCGCGCCCGCGGGGCGGATCCCTGGGGTGACGATCTCTAGCTCTTGGCCGAGCCGTTCGCGCAGCATGGGGATTTCGCGCGGCGCGGCGACCACGCCGGTGAAGCCGGCGGTCATCGCGTTCATGGCCTTGCGCATCACCAACACATTGACCCGGTGGGCGTAGCCCGCGAGTTGCACGTCCTTGTCGGTGTATGAGGTGAGCACCGTCACGCCGAGCAGTTTAAGCCCGGTGTCTTTGGCCCCGCGCACCGCGGCGGAGACGGCTTGGGGCTCGCAATGCACGGTGAGGTAATCCACCCCAAGGCTTGCTACGGATCGCACCGCGCTCTCCACTGTGTTGGCGATGTCTAAGAGCTTGTAGTCCAGGAACACAGTCGCGCCTTGGTCCTTGAGCTCGCGCGCGAGCTCCAGCCCGCCAATGGGCAAGAGCTGGAGCCCGATCTTAAAGGCGACGCCTGTGGGCAACAGCGTCTGCGCGAGCGTCCGGGCTTCGTCCACGCTGGGCACATCAAGGGCGACGAACAAGCGGTCGGGCGTGAAGGCGGACATAGCGGGCCTCAAACGGTGCGGCGGAACCTCGCCGATTGCCGGCGCACCAAACCGTTTGTCACCGCGTCGGGCAAGAGCCGGGTAAGAGCTGCGGCGGTTTTATTCTCAGCCCCGGTGACGTGGACGGGTCTGTTCGCTTCGCATGCTGTGTAGCCTTGGCGGGCGACGTCTTGCGCCGTTCGTTTTACCCAGCCGGGTAGGTCGTCCACCGCTTTGCGCGTGCCCGCCAGGTCGTGGAACTCGCTCTCGGTCAAGCCGGGACAGAGGGCGGTGACATGCACCCCGGTTCCCACGGTTTCCGCGCTCAGACTTTCCGACATTCTGACCACGAACGCCTTTGCCGCCCCGTAAAGTGACTGGCCGCCATAGCCGGGGACCAGACCCGCCAGCGAGGCGACGTTGAGGATGCGGCCAAAGCCGCGCTCGATCATGGCGGGCAGGCAGAGATGGCACAGCGCCGCCGGCGCGCTCACCAGGACCTGGAGAAACCGGGCTTGGTCCGCCCATTCGGTCTCAACATAGGGTCCGCCCAACCCATAGCCGGCGTTATTGACCAGCCCGTCTATGGCGCGGCCCTGCGCGGTGATCGCCGCGACCAAGCGATTTGGCGCGTCCGGGTCGCTCAGATCTTCTGGCAGCACCAAGCAATGGGTCCCGTGTTGTTTGCACAGCGCTTCGGCCAGCGTCTCCAGCCGGTCCGCGCGTCGGGCGGTTAGGGCCAAATCCCAACCCTCTTGGGCGTAAACGCGGGCGAGTGCTGCGCCAATGCCGGCGGACGCGCCGGTGATTAGCGCCAAATATCGGGTCATGGGCGGGTCCTCACGGTTCTAGGCCAGCGATGAGGCTCACGACATTGCGGCCCAAATCCTCCACCGCATAGCCGCCTTCCAGCACGGTGAGCACAGGTAATTTAAGAGCGCGGACGGCGGTTCCGATCCGTCCCATGTCCGCTGTCGTCAGTTTGAACCGGCCCAAAAGGTCATGCTCAAAGGTGTCCGCGCCATAGGATAACACCAGGGCGTCCGCGCCAAAACGCGCGATGACGGCGCACGCTTGGGCAAGTGCGTCGGAATAGGCGGCCCCATCGGTTCCCGCCGGCAGCGGCAGATTAAGGGTCGCGCCCTCGCCCTCGCCGACCCCGATCTCATCCGCGTGGCCGAGATAATAGGGGTATTCGGCGATCGGATCGGCGTGGAGATTGACCACCAAAACGTCGCCGCGGTCGTAGAAGATGTCCTGGGTGCCGTTGCCGTGGTGGTAGTCCACGTCCAAGACGGCGACCCGCGCGGCGCCGTTGTCCCGTAAGCGTTGGGCGGCGATGGCGGCGAAATTCAGAAAGCAATAGCCGCCATATTGGCCCCTCATGGCGTGGTGGCCCGGCGGGCGGGTCAGGCACAGGGCCCGATCCTCACCGGCGCTGAGCGCATCTGCACTCGCGACCGCGGCGTCCGCACCCTGGCGCACCGCATCCCACGTTCCCGCGGCGATCGGGGTGCCGCTGTCAAAGGCGTAAAGCCCGATCAGACCATCGATGGTGTTCGGTTTGACGTTGCGCCTGAAGCCGGGGCCGGGCCAGACCAGCGGGAACACATCCCCCGTTCGCCCCGCTGCGAGCCATTGATCATGAGCGGTTTCGAGAAAGCGCACATAGCTGGGGTCATGTACGGCCGCGATGGCGTCGGGCGCGCAAACCGGCGGCGTCTTCGGCAAAGGCGCTCCTCGCGCGCGCAGCGCCTCGAGCACGATCTCGATCCGGCGGGGCTGATCAAAGGGCGGTTTGAGCTGGCCGTCCTTTATCTCGCCAGCGGGCGTATGCCAGGCGGTTTTCGGATTGGTGAAGATGCGCATGAGCAGGTTCCCCTCAAACCGGGGCGGTAGCGCGGCCGCGGCCGGCTGGCAAGCGGCGGGACCCTTGTCTAAAATTCGTATTTAGCCTAAATTCAAACTATGAACCGCGTCTTCAAAGCGCTCGGCCACCCGGTGCGTCGCCAAGTGCTCGATCTGTTGCGCGACGGCCCGCGCACGGCCGGCGAATTGGCCGAAGCCTTCGACGTCGCCAAACCCACCATGTCCGGGCATTTCAACGTACTCAAAGACGCCGATCTGATCCTGGCCGAACGCGAGGGCACGACCATTCGGTATCGGCTGAACGCTTCGGTCGTGGACGAGGCGATCGCCTGGATGATGGGCGTGTTCAAATCCGAAACCGCAAAGCAAGGAGACCGCTCATGATTCGTATCGGCCTATTGGCGACCGTTTTGGGCGCCGCAATCGCGGGCGGTCTCGGCGCGGTGGGGTTTTTCGGCGTGGCCCCCGATGCGGAAATCCCGCTGCGGTATGGTCTTGACGGTTCCGTCAGCCGTTATGGCGGCCGGTGGGAGGCGTTTATGCTCCTGCCGGCTGTGATTGCGGGCGTGGGCCTGATGCTCGCCATATTGCCAAAGATCGACCCTCGCGGGCGCAACCTCGCCCGATCGGGGCCGTTTTACCTGACAAGCTGGATCGGCGTGACGGCCGTGCTCGCCGCGGCGCAGGGCTTCGTCACCGGCCAAGCTTTGGGCTGGTTCGCGCCGCCCGCGCTGGGGGAGACCGGGTGGGACGGGTTGACCCTGATCCTGGTCGCGACCATGGCGCTGACCGCCGCGCTGGGCAATGTCATGACCAAAGCGCGGCCGAACTTCTTCGCAGGCGTTCGCACCCCTTGGACGCTGTCGAGCGATTTGTCCTGGGACAAGACCCACCGCTTTGTGGGGCGTGCCTGGTTGGCGGTGTCGGTCGCCGGCGTTTTGGGCTGCTTTGTCGCGCCGACCGGACTGGTGGTCTACGCCTATGTGAGCCTGTTGCTGGGCGCGAGCGCGGCAGGCGTGGTCTATTCGTTCGTCGTTTGGCGCGATGACCCCAATCGGGAAACCTTGGCGCCGGACGACGCGGGTGACGCGGCGGGCTGACAGGGCGCGCGCGACCGCCTAAAACCGCGCGCTCAATATCCGGTCCCTAGGAGCGCGCCATGCCGACCCCCGCCGACGCCCCGAAAAAAGTCGTCCTCGCTTATTCCGGCGGGTTGGACACCTCGATCATTCTGAAATGGCTCCAAGCGGAGCGCGGCTGCGAGGTGGTGACGTTCACCGCCGATCTGGGCCAGGGCGAGGAGCTAGAGCCGGCGCGCAAGCGGGCCGAAGCTTTGGGCGTGAAAGAGATTTTCGTCGACGACCTGCGTGAGGACTTCGTCCGCGATTACGTCTTTCCCATGTTCCGCGCCAATACGGTCTATGAGGGGCTCTATCTGCTGGGCACCTCGATCGCCCGGCCCTTAATCGCCAAGCGCCAGATCGACATCGCCGCCCAAGTGGGCGCGGACGCGGTCTGCCATGGCGCGACCGGTAAGGGCAATGACCAGGTCCGCTTCGAGCTTGCCTACTATGCGCTGGACCCGGAGATTAAAGTGATCGCGCCCTGGCGGGAATGGGATTTCAAGTCCCGCTCGGACCTGCTGGATTTCGCCCGCGCCCAAGGCATTGACGTGCCGGCGGATAAGCTGGGCGAGGCGCCGTTCTCCGTGGACGCCAATTTGTTGCATACCTCCTCGGAGGGCAAACTGCTCGAAGACCCCAATGTGGAGGCCCCCGCCCACGTCTATCAGCGCTCCGTCGCGCCTGAAGACGCGCCCGATCAGCCGCAATACGTCGAAATCGGCTTCGAGCGCGGCGACGCGGTGAGTGTGGATGGCGAAGCGCTGTCCCCGGCGGCTTTGCTGACCAAACTCAACACCTTAGGCGGCGCGCACGGTATTGGTCGTCTCGATCTGTTAGAGAACCGGTTCATCGGCATGAAAAGCCGCGGCGTCTACGAAACCCCGGGCGGGACGATTTTATTAGCCGCCCACCGGGGCATTGAGCAGATCACGCTTGATCGCGGCGCGGCGCATCTGAAAGACGAGCTGATGCCGCGCTACGCCCAGCTCATTTACAACGGGCTGTGGTTCAGCCCGGAGCGGGAGATGCTCCAGGCCGCCATCGATGCGTCCCAAACGGCGGTGAGCGGAACCGTGCGGCTGAAGCTCTATAAGGCGCGGTGGATGTCGTCGGCCGCGCGTCGCCCAATTCGCTTTACTCGCTCGCCCATGTGACGTTCGAAGACGATCTCGGCGTTTATGATCAGTCAGACGCGGACGGTTTCATCAAACTCAACGCCCTTCGCTTGCGCATCAAGGCCGCGCGGGACCGGGCGATGGGACGGAACTTTTAAACCGATAACGCGGAGGCGCGTGGCCGCGCCTCCGCTCCCAGGCCGTGTGGGCGTTTTTTAAGCGCTGACCGGCGCGGCCCCACCCGTGTAGCCGCGCCCCGGTAGACACCACCCCAATGCGGTGTAGAAGGGCAAAT
>JBHJGU010000133.1:0-27606 GCA_050331475.1 Maricaulaceae bacterium | reverse complement strand
ATATACCATATTTCCTTTTGTTTTGGCATTCTGGGCCGGGGGGTCGGGTGGTTGGTGAGTTATTTTTTAACCTTAATCGCGGTGGGGGGGGGGCGGCGACGCCGCTCCCAGGCCTTCTGGGCGTTTAGTAAGCGCTGACCGGCGCGGCCACAGCCGTGTAGCCGCGACCCGTTAGACACGACCCGAAGGCGTTGTCGAAGCTCAACTTAGACTCTTCGTAAGCGGCTAGGCGCGCTTGGAACTCGGCCGCATCTTGTTCATTGGAGTTCGCCCGCGCCACACGACCGCCGAGCGCGCCGGCGCCGGCGCCGGCCAGAGCGCCAAGGCCAGCCCGGTCGCCGATCACTTCACCCAAGATTGCGCCCGCGCCCGCGCCGATGGCGGCGCCTTTGACAGTTTCTCGGCCGCGCCGCTCAACCCGTTGCGGCGGTTGGCTGACCGCCGGATCAAAGCCCGAAAGGCTTGTCGCGTAATTGCGGCATTCGGCGACGTCTTGCTGTTGCTGCTGGGCCGCCACGCCCGCGGGGGGCTGGTAGGTGGTTTGCGCCGCAGCCGCGCCCGCAGCCGACATAGCGCTCACGGCGGCTAGAATAAAACGTAAACGCATAACGTGTCTCCTTCGGATGGTTCGCCCCGACATGTTGGCGTTGTTCCGGTGACCGCAAGGCCGCCCGACCTCAGAACAACGCGCGGAATGAGGCGAAGCCGAGGCGGGGTCAGTTGAGGCGGCTCAGAGCGGGCGCAACGACGCGACGCTGAGCCGCGGCGACCTTAGGCGCTCAGGCACTTAGCGTCTCGATCACGCGTGTGCGAGGAGATAGGTCGTGGATCTTTCCAAAATAAGCGTGGGCGCTTTGCCCCCAGACGACATTAATGTGGTGATCGAAGTGCCCTTGGGCGGCGAGCCTATCAAATACGAGATCGACAAGACCTCCGGCGCCATGTTTGTCGACCGCTTCCTCTATACCTCCATGCGCTATCCGTGTAATTACGGCTTTATCCCACATACATTGTCTCTCGACGGCGATCCGATTGATGTGATGTGCCTGGGCTCCCGACCGCTGGTGCCCGGCGCGGTGCTGCGCGCCCGACCGATCGGCGTCTTGATGATGGAGGACGAGAAGGGGGAAGACGAGAAGATCCTTGCCGCCCCAAGCCCAAAATTGACCAAGTTTTACGACAATATTTCCGACATTTCTGACGTCCAACCCATTATGATTGAGCGTATTGCTCACTTTTTTGAGCATTACAAAGATTTAGAGCCCAACAAATGGGTGAAGGTCAAAACCTGGGCCGGCGCCGCGAAGGCGCGCGAAATGATCCAAGCCGCGGTGGATCGCGCGAAAGCCGCTGGTTAAGGCGCGTTCGACGTCTCAGGTGCGGCGGCGACGATCGCGCCGCAAAGCGCTTCGGTTTCCGCGGCGTTTTGCGACACCGCGTTGACAATGGACAAAATGCGGGTGGGATCGACCCCACGCGCCTCCGCAGCCTCGATGGCGGCCGATAAGACGTCCCCAAGGGGCAATTCCTGGTCCATCAGCGGGGCCAGGTCGCCAAATAGTAGGAAATCCTCCGCCGGAAGGCGCGCGAACGCCATGGCCACGCCACATCCGCAGCCCGCCGCCGCCTCGCCGCGCGCCAGACAGGCGCGTTGGATTGTCGCAGCGACTTCGATCCGAGGGTCTGTTGGCTTTCCAGTTTCGTCTTGTGCAAACGCCGCAACACTGAATACCGTCCCAAAGCCTAAAGCCAAGGCGATCGCTTTCATAGGTCTATCCTTTCTAAAGAACAAAATTCTGTCAATTTAGTCGGTTTCTTTACTATCATCTGTGAATCACGATGACATCCGTGCGAGTTTCTGCGTCAAACTCTCGACGTGAGCAGCACGCGCCTCTATATTTAAACCAAGCCGAGAGACGGAAAAACAGGAGATACCGTGATGTTCCGCAAAGTCCTCATCGCGGCGGCGTTGATTTCGGTCGCCGCGTGCGCCAGCCCCACCCCTTACCAGCAAGCCTTCAAGAACCGTCCCGGCTACTCCGAGGCGCGTTTGGAGGATGATCGGTTCCGGGTTCAGTTCTCGGGCAATTCGCTCACCGACCGGCAAACGGTTGAGACCTACGTCTTGTTCCGTGCTGCGGAGCTGACCCTGCAAAACGGATATGACTACTTCACGATTGTGCTGCGCGACATTGACGCCAACCGGCGCATTTCCGGCACGAGTTTTAACAACGGCTTTGGCGTCTTTGGCGGCTTTGGCGGCGGCGGGTTCTTCTTCAGCCGCGGCTTTGGTGGCTTAGGCGGCGGCATCTCAACGTTCAACGCGCGCGAGATCCGGTCCTTCTCCGCGATCGCCGAAGTTCAGCTCCACGAAGGCGACAAGCCAGATACGCCCAACGCGTTCGACGCCCGCGAAGTTCAGCGGAACCTGCAGAACGAAGTGATCCGGGCAGGACGCGCGTAACGCCATCCCGATCGCTCAACGGATCGATCACGGCCGGGCGAGGGTTCGCCCGGCCGTTTGCGTTTCAGCTTTATCTTACTTTGGTGGCATGCGCGCGCCGGCGTCGATGCGGATGGATTCCGCGTTGATGTAATCATTGCGCACGAGCGTGAGCGCCAGATCGGCGTATTCGGAGGGAAAGCCGAAGCGCGGGGGGAATTGCAAATGCGCCGCCAGGCTCGTTTTCACCTCCGGCGGCATTTGCTCATAGATCGGCGTTTCGAAAAAGCCGGGCATAATCGTGTTCACGCGAACGCCCTCGCGCGCCAAATCCCGCGCCATCGGTAAGGTCATGCCGACAATGCCGCCTTTGGAAGCCGAATAAGCCACTTGACCGATTTGGCCGTCCTGGGCGGCCAGCGAGGCGGTGTGCACGATCACCCCGCGTCCGGATCCCTCGAGCGGCTCTAAGCTGAGCATGCCCGCGGCGGCTTCGGCGGCGCACAGAAACGAGCCCACAAGATTGACTTGGATCACTTTGAGAAATCCGTCCGCGCTGTGCTGGCGGATTTCGTCGGACGAGCGTGAGCGACCGGCGATCTTCTCGGCCCAGCCAATGCCTGCGCAATTGACCAAAATCCGTTCCTGGCCGTGCTTTGAGCGCGCCGCGGCGAAGCCGGCTTTGACACTCTCCGCGTCCGCGACATTGACCTGAGCGAAGCCGCCGCCAATCTCTTTGGCGACGCTTTCGCCGCGCTCGGTGTTCATATCGAACAGGGTGACCTTGACGCCGTGTGCAGCCAAAGCGCGGGCGGTGGCTTCGCCAAGCCCCGACGCGCCGCCGGTGACGACCGCGGCGATGTCGGAGGAAAGTTGCATGGGCGGGGCCGCTCCTGAAGTCTGTCAAAGCCCGGCGACCGGGCGAGTGAGGTAAGCTGTAATGATCCAGCCTGATCCCGCCAACCCGTCCGATCCCGCCACGTTGGGCTTGCCTGTGTCCGTCAGCCGTCGGCGGCGGATGGTCGATCAGGGCCTTGTGCCGAAACTGCTGAAAGTGGCGGGCCGCATCCCCTTCGCCGAAGACCTCGCTGCGGCTTGGTTTTGCCTAATCGACGAGACCACGCCGACGCGGGTCAAAGGCGTGTTATTGACCGCGTTAGCCTATTTCGTCTTGCCGGCGGACATGCTGCCCGACCTATTGGCGGTTATCGGCTTCACCGACGACGCCGCCGTCCTCGCCGCAAGCCTCGGCTTTGTCGGCGCGCACTTAAAAGACCGCCATTACGATCAAGCGCGCGCCTTGCTGCGCCGGCCCAAGCCGGCGTCCGAACCGTTAAGCTGACCCGGCGGCGGCGCGGGGGGACACCGTCCGGCGGTTTATGCGTCCGCCTTGGCGGGTTTCGCGTTGGACTGTCGCGCGGGCGCGGTTTTCGGGAAGCGCAGGCTCAGCACGCCTTTGGCGAAATGCGCCTCCATGGCGTCCGTGTTGACGCCCTTTGGCGCCAGGAACCGTCGCTCGAACGCGCCGAACCGGCGCTCTTGGACATGAATGCGCGCGCTCGCGCGCTCCGCGTCCTCGGTTTTCTCCCCGGTGATGATCACCGCGTCGCCCTGCATGGCGACGCTGACATCGTCCTTATCGAGCCCGGGCAGCTCTAAGGTGATGTTCACGGCGTCGTCGGTTTCCGTCACGTCCGCGGCGGGCAAGCCCAACCACGGGCCTAAGCCGGCGAAGGCGAAGGGCTGGCCGGGGGTCAACGCTGGCCACGCCCCAAAGCCCCGCCAGGCCTGAGCCCACGTTTGAACCGCGCGATTGAGTTCAGTTCGCCACGCCAGCGCCGGTGCGCTCATGGCGTGAACCAGGGCGAAAGGATCGTAAGACTGCGTTGCGGGACCGTTCGTCGCGCGCTTTGACGTCAGCTTGGACATAACACGCTCCTTAAAACCAGTTTAAATGACGCGCACGGCCATAAAGTGCGCGAAAAATAGGCTGCCCTATAATCGTTCCGGTGGAATGCGCCAGAGCGTCGCAGCGAGAGCCGCTTCAATTTAATCCGAGTCGAGAGGCGGCTCTAAGCCTTTGGTTTATCACGTTTTCGAACCGCAAAACCGATTCATCAATAATCCCGCCCAGCACTTCCCGGGACTGAACACCTAAGCAATGTGGTTCAGTCCGGCAGCGGCGAGTTCGGCTCGGTAAGCCTCGAGCTGGGTTTGGGCCGTCTCACCCAAGCCCACCAGATAATCCCAGGTGAAAAGCCCGGTGTCATGGCCGTCGTCAAAGGCGATGCGCACGGCGTAATGGCCGACCGGATCGGCGGCTTTCACGCCCACTCCGGCTTTGCCGGGAACGAGCTTTCGTTGGTCGGGCGCATGGCCTTGGACCTCGGCGCTGGGGCTTTGAACGCGCAACAGCTCATAGGGGATCGATAGGACGCGGCCGTCCTCAAGCTCCAGAGCTAACGCCGCTTTGGACTTCGAGAACCGCAGGCGACGGGGCCAAGGCGCGCTCACGCGGTTTCCGCATCCTTAAGCGCGCGCGCTTCGTCGGGCAGCATGATCGGCACGCCGTCGCGGATGGGATACGCCAGCTTGGCGCTGCGCGAAATCAGCTCTTGCGCGGCGGCGTCATACTCCAGCGGGCCGTGGGTGACTGGGCAGACGAGGATTTCCAGCAGTTTTGGGTCGACCGCCGTCGGTTCGGAGGGGTCGGAGGGGGGCGTGGCGTCCTCGGTCATGGCGTGGCCTTTCGCGGGGTCATTGAACGGTGGGGTCGTCGTCGCCGGCGTCCGCAGCCCCCATGAGGAGCAGCGCGTAAAGCGCCTCGCGGCGATCGGCGAGGGTTTCAGCCTCCAACAAGGCTTGCTTCTCGCTCGACGAAAACGGGCAGATCATCGCGAGTGAGTTGATCAGCACTTCGCCGGGCGCGCTTTTGATCGACTCCCAATCCGCGGCCAGGTCTTGGGCCTCGAAATAGGCCCGCAGGACCTGTTCAAACGCGTCCCGGTCCAGACCGATGTCCGGATCAATGTCGCGCAAGTCGTGCTCATAGCGTTCGAAGTCCGCCAGTACTTGGCGATAGGGCGTGTCCACGGATGGTTCTTGCTCAACGCCAAACCGGCAAACCCCAGTAAGTGTGATCAAATAGCGCCCGTCATTCGTCTCCGAAAAGCTCGTCAGCCGACCCACACAGCCCACCGGCGCCAAGCCGGGGGTCGCCGCGTCGCGGCCGGGGGTGGCTTGCACCATGCCAATCAGGCGTTTGCCGCCGAGCGCGTCGTCAATCATATTCAAATACCGCGGCTCGAAGATGTTCAGCGGCAATCGGCCGCCCGGCAGCAACAGCGCCCCAGTCAGCGGGAAGACCGGAATGATCTCGGGCAAGTCCGAGGCTTTGCGGAACCCATAAGCGGCGCCCATGAAACTCTCCTCGCGGTTCGCGGATCGGATAAACACAGAATATCGACCGCGCTGCGGCCGCGCCCAGGGCGAGGACGGTCAGCTGAACAGTAAGGCCGAGAGCTTGGACCGGCCCGATTTGGTGATCGGCGAGGTTGGACCGGCCGCTTCGAAAATTTTCAGCAATTGCTTGCGCGCGGGGTCTTCATTCCCCTCCCGATCGCGCGCAATGATGTCTAAGAGCAGAACGAACGCTTCTCCCAGATAGCCTTGAGCGGCGAGGCACGCGGCGAAGTCGAACCGGGTCGCATGGTCATCGGGCGCGCCCTCAAGCCGGCGGCGATAATCGGTAATCGACAGCGCGGATGCGGGCGCGTCGGCGGCCAGCTCCAGGGCTGTCTTCACGCTTTGAATCGCCGCGGCTTTGGCGGTCTCGTCCTCGGCCATGCCCAGGATTTCGCGCGCCTTGTCCGGCTCCCCATTGACCAGATAGCACCGCGCGAGTCCGGCGATCGCATCGGCGTTTTGCGATTCGATTTGCAGGACTTGCGCGAAGTCTTGCGCGGCCCCGCCCGCATCCCCCGCCTCCAAGGCCGATTGCGCCTCGGCGATCATCGCTTCGATCGCTTGGGCGTCCGGGCCGGCGCCGGCGAAGCGGTCGACAAAGGCTTGGATTTGGCTCTCCGGCAACGCGCCCATAAAGCCGTCAACGGGGCGACCCTCCTGGAACACATAAACCGCAGGGATCGACTGGACGCGTAATTGACCCGCGACACCGGGGTTCTCGTCCACATTGATTTTAACGAGCTTAACCTTGCCCTTCGCCTTGGTGACTGCGCGTTCCAACGCGGGGACCAATTGCCGGCAGGGCCCGCACCAAGGCGCCCAGAAATCCACGATCACAGGCCGTTCGCGTGAGGCTTCGATCACATCGGCCATAAACGCCGCGTCCGAGCCCTCGACGATGTCGCCCGAGGTCTGAGGGGCGGTTGGGGGTTCGGGCGAAGCGCCGGCGCCGAAAATCTTCATCCCGTAAATCCTTTTTAGACCGACGACCCAACGGGCGAGCGATGTCGCGCGTATGTTGAGCCTCAGCGTTTGTCTTCGCCGTCAATTTGGGCGACAGCGCCAGGCCGCGCAATGCCCGAGCGCGCGTTCTCTTCCGCTTATTCGGAAACCGACGCAGGGACCGTCAAGTCCATCACCTCCAGCGGCCGGCCAAGATGGTCCAAATATCGCAGGAAATCCCGACGCGGCATGGCGGTAGTCGCCGTATTCGTCAAGGGGTGAAAGTTCACCGGATCGTGCGCCATCAACGCCTCATCCAGCACGAAGCGCACCCGGTGGTCAGGGTCGTTCATCAAGGCGAAAGCGGTGACCGAGCCCGGCCGCACGCCCAACACCTCAAAGAGCAAGTCCGGCTTGCCGAAGCTTAACCGTCCGCAGCCCAAGCGGTGATGCAGCGCCTTGAGCGCGACCGGCGTCTCGCCGAGCGCGGAGATCAGGATCAGCGCGCCTTTCTTGTCTTTGAGGAATAGGTTCTTGGTATGTCCGCCGGGCATGCGCGCTTTGAGGGCGCGACCCTCCTCCACAGTGTAAATCGGCGGGTGTGCGTAGGTTTGATGGCTCAGGCCATGCCGGTCGAAAAACGCGAAGAGGTCGGCGGGATCCGTAAGCATCCTAGGGTCCGGGCGGCGGTGTGGGCATAGGTTCGACTAGGGCCAAGCGGGTCGCCACGCAAGCTGGCGTCTTGGCGGCGGATGGTTTGACGGCGCATCCAGGGCGGTTCAGTTTGCCGGCCTATGGCGTATTTTGGTTTTAACGATCCCCGCGCGCCGTTTCGCGCGCAACTCCCAGACGGCGGCGGCATAGAGGACTCCGCCATCGCTGAGGTCGTGGGCCTTGGCGCGTGGCAAGAACTCGCGCTCGACGCGTTCGCGCAAATCCGCGCCGCCTTGGTGAGCGTCGATCTGCTGTTACAAGCGGGTTTGTGTCTCGCCGCCCTGATCCCAGCGATACTGTTCGGCGGTCGACTCAAGCGCTGGCTTGTCGGTCTGGTCGATAAGCGCACCGATCTGGCCCTGCTGCGTCGGTTGGGCGGTGCGGCGGCGACCCTCGCGGCGCCTTTGGCGGTCTATCTGGGGCTCAACCTCGCGCGGCTTGGATTGCGCACCGCCGAACGGCCGACCGCGCTGATCGACGCGGTCATTAGCTTGATGACAGCCTGGATTGTCATCCGTCTGGTGACGCTCCTGATCCGCTCGTCGTTCTGGTCCCGGGTGGCGTTTTTCATCGCTTGGCCGATCGCCGCGCTCGACGCGTTCGGCGTCTTGGGCCAAGTCATTGACCAGATGCAGGCGCTCGCCATCCCGCTGGGCGAGCGAGAGGACGGCGGCCCGCTGTCGATCAGTTTGTTCGATGTGGTTCGCACGGCGCTTTACTTTGGCGTGCTGGCGTGGGCGGCCTCCACGGCGGGGCGGCTGTTGCAAGACCGTATCGCCACGATCGAGGAGCTGAACCCGTCTGCACGCACCCTCATCGTCAAGGTGATGAACATCGCTTTGCCGGTCATCGCCTTGATGATCGCGCTGCAGATCGTCGGCTTTAACCTCTCCACCCTGGCGGTGTTCTCCGGCGCGGTCGGCTTGGGCGTGGGTTTGGGGCTGCAGCGGGTGATCTCCAATTTCACCGCCGGTTTCACCCTCGTGGCGGACCGCTCCATCAAGCCCGGCGACGTGATCACGATCGAGGACACGTTTGGTTGGGTCACCTCCATGCACGCGCGGTATGTCTCCGTGCGCACCCGGGATGGTTTGGAGCATTTGATTCCCAACGAACAATTCATGGCCAATGGGGTGATCAACTGGTCCCACACCGACAAACAGGTGCGCTTGCACGCGCCCTTTGGCGTGTCCTACGCCACCGAAGACCTGCGCGCCGTGCAATCCATGGCGATTGAGGCGGCGCTCGCCACCCCGCGGGTGCTGCGAATTCCCCGACCCGTTTGCAACGTCACTGGCTTCGGCGACAGTTCGGTGGACTTTGATCTACGGTTTTGGATCCGCGATCCGGAAAACGGCCGCGGCAATGTCACCAGCAGTGTCTATCTTGAGATCTGGGACCGCTTGCGCGCCGCCGGCGTGGAAATCCCCTTCCCCCAACGCGATGTGCATGTACGCAGTTGGTCCGACCCGCCAAGCGCCGCCTCCCTCGACGGCGCCCGGGACCCAGACGAGGCGACCTCGTCGTCCCACGCGCCCTCGTCCGCCGCCTAACCCCATCATGGCGCCCAAGCGCAAAAACCGCGCAAACGGCTTGCACGGACCGCCATGATGGGCCATACCCGCGCCTCTCGGGGTCCGCGCGGCCCCGACCACCCATGGACGCGGGCGTAGCTCAGGGGTAGAGCACAACCTTGCCAAGGTTGGGGTCGTGAGTTCGAATCTCATCGCCCGCTCCAATGGTTTCAAGGACTTGATGTTCCTCAGGGTCTTGGACTAGCACGCTGCTGACACGCGCACGCTCTTCAAAATGAGCTGGTAAAGGCATTGCGCTCCGCTCCTCCAGCTCGGCGAAAAAATCGGTCAGAGCCGCCGCAGCCGCTCCCTGATGATCCACATGCCCCGGTGCATAGCGCTCGGTGGTTCCGTAGCCCGGTAGGGCGTGTCCGAGTTGAATGCTGATTTGGTAGGGTGGCACGTTGCGCATAGAAAGCTGGCGGCCGACCGTGTGGCGCAGTGCGTAGGGCGTCACGTCGTCAGGCAAGTCCGCGCGTCGGCGGGCATTGTGAAAAGCCTTCTTTATGCCTGTCACCGGCTTACCCTGATAGGCGACCAACGTTTGGTTTGGCTCACCTAGCACCCAAGGACGGATGGGCGTTATGAGCGGAACAATTGGATTGCGCTTGCGGTTCCGGCGTTTCCCGCGAGGCTGCATGTCGATCGTGCGGGCCTCAAAATCTACTTGGCTCGCCGTCAGCGCAAGCACTGCGTTAGGACGGGCGCCGGTGGCCAGGCTGATAAGCACGAACCGCAAAAAATGCTCGGAGACCGTTGACGCCTGAATTAGCCGCGCCGCTTCGTCTATCGACAGCCATCGCGGCGCTGCCGCATCGATGGGAAGCTTGTCGAACTTCGGAACCCGGAAAATCGCACCGCCGTCTGACGCGTAATTCAGCGCCGCGACGAAGTCCGACAACAGCCTATTCACGGTCGCTGGCGCGCGACCCGCCGCCAGCAAGTCGTCCATAAACTTCTGACGCCGGCCGCGACTAAGGCCGGAAACTCGCTCGTCTGATTTGAACGCGAGATTGCAGGCTCTCAGACGCCCTTTCACGTCATTCGGAGCCGCGACATTCTTAATTACGTGCTCACGGAAGTATTTTTCCAGACATTCCTCGATCGTCGGGTCCGCTGAAACGGGCGCTCGCTCCGCCGCGCGTCGGTTCGTTACGAATTCCGCGAGGCGTTCCTTCGCTACCTTAAAATCCCGAGTACTGAGGGATTCCCGTTTGGTTTGGCGGGTCTCGGCGTCGTACCAGGTTGCGCACCACATCGGACTGTTCCTACGCTTGGAGAGGAAGTATTGACCGATCCGGAATTCGGATTCGTCTGACATGTCACCCGGCTCCTATCGATGAAATCCAATAAGTCGCGCCGCAGAATGCGCGTTTGGTTGCCGAATCTTACGGTCACGAGCAGGCGGTCCTTGGCGCGGCGTCGCAGCGTATCGACTGATATGCCCAGAACCGCCGCGGCGTCTTTGAGCGTCATCAGGTCCGGCAGATCATCAAGCCGCATGGCGTTACTCCTCAAAACAAAGGCGGCCTTTGGAGCGGGCGGGCCGCGCGCCTCTCACGATCGCTTGCCGCTAACCTGCGCGTCCGTCGAGCCGGACCCGGCCGATGCTGGCGTTAAGCGCGGCAGCGCTCAGAGCCGCGCCAATGCGGGTGTTGCCGTCCGCTGTTGCGGTGCAGGCCTTGAGCTCTGCGTCCCAGTGTATCGGCGTACCTGGAAGCCATTCCTCGCCAGCGGCCTTGGCGAGATCGAACACGCCGACCGTGGCGATTTCCGTATTCGCGCCGGCGTCCGCAGCCGTCGAGGCGACACCGAACAAAACGTCCCCGATCAAAACCGCCTCGCCGCTGGCGAGGGCGTAGGGCGCGGTGGCGGTCACGGTCGCGCCGGGTTGGACATAGTTACGCATGGTTCACCATCCTTTCTGATGTCGAACGTTGATAAAACTGCGAGATCGGCCTTCTTGGTCCGCGATTTGTCGGTCCAAATCGGCGATTGCGGCGGCGAATTCTTCGTCGCTGCGATAAGTCACCTCGCCTTCGTCGCCCACGACCGTGCGGATACCACTCGCGCGAAGCTGTGCGAGTTTGGAGCGGCGCTCTTTCAACAAAGCCAAATCCGTCATGCTCACGCTCCGGGGTTCGCAAACCAGCCGCGGTGATCGATGAACCCGGCGCCGAAATCTAACCGAACGCGCATTTGCACGCCGTCGACTTCAAAGCCCGCGCGGCTTTCAATTTGAGGGCCTTCCGCGCCGGCAAGGTAAGCGTATTCCAGCCCGTCGATCTGGGCCGGGTCAGCGGTGACGTACCAGCGCGTTTCTGAAGCCAACCGGGGCTCCACAATCAGCATAAGCCGCCCGGCAAAGACGTTGACGTCTTCACTTGACGCCGGGGTGATCGCGGCGAGTAGCTTCTCCGCGGCCGTTTCCAAGGCCGGCGGAACGATGAGATATTTTGGCGTCGCGGCGATCCGCTCCCCCGCCAAGCCCGTTTGCGAGCGCAGCGCCAGGCGCGCCGCCGACAAAGTGGTTTCGGACAACGCGGCCCCGCTTGAGGCGAGGTTGCCATGATCGGCGTGGAACAGCGCGACACCATCCGAGAGGGTCGGACCCGCGCCGGACGCGCCTTCAAGCAACGCCACAAGCGACTGAGCCTCGAAATCCGCCGCCGCTTGACCAAGCCGGCGGGCGATATCGGCCGTCCAACCCAGATCGTCATTGACGATGACTTGGCGCGTGATCGCGACAATCCGGCCGAAGGTTTCAACCCCATAAGCCTCGCCGCTTTCGAACATCGACCCGGACTTGAACTCACCGGCCTCATTGACTTTTTCTAGGCTTGGCGCGCCGCTGACTTGAATGCGCGATCGCTTGCGGAAGTCGGGGACCGAAGCTTGTCGGGCGGCGGCTTTCAATCCTGATGGAACCGCCTGGTAAGCGGTTCGGAGCTCCCGCCCGACCGCGTCGCCTAAGGCTTGAGGGAAGTCGCTCGTGGAATGCAACGCCCGTTGCACCACGGTCTCGGCTGACAGCCCAGTTGTGGACAGGCCGGCGGCACGGACGCTGTCTCGGGCGAGTTCGGATAACGATAATCCCATATGAGGGCGCGCCAGGTCGCTGGGCTTATGGCGTGGGTTGATCCGCGTGTAGATCGCCTCGCCCATGGCTTGGGCGCGTTGGTGGGGATCGTTTTCGTCACGGGTGACGATCGCCGGAGCCCGAACTGTCGGCTTGGCGACCACGGCGTCGAGGATCGCCGCGCGGGCTTCATCAAGGGTCGCTTCGCGGTCAACCAAATCATCGGCCGTGGCGCGGACGCCGGCGGCTTCGGCCAAGCGTCGAATGGCGGTGTTGATCTCAGCGCGGGTTTGCACCGCCGCCGGAGCCACCGGCGGCGAAACGTCTTGAACGTCGGACATGGACTGGCTCCTAAAGGTCGATTGGGGGTCCGCCGGAATCGGCACGATCGACACCTCGACGGGGGTCAAATCCACCACGTGAACTTCGCGAAGGCCGTCCGACGATCGGCGTTCGCGCGTCTTGTTAATCCGATAACCCAAGCTAACGCCGCGAATGACGCCGGCTTCGATATCATCGAGTAACGCGTCCGACCGGCTGCTTAATCGCAAGGTGGCGACGATGCGGTCCCCCTCTCGGCGGGCGTTCGTGACCACACCGATTTGGTCCGCAAGCGAGCCCCGCTTATGGCTATCGAGAAGGGGCAGCCCTGCGAAGGCGTTCAAGTCAACGCCGCCAGCGTCAAGCACTTCCCGAAACCCGCCGCGGTGATCCCGCCGCGCCACCGGGGTCGCCGTCATGACGACCGCTTCAACCGTACGCGCGGCGCGGTTGAGGGAGGTGGGCGCAAAATCCACCGCGCTGGCGCGGCGCATCAGATCAATCGTCGTCATTGTCCACATCCTCGGTAGGAGTTGGGGGCGGCGGTGTGGGCTGTGCTGCGGCGCGGTCTTGGGTGATTTCGTCAAGGACGGCGTCCGGGTCCCGGCCGCGAGCGGCGATCACTTCGCGTCGGGATTTCAGACCCGCGGTTACGGCGGCGATATCGGCTTGGGCTTCCTTAAGCGGATCCACCTGCGCCCAACCGGGCCACAGCCAATCGGCGTCAAGAAGGGCGTCGGGGTCGGCGTCGAAAGTCTCGGCGTCCATCTCTCCGCGAAGCGCTTGTAACAGAGCCCACCGTCGCCAAATCGGCGCGTAGAAGCGTGGCCCGATGGTTTGGCGCTGCAGCGCTCCGGCAAGGCGGCGATGTTCAAGAGCCCCGGCGCGGGTGCTGGAATAATTTGCATCCGACAAATCTCCGGTCAGTTGAGCGTAGGTGAGGCCCACGCCCGCGGCCACCGCGTGTAGTTGCGACTTAAGGAAGTCGGGAATGTCGCCGGTTTGAGCGGGCGCTGAGAATGTAATGTCTTGTCCGGGGCGAAGAATTTTGAGCACGCCGGGCTCAAGGCCGCCTTCGAGAAACGCGCCGTCATTGGCGTCGAGACCGGCCGCGCCGCCGTCGGGGTCTCGGACAAAGCCGGCGAACAGCGCGGACACCCGCGCCCGCGCCAATTGGGCGTCGCGGATCGATCCGATTTCGGCGAGCACGGTCATCACCGGCGTCAACCAGGTCAGCCCGCGCACCTGACCGGCCGTCAACGGACGGAAAACATGAAGAATATCCGCCGCGTCGATACGCTGGGCGGTCAAATTTTGCGGAAAGGGCGAGGCGGGCGGTTCGGGCAAGACATGGTAAGCGGCGATAATGCCCGCGGCGTCAAACTCCACGCCTTGGACGATGCGCCCACCCGAGGCCAATTCCCGCGTTAGAGACCGGTTGACCTGATTGGAATCCAAAAGGGTTAACCGAAGACGTCCGTCCAAATCGGTCAAGTGAAGGAACGCTTCGCCTTCGATGACCATCGATCGAACCGCTTGATAGGCGAGGCTCAAAAGATCGTCGTCATTAACACCCGCCCGGCGCGCCCATCGTGCGAAGCCGCGTTCCAATGGCGCGGCGAGGGCTTTGTCGAACTCGGTCAGTTGCGGGCGCGGGCCGGTCTCGCCCAACAGCGACGCACACCATGCATCCGCGATCCGGGCGGCGACGGGATCGTTAAAGGCGAAATGCGTTCCCCGGCGCGCCGCAAGCGCTGAAGCCGCGTGCACACTCGTGGCGTTCACCGCCGTCGTCGTCGGCCAGCGTTTGCCCTGGCTCGCCGCGTCGATAGCGGAACGCTGCGTGTAACTCATGCTCTTTAGGCCAGTTATTATCCCTCGAAACAACAAAACCAGGGCTCCTCTTCAAAGCAGGCTTGCTTTAGATGTCTTAATTCAAATTCAGTTTGTGAATATATTTTCCATCGAGATTCCGCAGATGAATTAAATTCGCCAATTTCATATCGTATATAGGCGATCGCCCAAGAATGGAAATTTACTTTGGAGCCAATTTTACTTGGATAATAAGCGCGTGGAAGGCCATTCGCCAAATCTTTACGGCCAAAAAACCAACCGTCTGGCGGATTAAATCGGAATGTTATTTTATAGCTTGCATCTTCACTGTTGTGACACCAATAATTTATTTCGAAATCTTTCGTATCATCATATTGGCTTAATCTATTAAATATAAATTCATATTCGGGGAGTGCTTCTTTTTCAATCGAGTCAAAACTGACTGTAAATATTTCAAATATAATTTGCTCAATAGCTTCACCTAGCGTAGATTTTAAAAATTTCACATCAAATCTATTTATATAATCTCGTAATATCTCGTTAGTGATTAAATATTGACGAATTTGAATCACTTCATTGGGTGATTGCGAGGGGGAGTCCGTTGCTAAAATTGCTAGCAGAAGATTGGTTATGTCCGTCTCATTCATATCGGGCGAGCCAAGGCCACGCCCGCCGGTTTGGATCAATCCTGCTTTGCGAAGCTGTTGAGCGTAGGTGAGAACGCTACCCTCGCTCAGGCCCGTCGCTGTCGCCATCGCAGGAATAAGTTCAGACAGTTTAGCCATAACGATCTCTTCGCCTCTCGAAACGAATTATGGGCTCTATTCGAAAAGGCCGTCAACCCTTTTGAGTTGGCAATTTGAAAACCCCGCTGCGGTGCGCAGCGGGGTCGTTTCATTCGTTTGAGATCAGTCTAATTTGGTGACCACGGGGGCGGTGGTGATATATCATTCAAGACTTCACACCCTTTAAAGCACTCCGTATAAATAGAAATTAGCGTTTTGTCCAATTGAGGTATAATTATACTAAAAATCATTTCATTCGCAAAAGGCCCATCGAGTTTATTCATTGCATCGCGCAGCGTTCTAATTGCCCATAAGCAATGCATGAATTCAATTTTAGTGTCCTCGACTAGACGTAATCGTTCGCGCAAACCCTCCGCGTTCAGCGTTTCGCTTGGCGGCGGGTTGCGTCGGTAGTCGAATTGATCGGCATAGCTAGGCTGAGAATTGATCATCGTGTTTCTCCAAGGTTCATGGCAAAACGGCTTTGCCGAAAATTGAAGATAAGGCGATAAATAAAAGATCAATCAATATGACAGTGCAAATCGCTCAGATAAAGGCCGCGCGCGCTATGGTTGGGTGGACGGCCCAAGATTTAGCAAACGCATCGAAAGTCGGTGTTGCCACTATCCGGCGCGCGGAAAGCGAGGGCACGCTGGAGAGAATGCACGAGGCGAATAAGCATGCGCTTCGCATGGCCCTCGAACAGGCGGGCATTGAGTTTTTGTCTGATGGGGCCGCCATCGGTGTTATGCTGCGCCGATAAAGCGGTTTTGCGCTAACGTTTCGCAGTCATGGCGATTCGTTTTGCGCCGAAGGCTGGCGTCATTCTCTTATGCGATTTCTCGCTCGGCGGCTTCAAACCACCGGAAATGATCAAGCGGCGTCCAGTCGTGGTCGTTTCGCCCAAACTCCCAGAACGGGACCTGCTGGCCACGGTCGTACCGTTTTCGACCACACCGCCGCGTAGCAATCGACCCTATGTCGTCGCGATCACGCTTAAAGACCCGCTTCCCGCGCCGTTCGAAGCGCCGGTTATGTGGGCGAAATGCGACATGATTTGCGCCGTTAGTTTGAACCGTTTGGACCTTTTTCGGTCGGGACGGGACGGGGACACAGGCAAGCGGCGATACTATAAGCCGGCTCTGACGCCTGACGATTTCGAGCGCGTTCGCCGCGGTATTTTGGCCGGATTGGGCCTCGATAATTGACATTTTACCGCGCAGGTGCACCTTCGATTCGTTAGCCCGACGTTCGCGTCTGGGTCTCAAGACCGCGCAAGCGGCCAACCCCGCCAAGGCGACACCAAGCCTGGTGGGGTTGCTGTTCACCGCATCCACGACGACGGAATGACGCTTGGCGACGGCGCAAGCGCGGGCGGTTCCAGGTCTTCGGTCGGCTTCGCGCCGTGGGAGCGGGCGGGCAAGGTGACGCCGAACGCCTTGAGCCCGTAGAGCGCCGCCATGGCGTATATCCGGCAATCGAAGGCCTCGTTGCGCTCGCCCGGTTTGAGATGCCATTCCCGCACCGGTTTTCCTTTTTTGTAACGGGTGATCGGTCGTTCGACGGTCAGTTGGCGGAAGTACTCCGGGTGTCGGTCTAGCGGGAAATGGCAAGCGCCGGGACCGGTGTCGGTCTTCGAGAGTCGTGTGACGAAGGTTTCTTTCAGCCCGTCGACGCCAATAACGTAGATCGGCTGGCGGCCCCGTTTGGAGTATGTCGGACGATGCGGCCAGGGCGGTGCGCCGCCGCCCGCGCGGCCTTTCACAGCCCATATTCGGCGGCGATGACGCGGCGTGGTGAACTCGAGAACTTCGGTTCCGAAATGGCCGCCGAAATCGACCGCCGCCGCGGCGACTCCGAGATCGGCCACATTAAGCCGGTGCGGAAACTTCCGCCTTAAAACCGCGTCCAGATCGTCCCAGAGCGACCGCTCGCTCGGATCGCCCGTGAGAACGTGATACGCCAAAGACCAGCTTTCTTCGCCCGGACCCCAGCCGACGATTTCCAGCTCTAAGCGATCGTCCTGCACATCCACGCCGGCGGTGATTAAGGTAACCGGTTCCGGTAATTGATCGCCCCAATCTTCGGCCCGGTTCGCCAGGTTGTCCGGGGCGATTGTGGCGCCGCCGTCGTCCCAGCTTTCGCCCAATTTGAGGTTTCCCCAGGACTTGAGCCGCGCGGGGTCACGATAACCGCGGCCGTGTTCGGCGGCGATTTCGCCCCACGTTTCAAATGGGCTCGCCAAGGCGCTGATATGGAAGCCCGCCGTGCGGCCGTCACCCGCCGCAGTAGGCCGCCACTCGCCCTGAGCGTTGAGCTTCGGTTTGTCTTGCTCGTGATGGACGCCGCCGCATTCGGGACACGTCAGAAACGCGCTCTCGCGGTCGTTCGGCGGCCATTTGATGAGCGGCCAGGCAATCACAAAGAACGCGCCGCAATGCTGGCAGGGCACATGCCAGCGCCGCTGATCACTCTCCGAATACGCCGTTTCGATCCGGCTGAAATCCTTCACCGTGGGGGTCGACACCAGAAGGATTTTCCGCCGGCCGCGAAAGGTGACCGTGCGTTGTTCGGCAAGCGCGATGGGGTCGCCTTCGCCTCCCAGATCCAGGGCGAACGCGTCCACCTCGTCCATAAGCACATAACGCGCCGGCGTTGACCGCAGGGGCCCAGGCGCGTTTGCGCCGACCGCGATCAAGTGACCGCCTGGAAACTCCTTCTGCAGAATGGTGTTGCCGGCGTCGCGCGATTTCTTCTCCGCAACCCGGTCTTTAAGCGCCGGGGAGGCCTCAAGCATCGGCTCAACCCGCATGCGCATATTGCGCCGGGCGACGGCTTCGGAGGGCCACACCACAAGCATGCTTCCCCGCGCATGGGCGATCCCGTAACCGACGGCGATTAACAGCACTTCGGTTCCCCCGGTCTGTGCGCCTTTCATCAACACCACACGTTCGGTAGGGTTGGACGGGCTCAAGGCGTCCATGATTTCACGCAGATACGGCGCGCGATCGGTTCGCCAAACGCCGGGCTCTGCGCTGGTGGAGGGTAAGCGGCGGTAAACGTCCGCCCATTCCGAAACAGTCAAGGCGGGCTCAGGCCGCAGACCGGCTCGCCAAGCCCGATCCACCAAGTCTGCGGCGTGATCGGTCATGACGGCTCCCCCTTCGATAGAAGCGGGTCCAACGGCGTGTCTGCGAGGCGGGCGAGGTGATCGCGCATTGCCCGATCCAAGGCGGCGAAAACGGCGCGGGGGTCGGCGCCGGTTTCCGCCGCGATGGCCTGAGCGGCGCGCGCGACAAACCCCATATGCGCCTCGCGTTCCCCCCGTGCGCGCGCCTCGATGGCGGTTTCAACCGCCTTGCGGTCCACAAGCTTACGGGCTTTGCGATCCGCATCGAGCCGGGCCATTTCGGCTAGCGCCTGTTCTTTCGCAAGCCGCGCCTTGGCTAATTCGTCGGTGCTGACGCGGGACCGATTTCGGTAGCGCTGGGTGTTGGCGGCTCGCCACGCGTCCGCTTCGGTGACGGGAATGCGGCCGTTACCGAGAACGGGAAGACCGTCCTCGATCAAATGACTAACCCTACCCGGAGTGACGCCCGCATGAGCCGCATATGCGCTTTTACTCAACTCGTTAGGCGTCGCTTTTGGAGCGTCGATTAGGAGATTTTGCTCCGTTCCAGCCATTTTACTTTACCTAACCAATTGATTTCTAACTATAAAACTTCAGCGCCATGAAGACCCGCTATGCATTTCCCAAGAAGGACCCGCCGTCACGCGGCCTTCGCCATGGGTTTGTGTGTTTCCAGCGCGATCCGGACGCCTCGCTTGGCGAGGACGCGGCCAAAGCGCTCTTCGATCTGCGCCCTAGTGAAGGGCCGGGCGGCGAACAGCGTTCGGCCATCCGCCGACCACGTGACGTCCTTGGCGAACCAAGACACGACCGCGGTCGCGCCCGCGTGCTGCGAAGACACCAGCGCTTCCAGGTGCGGGCGGGCTGGGGCAGGCGCGGCGTCGAGGATGGCCCTAACGTCGCCGCGTGGCGTCGAGGGCGGGCTGGCGTCCGGTTTCGGCTTCGGTCGCCCCCAGCCGGCGTATTCGCCCGCAGCGAGCTTCCGAAACGTGGACGGGTCTAGGATTTGTTTCAGCGTTGTTGGTTGTCCGCCATTTGCGCCGAGGAATCGCGGAACATCGGCGATCTTGGCGATTACCGACGTGAACGCCTCCACCGTTCCAGCTTCTCGCAAGCGATCCGCCAACCGCCCGTCGATCGCCGCTGAGCCATCATGGGTGCGCAGACCGTGCTTGCCCGCAAACTCGTTCCACGCCCGGATCGCCGCGTTAACACCGCTCGGTCCCGAAGAGGGCGAGGCGGTCGCGGATGGCTCATCGTTTCTCGCCCAGCCCGTACCGTCATCGCCCTCTTGGAGGTGGTCGCCGAATAGGGGGATGGACGCAGGTTCGAGCCTCGCGCGCGCGGATGAAGAACTCCCTCCCCCCTGATGGTTCCTATGGGGTTTATGAGCGGTCAATGTGACCGCTGGTTCGCACCCCGATTGACCGCTGGTCGATTTTGCCGATCCATTGAAATCAATGGCTTGCGCTTCGCCCTGATTGACCGCTGGGCCGCCAGCGGTCAGATTGACCGGTTCAATGATTTCAATAGGTTTCGGTGCCTGTGGTAGAGATTGACCGTTATCAGCGGTCAGATTGACCGGTTCAATGATTTCAATGGGCTTTGGGGCGCTGCTTCGCTTTGGCCGCTCCTGGCGCTGTCGGCGCATAGCGTCGAGATTGAGGCGATAGCGGTATCCGGCGCGCGGCCCGTCCGGGTTTTTGGGGCGGTAGCGCGTGACCAACCCAAGCGCCTCCAACGCCTCCATGTGCCTCTGGATCGTCTTCTCCGAAAGCTCCGTGTCATAAGCCAAGGTTTGATATGAGGGGTAACAGCTCCCCTGTTCGTCGGCGTAGTTGGCGAGCGCCCACAACAGAAACTTCGCCGGGGATTTCAGACCGCCAGCATACTGAGCCGCTTGTAAGTAGGCAAAGCTCATCGGCCCGCCTCCTGGTCAAAGGCGGGCGTGTCTGCTACTACGCTTCTGGCACGCAGCATGTTCTAACTCCTTGCCGCTGCGTGCGCGTGTGTGCAGATAGTGCTGGTCTAAGCCCTTGATTGCGCTAGGACTTCAAGCCTTGCCAAGGTTGGGGTCGTGAGTTCGAATCTCATCGCCCGCTCCAGATACTTTCCGAAATAATTTAATCTTTTCAGTTATTTAGGCGCTGCAAGGTGCTAGCGGCGTTGTGTTCATCTCTTTATTGTGTACCTTAATGTGGCCCATGAATCGTGGAGCAGATCGCGGAAGACACGAAAAACCTCGAACTGCGAGGCTGCCACTGGCACTATAACTGCCGCATTCCGACACGCTTCCTGCCTTTTGAAACGCGACGCCGAATTCGCGTTTCGCTGAAGACAAAATCCCTCGATACGGCTCGCGCGCGGCGCGAAGCGCTCCGCCTTGTGCGCCGTCACCAACTTCGCCTTATCGGTCCGCAAGGGCGTCATGCGCCGATCGGATTCCGCCCGCGCGGCCTCGACATGGCGTTTCAAGGCGATCTCATAGAGATCGGCGACGCTCCCATGAGGACAGCGCAAGGCTGACGGATCGTCCAAAAACGCGTAGCCGCATCCCCATCGCGCCGCAGCCGTTCGGTGTGGGCAAGATCGGCGTGGTGCTTGGAGTTAAGGGGGCCGGGGCAGGGCGCTCACGCGTCCGCGTTTGAAGGCGCGGACACGCCAAACGCATACTGCATCCGCAAATCGATTAATCGCCGAGAGTGCATTAGGCTTTGATCAGCGTTTTGCGCAGCGGTGGACGTATATGGAAGCCCAGGCGGGGCGTCGCGCGGGGGCGAGGGGGCGGGACATTGAGCAGCGTCGACAGTTCAAAGCCACGGGCGCGCCAACCCGAACCGTCAAAGTCGCGCGCTCCGGCCCGATTGTTTCGGGAAGCCGCATTAGACGCGTCCGCGGATGAAAAATGGGGTCGACCCTTAGGCGTCCTGCCCGTGAGTTGGTCGATCTATTGTCTGTTTTTATTCATGATTGTGTTCGCCGCGGCGGTGTTTGTCGCCTCGCAAAGCTATTCGCGCAAGGAAACGGCGGCGGGCGTATTGCGACCCGCACTCGGTGAGGTGCGCGTCCGCGCCACCCAAGGTGGCTCCGTGCGCGCGGTGTATGTGAGCGAGGGCCAAATCGTTGAGCGGGGCGAACCGCTTGCGCATCTGGGCACCGAACGCACCCGCGAAGACGGCGCCCTGGCGTTTGACGCGGTCTTGCGCGGGCTGGCGGATGAGGAAACCGCGCTCCGCGGACGGCTCGATGCGCTGGACGCGGCGCAACCGCTGGAGATCGCCGCCCTGACCGCAGAGATCCGGGAAGTGGAGGCCGATCTCGCCGGGGCGAGGGCGGCTCTGCCGTCGATCCGCGCCCGCCATGTCCTCGCCGTCGAGCGGGCGGACGCCGGGCGGACATTAGAGGCGCGCGGCTTTATGCCCGGCGAAGGGATGCGCGAGCGCGAAGACCTCGTTTTGCGCTTGGACGAGGAAATCAGCGCGATGATCGGACGGATCGCGGCGCTGTCCGCGCGTCGGGATCGGTTGAACGCGCAACGTGCCCTCTTGCCCCAAGACGCGCGGCAAAACCGCGAGGCCATCGAAGGCCAACTCGCGGCGATCACCCAGCGCCGCGCTGAGTTGGAAGCCGAGCGTGGCTACACCCTAAGCGCGCCGATCCGCGGTCGGGTGACGGCGGTTCAGGCGGTGGTGGGCCAAGCCGCCGACCCCAATGCGCCGCTGATGACTTTGACCCCGGAGGACGCGGCGTTAACGGCGGAGCTTTACGTGTCCTCCCGCGCGATCGGGTTTGTGGCGCCCGGACAACCGGTGCGGCTGCTTTATGATGCGTTTCCCTATGAGCGATTTGGCCCGGCTTGGGGCGAGGTGGAGCATATCGCCAACACGGTTCTGATGCCGGGCGAAGTCACCGCAGCCGTGATGGTGGAGGAGCCGGTTTATCGCGTCCTGGTGGCACTGGAACGGGATACAATTGACGCCTTTGGCCGGGAAACCCCGCTCCAGCCGGGTATGGCGCTGAGCGCTGACATCATTTTGGAAAAGCGCACCTTTGCGGAATGGCTGCTCGAGCCGGTGCTCGCCGCGCGCGGTCGGCTATAGGACAAGTGCGACCGGGACGCACGTTCGTCCTTCGTCAAATAAAAATACCCTAGGTTGATGCGACTTTAAGTCGCCTAAACGCACTTGCAGCCTAAACCTGTATATATCATGCTGCTATGAGTAGCCGTGATGAGATGTGTGATCGATGATCGTCCTTGAAGAACCGCAATGCGCAATCCGCAAGCGTAAGGGTGTTGAGGCTTCGCGGGCGTCCGCTACGCCCTTTGCCAGACACGCCGCCGCGTGTGAGACGGTCTGTTCGGATCAATCCACGGTTGATCGCATTTTACCGCCGAGCGGTCTGCATGTGCAGGGATCGGCCCTTCTAAGCCGGTTGGTTGAGCGGAGCGACGCCGCGCTGAGCAAGTGGACGGTCGCCCATCCAGCGGCGGAATGGACCGAACGCGGTCTTGCTGAGGCCTTGGTCCGAGGCGAGCTGGACTTACGGTTTGAAACCGAAGGTCGGCGCGCCGACCATCCCATCGAAAATTTGCGGCCTTTTTCGACGCGGCCCGACCCAAGACCCGCCACCTTAGCGTTGGCGGAGGCGATCTCAGCGCGGCGGTTGTCGATCAGCCAGTTTGAGCGCGCCGTTCGGGCGCTGACGGATGGCGCGGTGACCCGGGTACGCAGGTCTGGGGTCCGGCTACGGATCCATGGCCCGGTTCCCCCGCGTCGGTTCTGTCCGGCCCAAGACGTCGGTGGCCATTTGGACCGCTTGCTTGACGTGATTGCGGCCCCGTCGATGGAGCGCGTCGGCGTCCAAGCCGCGGCCAGCGTCATGGGACAGTTTCAAGCGATCCACCCGTTTACGGATGGAAATGGTCGGGTGGCGCGCGCGCTCTTCAACGCTTGGCTTATGGCCCAGGGCAAGCTCGCGACGCCGCTGCCGCTCGGCCCGCTTATTCGCCACAACAACGCCCTCAACCGCTCAGCTTTATTCCACGCTGAACGGAGCGGGACTTGGGATCCCTTCGTCGGGTTTTGCGCCATGCTCGTCGACGGGTTCATTAATCATTGGCGCGAGCATCGGGAGAAAGACGATGAGAATACTCACTGAACAAGAACAAGAACTGATTTCGGGTGGTCGTAGCCGTCCGATTGGCGAACCTGGCGCGACACCTGTCAATGAGCAGCATTTTGGTGATCAATCAGAAGCTGAATGCGACGGTGGAGAACAAACGCAAACTGGCGGTTGCGGTTAATAACTTAGACAGATTTAAATATTTAATTTGGTGGTGGCCCAGATAACTGGTTAACACTATCTGGGTTAGCCCCTCAATATTAGAACACGGGCGATCGTTGATCGTCCGTTTTCAACATTAGGTGCTAAATGCAAAATCTTAGAAAACAAATCGCAGTATGTGTTTATTTATTGAGCTATTGTTCTGCATTTGCTCAAGAATTAGAGGCGAGGGCGCGCGCGATCCCTGAGTTGATGGCGGCTGTCGGGCCGGCGCCAAAAGAGTCAATCGTGCATCGGTTTGTATGCCAGACTTGGTTGTCAGGCGGCGGTGCAGATACCTCCGAAGTGGTTCTCACGGAAGTCCTCAGCCAAACGCCGGGGCGACGGCACCAGATTGAGGGGCTCAGTGTGTTCGGTCAGGCGTTGCCCAGCGATCATGTAACGAGGATAAATGCGGATGTGGCCACGCGTTTAGAGTTTTGGCCCAACAGCAAAGTTTTCGTCGACTACAACGTTTTCTGTATTCAGCCTGGGTGGGTGCTGTTCGAAACGGCGATCCAGATTACCCATCCCAGCGCCGCGTTAGGATCGCTGACGCGTATGAATTCGACGTACTCGATTGTTAATGGGAAGGTGCTCAGCTTTGAAGATGATTAGTCGAGGCGATTGCTGAACGCCTCACTGTGACAGCCACGATTCACACCCGAGTAAAAAAAGTCCCCGCCGCGAGGCCCGGGCGGCGGGGAGTCTTTTTGGGACAAACATACCGGGCGTCATTTTTATACTTAGAACCGGGCTGCCCGGTCAAGCGCTGACACCGCGGGCCTCCTGCGACGTTTTCGCCAGGGGTGACCGGTCCGGGCGCTCGGGGCGCCGTGTCGCAGGCTGATCCGGATTGAGCCATAAGCGTTGTTGCGGCGCCGAAGATTTGTCGCAGCCGACAGCCCTGAAGTTACTGCAATTGGGGATTGTGGCTGATTTTTTGCCTCGATACCGTCGAGACGTGAAGCATGGGGGACCAATCGCCGGCGGGTCAACGGCTCGTCGGCCCAGGGGGTGACGGCATGGGGACGCCGTTAATTCGTCAGTCCGAGGCGACGGAGTGCGGGCTCGCCTGCATCGCCATGGTGGCGCGCCATTATGGCTATGACACCGACCTGATGACGCTGAGGCGGCGGTTCCCAATCTCCATGAAGGGGGCGACGCTTAAAAGTCTCATAGAGATTGGCGCAGGCATTGGCCTGGGGGCCCGGGCTGTGCGGTGTGAGCTCGAAGAGCTTAAAGACCTCCGCAGGCCCGCAATCTTACATTGGGACCTCAACCATTTCGTCGTCCTTAAACAGGTGAAGGGCGACCGCGCGCTGATCCTCGATCCCGCTCAAGGCGAGCGTTTGCTGCCGTTAAAGATCGTTTCTAAGCATTTCACCGGTGTTGCGCTGGAGTTAACGCCCACCGACAAGTTCAAGCGCAAGCAAGAAAAAGTCGTCCTCAAGCTGATGAGTTTGGTACGGTTTTCGCCTGAAACCATTCGCGCCACGCTTCAGGCGATTTTGGTCAGCCTGGTTATTCAGGCGTTTTTGCTCGCAACCCCGTTTTACATGCAATTGGTCATCGACCAGGCGATCTTAAAAGGCGATGCGGGCTTGCTGACGGCGCTCGCGATCGGCTTTGGCGCGGTCACGGTGTTCCAAGTGATCGCCCAGGTGCTGCGCGATCTGACCTTGCAGTTTCTCGGCGCGGTCATGTCCTTCGACATGGAAAGCCGGCTGTTCCACCACTTACTGCGCTTACCGCTGGATTGGTTTCATAAGCGTCAAGTCGGGGATGTGCAAAACCGGTTCGGCTCGATCGAGCCGATCAAACACTTCGTCGCCGGGGGCGCGTTGGCGGCCTTGCTCGATGGGGTGTTGGGCCTCTTTACCTGCGCGTTGATGTTTTACTTCGCTCCGTTTTTGGCGGTGATCGTTATTGTTTCCGTTGCGCTTTATGTTGTGATGCGCTTCACAATGTTAAATCTTTCGCGCAAGGTCGCGGGCGACCTGATCATGCGGGAGTCCAAAGAACAAACCTCGTTCTTAGAGACCCTGCGCGCGGCGCAAACCATTAAGATCGCCGCCAATGAAGGCGAGCGGGAGAACCTGCAGCGCAACAATATCTCCGCTACGGTGAAGTCGAGCGTTCGCGCCGCCCATGTGGACATCGGCTATCGGGCGGCAAACCAGGCGCTCAGCGGGCTCACCGATATTGTGGTGGTGTTCCTGGGCGCACTGGCGGTCATCGACGCCAACATGACCGTAGGCATGCTCACCGCCTTCATGGCCTATAAGGGGCGGTTCGCCGCACAAATGGCCACGGTGGTGGAAACGGTGATCCAATGGCGGCTGTTGGACGTGCATTTGGGCCGGATCGGCGACATTGCGCTGGCCCACAAAGAGCCGCGCATTGACGAGGAGGGGTTGAACATTGCGCTGCGCGGCGAGATCGAGCTGCGCAACGTTTTGTTCCGCTATGCGCCGGGGGAGCCAGAGGTCCTTAAGGGCGCCTCGGTGAAAATCGCCGCCGGCGAGTTCGTCGCCATTGCGGGGCCGAGCGGGTCAGGCAAGTCCACCTTCCTGAAAATCCTCACCGGGCTTTATCAGCCCCAATATGGCGAGGTGCTGATTGACGGCCGACCGGCGGCGAGCTGGGGCCCGCGCCATCTGCGCCGCCAACTCGGCGTGGTGGCCCAAGACGACCAACTCCTCCAAGGCTCCATCGCGGAGAACATCGCGCTGTTTGACGAGCGCATCGACATGGACCGGGTGGAGGCGGCCGCCAAGCTCGCCGCCATCCATAACGACATCGCCAAAATGCCCATGGGCTATCAAAGCCTCGTGGGCGACATGGGCAGCGCGCTCTCCGGTGGTCAGAAACAGCGCATCATGATTGCGCGCGCGCTCTATCGCCGGCCGCGCATTCTGATCATGGACGAGGGCACCTCGAACCTGGATGTGAACACCGAAGCCGCGATCAACGCCGCGCTTCAGCGTTTGCAGGTCACCCGCGTGGTCGTCGCCCACCGGCCCGAGACCTTGCGCGCCGCAGACCGCGTGCTCGCCCTTTACAAAGGCGTGTTGATTCCGGTCGGCGCGCCCGCGCGCAAACTGAAACAAGCTTCCCCGCCAGACCCCAAACCCACGCCTCAGGCGGCGGAATAGCGCCCGGTCAACGGGCCTTGATGAGGCGTAACGTAAGGAAAGGACAAACATGCGTAACTTAAGACCTGAAGAACTCGACGCGGTCTCCGGCGGTTTGAGCTTTTTGGCGCCGGACTTCGTTTTTGGCGATTTCGTTCAAAACGCCCCGCTCCCGGGCTTGCCCGTTGCGGGACCGCCCGTTCCGGGGGCGTCTCCGGCCGCACCGGTCGCCGCGCCTCCGGCGCCGCCAGCCTTAGACTTCGGCGCCGCCGAGCCAACGCCCGCGCCCGGCGAACCGCCGGTCTTGCCGGCGCTGTTGCCCGCCTTCGACGCCGGCCCCTTGGTCAATCCGTTCCCCCAGCCGGCCCCGGATTTGACCGCCGATCCGCCAAGCCTTGAGGAGGACAGCGAGACCGCGCCGGCCGCCAATACGGATACCGACACCGACGCGACGGCGCCAGAACCCGACGCGCCCGGCCTGTCGGACTTGGCGGCCCAGCTAGAGGCGTTGGGCTTGGACCCGAGCCCCGACGCCCGCGCCGCATTATTACGGGAGGTCGTCGTGCAACTCGGCGCGCTTTTACGCTAATTGACAAGAATTCAGGCGGCTTAAACCCCGCCTGATCCGCCCCTGACAGTCTTCACCGGCGGCTTAGCGGCCGGATCAGCGACTATTGTTAAGGCCGAAGGTCATCAGATCTTCGGCCCATAACCCGCTGGGCCATAAAATCTTCAGTTTTGGCTCTGAAATCAGAGTTTTTCCAAAATGCCGCACGAATTCGTGTTGACACGTGATCGGCTCTCGGCGAGCTTCAACGTGCTGAGGTTGCAAACCACGTCAGATGGGGCGCAGCCAAA
>JBHJGU010000132.1:0-32346 GCA_050331475.1 Maricaulaceae bacterium | reverse complement strand
GACGCGATGGTGCGGAAGTTGCTCTACGAGGCCGCCAACTCGATCCTGACACGGAGCAAGAGGAGCTTCGCCCTCAAGACGTGGGCGCTCAAGGTCGCGCGCCGACGCGGGCTGCGCAAAGCGCGCGTCGCCCTCGCCCGGACATATCGACCAGTACCCAGTGCATCACCGTTTAATTTAAGAGCAAACCCAAAAGTCGCGGTCGGTGGCGGAAAGGTTTCACGAGCGTTGATGGACGTACATGTCTCGCTTTGATCAGGGGGAAGGGCGAGCGCCGGATAGCAAACATGAATACTAAACACGAAAGCTATAACTAAGCGCTTTTGTGGCGCTTGACGTTGACGGACCATCTCGCCCTCCAGTTTTAAGGAAGCCCAATTAACTAATGATTTATCCGCAACCTATCGTACAGCCAGTCATGCATGCCTTCTCGCCCAGTTCCGTAATAAAAAGTTTAACGCATTCAGCGTCACAATCACTTTTGCAATCCGCCCAAGCAATACCAGCAAAACTTAACGCTAAACCTACGGCAACGATGTACTTTTCATGATAGTCTCTCCCACTTTCTTTGTTCGCTAACCCCTTCAGCGATGCCTACGAAAGCAGGTCGTCGAAAAATAAAAACCCAGGATACAGCTCGCGCCCAACTGGCGGCTCGCGTAAGCGTTAAAGGCCTGTGAGTGCGATGTATCCGGAAATCATCCGCAACGCTGAGCGCGCTTGTGAAATTGGAGCGTCGAGGCCGCCGCGCTGTTCACAAGGGTTGTGTGGTGGTGTTTGTGCAGCTTAGCATATTGTGCGGAGAGTGGACACGCTCATGGTGTGCAAGGTCGCAGACGACCAGTTGCCTCTGCTAACTCGCCCTTCGCCCGCCAACCTCGATCGGGCCGTGGGCCCGGCCGTGAATGAACTGCTCGACATAGGCGTTGCCGGACGCGTCAAGCTGGTCGATCGGTCCGCGCCAGATGATTTTGCCGCCATGGATCATCGCCACGTCGTCGGCGATCTTGCGCATGGACGCGATGTCGTGGGTGATGGTTACCGCCGTCGCGCCCAGCGCCTTTACGCGCTCGACGATGAGGTCGTTGATAACGTCCGCGGTGATCGGGTCGAGCCCCGTGGTGGGTTCGTCGAAGAATAAAATGTCCGGCTTGGCGACGATGGCGCGCGCCAGCCCGACCCGCTTCTTCATGCCGCCGGAGAGATCGTTGGGATAAAGATTGGCGGTTTGCGGCGACAAATTCACCTGGCCGAGCGCTTCAATGGCGAGCTCGCGGGCTTTGCGCCGGCCCATGCGCGCGACCTTAAGCAGGCGAAACGCCACATTCTCCCAGACCGGCAAGCTGTCGAACAGCGCCGCGCCTTGGAACAGCATGCCGAAATGCTCCATGACTTGGCGTCGGACTTTCGGCTTGAACGCGCTGGCGTCCGCGCCGTCAATGATGATCCGACCCTGCTCGGGCTTAATCAGGCCGAGGATGCATTTCAGCAGCACCGACTTGCCCATGCCTGAGGCGCCGATGATCACCAGCGACCGGCCGCGCGGCACGTCCAAGTTCAACCCCTTGAGCACTTGCTTGGGGCCAAAGGCTTTGTGCAAGTCGCGAAGAGCGATGATCGGGCGTTCGCTCACCGGTCAGTCTCCCACGAACAGGGCGGTGACCACGTAATTGGCCGCAAACACCAAAATCGCCGAGGTCACCACGGCGTTGGTGGTCGCTCGACCCACGCCCAACGCGCCGCCGCTCGATCGATAGCCGTTAAAACACCCCATAATAGCAATGATAAACCCGAAAACGGCGGCTTTGACCAAGCCGATCGTGACATCGCCCATGGTCATAAAATCAAGCGTGTTGCGGATGTAGATCGCGGGGTTGAAGCCTAAGGACTGCACCGAGACCAAAAAACCGCCCATAACGCCGATGGTGTCGGCAATCAGCACCAAGAGCGGCAGGGTCAGCACCCCGGCCAGAACCCGCGGCGCGACCAAATAGTGGAACGGATCGGTCGACAGCGTCTCCAGCGCGTCGAGTTGTTCGGTCGCCCGCATGGCGCCAATCTCCGCGGCGATGGCCGCCGACACCCGTCCCGCCAGCATCAAGGCCGCAAGAACCGGCCCCAATTCCCGGGTAATGCCGACGACGACGATCTGGGGAACGAATTGCTCCGCATTAAACCGCGCGCCGCCGGTGTAGATGTTCAGCGCCAAGGCGGCGCCGGTGAAGATCGCTGTCAGCCCGACGACCGGCAAGGATAAGAAGCCCATGCGGACCAGCTGACGGCCCAACTGGCCCAGATACCAGGGCGGGCTGAAGACGCTGGCGATCGCGCGCGCGCAGAACACGCCTAAGGCGCCAGACGCGCGAAATAAGGTCAGCACCGTCGCACCGATAGACTGAAACGGATTGATCATTGCGCCGCCCCGCCTCGCCATTCACGCCGGAGCCGCGGGCCGAGCCGCACCAACAGCTCATACCCGATCGTCCCCGCGTGCCGGGCTTGATCATCCAGGTCGATCGGTCCGCCTAAGACGGTGACGAACGCGCCCGGCGCCGCATCCGCTCCGGCGGCGGTCACATCGATTGTCAGAAGATCCATGGAAACGCGTCCAAGCACGGGTAGTTGGTGACTCCCAAAAGCTGCATACCCTTTGCCGCCCAGCGCGCGCAAGACGCCGTCCGCATAGCCCACACTGAGCACCGCGGCGCGCATCGGCGATTGGGCCGCGAAGTCCGCGCCATATCCGACCCGGTCGCCGGGCTCCAAATCGCGGATTTGCAGGATCGGGGCTTCCAGGCGCACCACCGGGGCGAGCGCGGGGGTGTCGTCCGTTTGACGCGCGCCACCATAAAGCCCCACGCCCACGCGGGTTAGGTCAAAGTGGTAGTCTGGACCCAGTAACACCCCGGCGGACGCGGCGAGGGACGCGCGCGCCTGAGGAAAAAGGCCGCAGAGGCCGGAAAACGCCTCGCGCTGGCGCCGGTTCATCGGATGGTCCGGATCAAACCCGCAGGCCAAATGGCTCATCACCAGGTCGGGCTTGAGCCGGGTCATAAGATCAGTGTCATTCGCGATCGCCAGGGCTTGGTCTGCGGGCAGGCCTAAGCGGTTAAGCCCCGTGTCGATCTGCAAGGCGGGGGCGGGCGGGACGCCGTCGAGCGCAGCCCATTCACGGGCCTGCTCGAGGGTGTTGATCACCGGCGCGACGCCACAGGCGGCGAGATCGCGCGCTTCGCCGGGGCAGAACCCGTTGAGCGCATAAACCCGGCAGCCGTCCGCGGGTGGTCCCAAAACCTCGCGCAACTGGGCGCCTTCATAAGGGGTGGCAACGAAAAACGTGCGCACCCGCTCGGCCAATAACGTGCGCGCAACCGGGCCTAGCCCGCAGCCATAGGCGTCGGCTTTAACGACGGCGGCGGTCTCCGCGCCCGGAGCCCGTCCCGCGAAAAATCGATGATTGGCCCGCACGGCGTCTAAATCGATGCTCAGGCGCGGTTCGGCGAAGGACGCCAAGGCGGAGGAAACGGGCATAAGACGGCTCGACGCGGGAGGGACGGGTTTAAGCGTAACCGGCGTAGCTTTCCGTTTCGTCGAGATTATGGAAGCGGGTGAGTTCTTCGCTGAACGCCAGCTTCACCGTGCCGATCGGCCCATGGCGTTGCTTCCCGATAATAACCTCGGCCTTGCCATAGGCCTCGTTCATCCGGTCTTGCCATTGCAGATGGTCTTCGGTGCCTTCGCGCGGCTCCGTTCGACCTAGATAATAGGCCTCGCGAAACACGAACATCACCACATCAGCGTCTTGCTCGATCGAGCCGGACTCACGCAAGTCGGCGAGTTGGGGACGCTTGTCGTCGCGTTCCTCCACTTTGCGCGACAACTGGGACAGCGCAATCACCGGAACATCGAGGTCTTTGGCCAGCGCTTTGAGATTTTGCGTGATCTCGCTGACTTCTTGCACGCGCCCGTCATTGCGTTTCTGCCCCGAGCCGGTGACGAGTTGGAGGTAGTCCACCACCACCAAATCCAGCCCCACCGTGCGCTTGAGCCGTCGGGCGCGCGCGGCTAACGCGGCGATGGACAAACCGCCCGTATCGTCAATGTAAAGCGGGATCGATTGCAGTTCGATCGCCGCATCGCGAATGCGCTCGTATTCTTCGGGTGTGATTTCACCGCGCCGGATCTTGTGAGACGGAACTTCCGAGAAATCCGCGAGCAAGCGGGTGGCGAGTTGTTCCGAGGACATTTCCAGGGAGAAGAACGCCACAACGCCCCCCGAAACCGTCTTCTTCACGCCGTCAACGACATCGTCGCGATAATCGCGCGCCACATTGAACGCGATGTTGGTGGCGAGCGCGGTTTTGCCCATGGAGGGCCGGCCGGCGAGGATCAACAGATCGGACGGATGCAGGCCGCCAAGCTTATAGTCCAATCGCTCCAACTTTGTGGGAATGCCGGACAAGCCGCCGTCGCGCTCATAAGCCGCCGCCGCCATGGTGATGGATTGGGCGAGCGCGTCTTTGAACGGCGCGAAGCCGCTCGAACTCGACCCGCTTTCAGCTAAACTAAACAAAGCGCGTTCCGCGCTTTCGATCTGAGCGCCGGCGTTTGCATCCGCGCCGCCGTCGCCCGCATTGCGCGCGATATCCTCGCCTAAGCGGATCAACTGCCGGCGTAGCGCGAAATCATAAACCAGGCGCGCGTATTCCGGCGCACTGGGGGCCGGCGCCGCCAAGCGCAGCAATTCCGCGAGATAAGCCGGCCCGCCCAACTCCCCCAATCCGGGGTCGGAAGCCATGCGCGCGGCGAGGGTCACCGCGTCCGCCAGGCCGCCGCGCTGGACCAATCCGGTGGTCGTTTCGTAGAGCCGTTGATGGACCGGATCGTAGAAATGGTCCGGTTTGAGGTAGTCCGAAATCCGGTGGACCACTTCATTGTCAAACAAAATCGCGCCGATCAGCGCCTGCTCAGCCTCCAGGCTGTGAGGGGGCGTATGCGCGGGCTCTGCCGAAGGCGAGCGGGGGTCACCGTCATGGGCCATGGGCCCTGTGTTACTCTTCGATGACGGCGAAATATAGACCCCGGGGCCTAAAACCCCGAGGTCAAGTACAAGATTTTGTGGATAATCCAACCACGCGGAATCGGGCTGTCATAACAGTGTCAAGACCAAAAATTAGGCCGCGTCTGCGTCCTTAGGCGTTGGTCCACCGGCTTCGGCCTCAGCTTCCGCCGCCGCCTCGAGCAGTTCCGCGGCTTGGGTTTCGGCCATAGCCCGGTCTTCGTCGAGCTGGGTTTGAATGACGTCTTCGCCGCGCAATTGCCGCTCGGCTTCGTCCTCGGTCCGCGCGATGTTGACGGAAACCTCCACGCTGACCTCGGCGTGCAGGCGGACCCGAACCGAATGCAGGCCCAAGGCCTTAATCGGCGTGTCGAGTTTGACCTGGTCGCGGCGCACAGCTTGGCCGTCCTCGGACAGCGCTTCGGCAATGTCGCGCGAGGTGACCGAGCCATAGAGCTGACCCGACTCACCGGCTTGCCGGATGAGGGTCACCGAGCGCCCTTCGAGGCCTTCCGCCGCGCTTTGGGCGTCCGCACGTCGTTCAGCATTCAGTTTTTCTAAGGCGGCGCGTTCGCGTTCGAAGCGCGCTTTGTTCGCGTCTGTCGCGCGCAGGGCTTTGTTCTGCGGGAGAAGGAAATTGCGCGCAAAACCCGGGCGGACTTTCACCACATCCCCCATGGCGCCCAAATTTTCCACCCGCTCCAATAAGATCACGTCCATCGGTCGAGCTCCTATTGAACAGCGAAGGGCAAGAGCGCGAGCATCCGCGCGCGCTTGATCGCGCGGGCGAGTTCGCGTTGCTTACGCGCGGACACGGCTGTGATGCGCGCGGGCACGATTTTGCCGCGCTCGGACATATAGCGCTGCAGCAATTTTGGATCCTTATAGTCGATCTTCGGCGCTTTGGCGCCGGAGAACGGACAGACTTTGCGCCGGCGGCCGAACGGGCGGCGCGCGGGCAAGTTGGAGATATTCATTTTCATGGGCTTGCTCGCTCTGTCTGATTAACACCGATCGTCTCGACCGCCGGCTTCGCGGTCCCGGCCACCGCCTCCGGAGGCTTCGCGATCCCGAACGCCATCGCGGTCTCTGCGGCCATCCGCGCCATCGCGACGACGGCGCTCGTCTTTTTTGGCCAAGATCGGGGAGACGCCTTCGTCGATGGCGTCGACCTTGATGGTCATGTATCGCAGAACATCCTCGTGGATGCGTAATTGCCGCTCCAGTTCGGTGATCGCTTCAGGCGCCGCGTCCAGCCCCATGAGCGCATAATGACCCTTCCGGTTCTTTTTGATCCGGTACGAGAGATTGCGCAGGCCCCAATATTCGGTTTTCACGACTTTCCCGCCTTGGCCTTCGATTAGCTCGCGCAGGGTGTCGGTGAGCGCCTCAACCTGTTGGGAGGAAACGTCTTGGCGCGCAATGAGCACGTGTTCGTAAAACGGCATAACTCCGCTCCGCTTATGGCCGCGGCGCGCACGCGAAGCGGAGGGTGTTGGCGCCCGCGTCGGACCCTGGACCCTCGACATCGAGGCAGGACCGCAGCCGGAAACGCGGCAATATAGCCAAATCCATCCCGGCGCCAAGATGGTTGTCGAACAAGCCATGCGCGGCGTAACAGTCTTGCGACAAAACCGACCCGCGCGGTCCCGCGGCCGGGTCGTGAGCGATGCGAGGACGCCATGGGATTTGTGTTCGTCTTTCCGGGCCAGGGCAGCCAGGCCGTCGGCATGGGCGCGAGCTTAGCCGATGCGTTTCCCGCCGCGCGCAAAGTGTTCGACCGCGTGGACGCGGCGTTGGAGCAAGACCTCTCCGCGCTGATGCGCGAGGGCCCGATGGAGACCCTCACCCTGACCGAGAACGCCCAGCCCGCGCTGATGGCGGCGAGCTTGGCGGTGATCCGGGTGTTGGAGGACGAATTCGAGCTCTGCGTGGACTCCGCCCGGTATGTGGCCGGTCACAGTCTGGGGGAGTACTCCGCGCTCGCCGCCGCAGGCGCGCTGAGCCTTGAAGACGCCGCGCGCTTGCTCAAACGCCGCTGGCTGGCCATGCAAGCCGCCGTGCCGGTGGGTGAGGGGGCCATGGCCGCCCTTCTGGGCGCGAGCGGGGAAGACGCCGCCGAAGCGATCGCCCAGGGCGCGGATGCGGGCGACATCGCCATCGCCAATGACAACGCGCCCGGACAGATCGTCATCTCTGGGCATAAGGCGGCGGTGGAGAAAGCCATTGCGGCGGCGAAAGCGCTGGGCGTGAAAAAGGCCGTGTTGCTTCCGGTCAGCGCACCGTTTCATTGCGCGCTTATGGCGCCCGCTGCGGTGGAGATGCATGAAGCGCTGTCTAATGTGGATATCCTCGAGCCGAAGGTCCCGCTCGTCACCAATGTCAGCGCCCGGGTCGTCACCGACCCGGAGACGATTCGCACACACTTGGTGGATCAAGTCACCGGCACGGTGCGCTGGCGCGAAAGCGTCAACCATATGGTTGAGGCCGGGGTGGACCTTTTCGTGGAGTGCGGCGCGGGTAAGGTGCTCACCCAAATGCTCAAACGCACCGCGCCGGACGCCAAGGGCTTGGCGTTGAACACGCCGGAGGATCTGGAGGCGTTCGTCAAAGCCGCGCGTGAAGGCGCTTACGGCAATGTTTGATCTCACCGGCAAGCGCGCGCTGGTCACCGGGGCGACGGGTGGTTTGGGCGGCGCGATCGCTCAGGCGCTGATCGCGCAAGGCGCCCAATTGGCGGTCTCAGGCACGCGCGCGGAAAAACTCGACACCTTGGTCACCGCATTGGGCGGCGCGCCGGTCGCGCTGGCGTGCGACCTCTCAGACGCCGCCGCCGTCGACGCCCTTGTCCCGCGCACGGTTGAGGCGTTGGGCGGGATCGATATTCTGGTCTCCAACGCTGGGATTACAAAAGACGGGCTTTTGCTCCGCATGAAGGACGAGGACTGGTCGCGGGTGCTCACCGTCAATCTGGAGGCGCATTTCCGGCTGTGCCGGGCCGCCCTCAAGCCCATGATGAAACAGCGCTTTGGCCGGATCATCGGCATAACCTCGGTCGTCGGGGTTACCGGCAATCCCGGCCAAACCAATTACGCCGCCTCCAAAGCGGGCATGATTGGGTTTACCAAAGCGCTCGCCCAGGAGGCCGCGTCACGTGGGGTGACGGCGAATTGCGTCGCGCCGGGCTTCATCGCCTCGCCCATGACCGATGCGCTGAACGCCGACCAAAAAGAGGCGATTCTCGCTAACGTGCCGGCGGGCCGTTTGGGCGAGGGGGCTGATGTGGCCGGCGCGGTGGTTTATCTCGCCAGCGCCGCTGGCGGATACGTCACCGGACAGACCTTGCACGTGAATGGCGGGATGGCGATGATCTAAGCCGCTACAGGCTCGGCGGGCGCGCTGGCCTTGGAAAAAGAAACATGCTAACAGCCGCGCTCGATTGCGGTCAGCTCGGCGATAGATCGGTTCAACGCCTTGATCAGACTGTAAAATCTCCAACGTTTAAGCACGAAACAGATAAACGGGGTCGCCAATGTCGGATGTATTCGAGCGTGTGAAAAAGATTGTCGTCGAACACTTGGGCGTCGAAGCCGACAAGGTGACTGAGAAGGCGAGCTTCATTGACGATCTCGGCGCGGACAGCCTGGACAATGTCGAACTCGTGATGGCGTTCGAAGAAGAGTTTGACATCGAAATCCCCGACGATGCGGCGGAAACGATCCAGACCGTCGGCGACGCCGTGGGCTTTATCAAAGACCAGGCCAGCTAGGGAGCACGCCTTGGCAACACCGGGTTCGGACCGTCGCGTCGTCGTCACCGGCCTCGGGCTGGTCACACCGCTCGCTCACGGCGTTGAGGCGAGTTGGGAGCGTTTGATCGCAGGTCGATCCGGTATCGGCCCGATCGACACCTTCGATGTGGACGATATGGCGTGCCGTTACGCCGGGTTGACCCCGCGTAAGGACGGCAAAGGCGGCGGCTCGGCCGATGATCCCGCCGCGTTCGACGCGGACGCGGTGCTCTCCGCCCGCGATCGCCGGCGCGTGGATGAGTTCATCCTGTTTGCGATCGCGGCAGCGGACGAAGCAATCGCGGATGCCGATTGGCGGCCCGACGATGAAGAGGCGAAGAAGCGCACGGGCGTGCTGATCGGCTCGGGCATTGGCGGGCTGCAGTCCATGTATAACGCCTCGATTGATCTGCATGAGAAGGGGCCGCGTCGGATCGGACCCTTCGTGATCCCGTCCATGCTGATCAATCTAGCCTCGGGGCACGTGCAGCTCCGCCATGGCTTCAAAGGGCCGAACCATTCGGTTGTCACCGCTTGCTCCACCGGCGCGCACGCGATTGGCGACGCGGCGCGGCTGATCGAGCGGGGGGACGCCGATGTCATGGTGGCCGGCGGCGCAGAGGCGGCGATTTGCCGGCTCGGCATCGCGTCATTCTTGGGCTGCAAAGCCTTGTCGACCCACTTCAATGACGCCCCGCAAACCGCCTCGCGGCCCTATGATAAAGACCGCGACGGTTTTGTGATGGGTGAGGGCGCCGGCGTTATGGTGTTGGAGACCGAAGCCCACGCCAAAGCGCGCGGCGCGAAAATCTACGCCTATGTCTCGGGCTATGGGCTGTCGGGGGACGCCTATCATATCACGGCGCCGTCGGAGGATGGTGATGGCGGGTTCCGCTCCATGCAGGCGGCGCTCAAAGACGCCGATCTTCTGCCCTCGGACATTGATTATGTGAACGCGCACGGCACCTCCACGCCCTTGGGCGACGAGATCGAGTTGGGCGCGGTGGAGCGTTTGTTCGCCAATGCGGCGGGCGATTTGGTCATGTCCTCCACGAAGTCGGCGATTGGGCATTTGCTCGGCGCTGCGGGGGCGGTGGAGGCGGCGTTCTGCGTGCTCGCCATGCGTGATGGGGTGGCGCCGCCAACCCTTAATCTGGACACGCCTTCGGTGGAGACCGCGATCAATCTGGCGCCCCATGAAGCGGTGCGCCGACCGATCCGCGCGACGCTGTCCAACTCCTTCGGTTTTGGCGGCACGAACGCGTCGATCATTTTCACCAACGCGTGAGCCGCGCCAAGCCTGACGCTGCGAAGGCTCGCGCCAAGCCCCGGTCGGGATTGAAGCCCTTTGCGGTGATGGTTGCGGTCGCGGGCTTGCTGGGCCTGCTGGCGGCGAGCGGCGCTTGGGGCGGTTGGCTGTGGTTCCAACACGAAATCACCCGCCCCGGACCTTTCGAGGACGACCGCGTGTTCACCCTGGCGCTGGGCTCCGGCACCGGCGCCATCGCCGCCCAGCTCGAAACCGAAGGCTTGGTGCGCGATCAGCGTCTGTTCCGCGCCTATGCGCTTTACGACGGTGGCGCGGCGGACCTGAAAGCGGGGGAGTTCCGTGTCCCCGCCCAAGCGAGCCTACAAAGCCTTTACGCGCTGATCCGCGCGGGCCAAGTGGTGGATTACCCCATTACCTTGCCCGAGGGGCTGACGAGCGCGCAGATCATTCGCCGGCTTGACGCTGAGACCGAAATCTTGCGCGGAACGGTTGAGGCGCCCCCCGCGGAAGGCGCGCTTTTGCCGGACACCTATCGCGTCACCCGGGGGACGGAGCGTCAGGCGCTGGTTGACCGCATGGTCGCCGCCCAGGACGCGTTGATCGCTGAGCTTTGGCCGAAGCGCGCGCCGGACCTGCCCTTTGAGACCCCGCAGGAGGCGATTATCCTCGCCTCCATCGTTGAGAAAGAGACGGGGCTGGCTGCGGAGCGCCCACTCGTGGCCTCCGTGTTCGTCAATCGGCTCAAGCGCGGCATGCGCTTGGAAAGCGATCCGACCATCATTTACGGCCTGACCCAGGGCGAACCTTTAGGCCGCGGCATTCGCCGATCCGAACTCGATCGTGTAACGGCCTACAACACCTACCACATCGACGGACTCCCCCCGACGCCGATCGCCAATCCAGGCCGGGACGCCATCGCGGCCGTGCTCAACCCGCCTGACAGCGCTTATCTGTTTTTCGTCGCCGACGGCACGGGCGGGCACGCATTCGCGGCCACTTTGCGCGAGCATAATCGCAATGTGGCGGCTTGGCGGCGGATCGAGCGCGCTCGGCGGTGACGCGTTGACGGGCCATCTGGACAAATCAACGCCGAAACGACTGACATCCATATTTTATATGTATAATATTGGCCGCACGTTCGGCGCGACAAAGCGCGCTAAGGATCGGTTATGGGGTCGGGCGAACTGATGAAAGCATTACAAGCGGCAGGATGGACGTTGGTGCGGGCGAAGGGCTCCCACCATCATTTCAAAAAACCTGGACACCGAAACATCATCACGGTTCCCCATCCGCGCCGCGATCTTCCACCGGGCCTTTTGCGGGATTGCATCCGGAAGGCGGCTCCAGATTTAGATCATCTCACAACGTAGGAGGTCGAGAATGGCGCTTTACCCAATCATTGCGGAATATAGCCCGACCGATGACGCTTGGACCGGCTTTATTCCCGGTGTTTCCGGAGGGGTCGTGGGCGCGGACACTTTCTTTGGGTTGGCCACCGCTATGCGCGATGTTTTAGAGACGGTCGAGGACTTATCGGATTTCGACTTAGACGCGCCCCCCAACGATGCGGCCCTGGAGGCCGGATTGGCTGAAAGTGCAGCCGGCGCTCGGATGATCTGGTTTGACTATACGCCTAAAGGTCGCGCGAAGCGGATAAGCGTCACGATCCACGAGGGTCTTCTGGCCCGCATTGATCGCGCCGCCAAAACCGCCGGACGAAGCCGTTCCGGTTGGATCGCTGAAATGGCCGAGGACCGCTTATCCGAGCGCTAAACGCGCCGGCTCTGGCGCGACGTCCGCGTCATCCTGGGCTCTGGGTCATTGTCCATCTTCCGGTCAAACGGGACTGAAGCGATCGCTTTGAGGTTTGCGCGCGGCGCCGGAATCCGCCTTTGTGGGCGTCGGCGTGACACGTAGATTGAACGGCTCGCGGATGAGTCGAGGAGGCGGGCATGGCGCTGGTGGGCATGACGGGGTTCGGTCGCGCGGCGGGTGTCGCGGAGGGGCTGGCCTGGAGTTGGGAGGCGCGCAGCGTCAATGGCCGCGGGTTAGACCTTCGGGTGCGCGTGCCCTCGGGCTTTGACCGCTTCGATCCCCTGGTGCGCGCCAAGCTGCAAAGCCGGTTCTCGCGCGGTTCGATCCAACTTAATCTGCAGGTTGAACGGCGCGAGGACGAGGCGGGCGTCGCTATCGATGAGGCGCTGCTGATCCGCTACGCCGAAGCGGTGCGGCCGCTGGTGGACGCCGGCCTGGCGGTCACCCCCCGGGCGGAGGGGCTGTAGGCGCTCAAAGGCGTCATCCGGCAAAGCGCTGGTCCGGCGCTGGACGATGACGACGCGCTGGCCGCCCTTGACGCCGTAATGTTGCAGGATGCGGACGCCGCGCTAGAGGATTTAGCGCAGAACCGCGCCGCGGAAGGCCAGGCGCTGGGCGAGGTATTCCATGCGATCTTGACCGAGATCGCCGATCGGGTGCGCTTGGCCGGGGAGACCGCGGGTGCACAGGCTGCTGTTCTGCGCGACCGGCTGAAGATCAAACTCGACGCGCTGATCGCAGAAGGGATTGCTGAGGATCGCTTGGCCCAAGAGGCGGCGGTGCTGGCGGTCAAAGCCGATGTTCGCGAAGAGCTTGACCGGCTCAGCGCTCACATCACGTCCGCCCGGGCTTTGCTGGCCGGCGAGGGCCCGGTGGGCCGCAAGCTCGACTTTCTGGCCCAAGAGTTCAACCGCGAAGCCAACACGCTGTGCGCCAAGTCCGCCGATCCGGCGCTGACCGAGCAAGGGCTGGCGCTCAAAGCCCTTGTGGATCAGTTCCGCGAGCAAGCGCAAAACGTGGAGTAGTCCGTGAGCCAGGCGCAACACCGTCGAGGTTTGTTGTTCGTCATCTCCAGCCCGTCGGGTGCGGGCAAGACGACACTGTCCAATCGTTTGCGCGCCCAGCACCCGGATTTGACCTTGTCGGTCTCCGCGACGACCCGGACAAAACGACCGGGCGAAGAACATGGCGTGCACTACTATTTCCTCTCCAAAGAGGCGTTTGAACAACGCCGCGCCCAGGGATGGTTTTACGAATACGCCCAGGTTCACGGCAATTTTTACGGCACGCCCAAGCAAGCGGTCTTGGATATTTTGGCGGACGGTAAGGATGTCTTGCTGGATATAGACTGGCAGGGCGCCCAGCAATTGCTCCAACACAGCGACCGGGATGTGGTGAGTGTGTTTATCTTGCCACCCTCGATGGCTGAGCTTGAGCAGCGCTTGCGTCAACGCGCCCAAGATAGCGATGCAGTGATCGCGCGACGCCTTGCGGGGGCGGCCGAGGAAATCACCCACTGGCTGGAATACGATTATGTGCTCGTCAATGACGATGTGGACGTCTGCGCGGGTCGTCTCGACGCGATTCTGCGCGCGGAGCGGCTCAGGCGGTTTCGCCAACCCTGGCTCACCGATTTCATCGGTGATTTGACGCCCCGCGCGCGCGGCTAGAGCGTTTTCAGCAAAACCGCTTAGACTTTTGCTGAAAACGCTCTACGCGGACAACCACGCTCGTGTCAGCGCAAAGAAGCCCTCGGGCGGTACGGTTTCGGGCCGCTGGTCTGGCCGCAAGCCGGCCGCTGTAATCCAGGCCTCCGCCTCCAAGCCTTTCGCGCCGGCGAGCCCTTTCAAGCTGGCGCGCAGCATTTTTCGGCGCTGGCCAAAGGCGGCTTCGGTGACCCGCGCCAGCGGCTCAAGCGCGTCGAACTGCGCCCGGGGTTCCAGAACCACGACCGCGCTGTCCACCTTGGGCGGCGGGGTGAAGGCGCGTGCGGGGGCGTCCAGTCCCCACCGGGCCAATGCGGTCGCCGCGCGCAACACCGCCAAGCGCCCATAGGCGGGGCTTCCGGGTTCGGCGACGATGCGCTGGGCGACCTCTTTCTGAAACATCAGCACCAGGCGCGACCACCATACCGGTTGCGCCGTCAGCCATTTGATCAATAGGGCGGTGCCCACATTGTAGGGCAAATTGGCGATCACCGCGGCGGGGCGGTTGGACGCGTACCGGGCGAGAAGCGCCGGCTCGTCAATGCTCAACGCGTCGGCGAAAACGGGCGTCACAGCCCCCGGCGCGGCTGCGGCGGCGATGGCCTCGAGCGCGGGCGCGAAGCGGGTGTCCGCCTCAATTGCGATGAGCGGATCCGCGCCGGCGGCGGCGAGCGCGCGGGTCAGCCCCCCTGGGCCTGGTCCCACCTCGATCACCGCCATGCCCGTGAGATCTCCGCCCAAGCGCGCGATCTTCGCCGTTAGATTGAGATCGAAAAGATAATGCTGCCCAAATCGCTTTCGCGCCTCTAGACCGAAAGCGGCCGTCACCTCGCGCAGCGGCGGCAGCGCGTCAAGGCTCATGGCGGGCTCTGGCGCGCGCCATGACAGCAGCCAAGTCGAGGGCTGCGATCAGACTGTCCGCGCGCGCAATCCCGCGGCCCGCGATGTCAAAACCGGTGCCGTGATCGGGCGAGGTTCGCACGATCGGCAGCCCGAGGGTGACGTTCACCCCGGCCCAAAAATCCAGGGTTTTGACCGGGATCAGGCCTTGGTCGTGATACATGGCGATCGCGGCGTCATAGCCGGCGCGCGCTTCCGCGTGGAACAGGGTGTCCGCCGGCAGGGCGTCAGAGATTTGGACGCCGTCCGTGCGCAACCGCTCGGCGAGGGGATTCAGCACCTCACGTTCCTCAGATCCCAGCGCCCCGTCCTCGCCGGCGTGGGGATTGAGCCCGCAAAGCGCGAGCCGCGGCGCTGTGACGCCGAAATCGCGGGTGAGCGCATCAGCGGTTACCCGGATCACACGCTCCACCCGATCCGGGGTCACGAGCGCGGGCGCCAAGGCCAACGGTGTATGGATGGTGACCAAAGCTACCCTTAGGCCCGATGCGGTCAGCATCATGACCGGCCCGCGCGGGTCCGGCCAACCGGCCGCGTCCTTGCAGAGCTCGGCGAGGTATTCGGTGTGTCCTGGAAATGCGAAGCCGTCTTGGTACAGTACCGATTTTGAAATCGGCGCGGTCACAACGCCCGCGGTCTCCCCGCGCAGCGTCAGATCAACGGCCCTGGAGATCGCCTTCACCACCGCGGGAGCGTTGGCAGGGTCGGGTGTTCCAGGGCGAACCGCCGCGGCGCAAGCTTGGGGTAAAAGCGCCGGAGCCGTTGGAAAAACTGCGGCCGCCGCGCCCGGGTCGGAGACCAGTGCCGGTCGGGGGAGGTCTAAACGGCGCGCCTCAGCCTCGAACGTCGCTGGATCGCCGACGATGAGAAAGCAAGGGCCGGTCGTACGCCGCGCCGCCCAAGCTTTAAGCGCGATTTCCGGGCCGACGCCCGCGGGATCCCCGCTGGAGACGGCGAGCGGCGCGATCAGAGGCGAATGTCCACGGTCGAGTCCCGACGCAAATCGCGCAACCAACGTTGCGAGAGCAGGTTGAGCTGTCTCGACACCAACTCGTCTTCGATATCGTCTGGCTTAGGCAGGACCGTCGCGACGTTTTCGAAACTGCGTTCGCAGATCATTAACACGGCGGGACCGGCCTGGGTGGTCATGGTCGGGCTCATTTGGCCCGGCGCCATAACGGCGGCGGTCTCGCGAAACGGTGAGGCGAGATCGGCGATGCGCACCGACGGCAATTCATTGATCAGAATGCCTGGCTCCGCATCGCGAACGGTCTCCACCGTCTCACAACCGCGCGCGTTTTGAACCGCAGCGCTTAACCGGTTTTCGGTCTCATCTGAGCTTTCACCGGGGCTAAACGGTAGAATCAGCTGCTTCAGGGACACAACGACGTTTTCGGCCGCCTCGGTCTTGTTGCGCAAGGCGATCAAGTAATAACCGCCCGCGGATCGGATCGGCACAGAGACTTGGCCCACATCCAATTGCTCCACCGCGCGGGCGAGTTCCGGGCGAAGATCATCGGTGGACACCCAGCCGCGATCCCCGCCCGTGCGCGCGGTGGCGGATTTGGAGAAGCTGCGCGCAACTTGTGGAAACGGTCGACCTTGGCGCAACAATTCCAAAATCGTGTTGGCGGTTTGCCGAATTGTGGCTTCGTCGACGCCTAATGGCGTTTCCAAATAGATTTCAGAAATCAAGTAACGCGGCTTTGTTAGGCTGTCCTCCATCCGCGCCATTTGCTGCTCAACCTGGTTGTCCGAGATCCGAACGCTTGAGCCAAACCGACCATTAACCAAAATCCGCCAAGCGACGTCGGCGCGGACTTGGTTCTCTAAAGTCTCCATACCCACACCGCCGCGTGCGAACTGCTCGGCCATTTGCTCAATAGAAATCTGTCCGCCGGAAATGTTCTGTAACGCGCCTTTGACTTCTTCGTCGGTCACCTCGATCTCGAATTTCGCGGCTTCTTGGAGTTGGAGCCGTTCGTCGACGAGCGTGCGCACAGCTTGGGACTGAACCTGGGGAAGGACCTCATCGGTCGGTCGCACACCGGTCGTGTTCAAGATCAGCAGCATGCGCTGGCGGACGTCATAGGTGGAGACCACCTCGTCATTCACCAACGCAACAATGCCCTCGATATACTCTGCGTCGGAGTCCTCCGTCGGGGTCAGTTGCTGGGCGGACAGCGCGGGCGTGAAGGCTCCGGCGAGCAGAGCGATCGCCGCGGCGCGGAGCGAAGGATAAAGCGTCGCCATCGGAACATCGGGCTCCCTAAAAAACAATGCGTTCGCTAGCGGTCAAGCGATCCGCCGACGCGATCTTGTCGACAACAAGATACCGTGCGCGCGGAAAGACGCAATTCGTCAAAATCTGCGGATTGCAGAGAATGTTGATCAGCCGCCAATCCCGCCAAGCGTCCGCAGGTTCAAGCGAAAGCCAAAGGCTTCGGTCGGGCCTTGGGATCGATCAAACGTACGGTCGAGGTTGACATTGAACAGCAAAGTCACGCAACAGTTTTCATAACGCAACACTGCACGCTGACGGCGAAGATCGTTTGCCTCGATGTCGAACTGGCCAGCGTATCCCACCGAGATCTGATCGGTGATGTCGCTAAGTAATGACCAGTTTAGCGCTTCATTTGGTCGGTCGGTGGGCAAAGGAGTCGCAAAAAACGCGTATTCCGTAAATAAGCTGAACCTTCCAGCCGATAAATCACTCGTCAAAACGGTCCGCTCGCGCGCTAAAGTTTCATCATTAAACTGTGTACGTGCACCGAAGCGGATATTATTATTGGGTTGTATTTGGAGGCCTAAGACGAAGTCCGAAAAATTACCGTCAAAGCCGACCGTGGCTGCGGCCAGTTCGGCGTCCTCTTGGGCGCGATAGACCTGGCCGAACTGGGCCACGGCCTGGCCTTCGCGTCCCCAATTCGCGGTGATCCGTCCGCCCACATTGGCGCGGAAGCCCTCCTCGAACCGGTCAAAACCGGCGAAGCGGTTGACCTCGAACAAGTTGAATTCGTCGAACTCCACCAAAAGGCTGTCTTCATTTGGGATGCTGTCATCCGATCCGCCGCGCGGCGAATAGGCCGCCTGAATGATGGGCTCGACGATCCAATTCACGCGTTCGCCAAAGCGTGCGAACGGCCACCGGACCTCGAGCCCGAAAGTGCCCAGCACCCGCGCGAGCCGCTCGTCGTCGTCAAGGGGGTCAAACGTGGTTGGGTCCACGTCCACGGCGGCGTTCAGATCATCGAGCGCGAAAAAATCCACCCGACCGTCGGCGAAGGCTGTAGTTTCAATGCCCAAGGGCAACACCATGCGCCGACGCCAACTCGCGCCGGCGGTGGCGCGGGCGCTGTCCACCCCGTCGATGCGGGTCAGAACGGCCGAAGAGCCCAGCAATTCGAACCGCCCCCCGAAGAAAGGGTCGTCAAACACGACGCGCGCGTCGATCAGCGGCGTCACTAGAGGAATTTGGTCATCAATGTCGAGCGCGCGGAGGCCTTGGAAATTCGCGCTGAGCAGGCGCACGAAATAATTGTCGCCTTGGCCGTCCAAATACACCTGATTGATCAAGCGCGTACGGTCGGGCGGCAGAGGCCCGCGCCGGCGCGGGTCGTCGCGTAAGCCATTACGGCGCAAGAACAGATCATCGCTGAGCCGTTCGTGACCAAACCCCCAAATCCAGTCGTCCGCGATGCGAAACCGTCCCGAGGCGAAAGAGTTAAACCGAACTTGCTCGGGTCCGAAGGGTTCGCCTTCATTGGTGAACTCAGTCTCTCGGGTGATTGAGGCGTCCCACTGCACCACCCCGGAGTGGAACCGGCGCAGGAAGCTCAACCGTCCCAAGGGAGCGACGCGTTGGTTGATCCGTGCAGCCACGGTCAAATTGGTGTGGTCGTCGAGGGCGAAAAACACGGGCTGTTCAAAAAAGAACCCCACCCCGCCAAAGGCGCCGACATTGGGCGCAAGCAAGCCTGACCGGCGCGTCGCCTGGGGATCGGGATGAAAGAAAAATGGCGTATAAAAAATCGGTACGCCTTTGACCTCTAATCGGGCGTCCTGATAATAAACTGTTTGATCTTCCTCGTTTTGAATAACGCGGCGCGCTTTGATTTGCCAAAGCGGGCGCTTGCAAAGCTTACAAGCCGTATAGAACCCGCGCCGGTATTCATTGACCCGGCCTTCGCGGCGCACGCTGATCGCGGCGCCTAACGCGGCGTCATTGGCCAATCGGGCGGAAAACTGTTTGACCACGCCATTGTTGAAGTCTCCGTCAAACTCCGCCTCTTCGGCGTAAACCACATCGCCGTCGGGCTCGATGATCTCCACATCGCCGCGCGCGACAACCCGATCGGTCTCGGTGAAATAGATCAGCTCATTTGCGCGCAGGACCCGGTTTTCATAGCGCCCGACCACTGACCCCTGCGCCACCAGCCGCGGCGGGTCTTGCAATTCGAAGACGTCGTCAGCCTCGAGATAGATTTTCCCGGCTTCGAAAACTGAGCCCTCGTCGGCGTCTTGAGCGACGCTGAGCGGCGCGCTCAAGCCCAGAAGCGCCAGCAGGATGACGCGGACGCCCGCGCAAACGCGCGAGCCGAGCCCCGCCGCATCCGGATTAGTCATGACGATCCCCAGACTCACAGAGCGATCACACCGCTCTTATTCTAAAGCGGAGCTTAACTCGCAAGTCCGTGATCGCCAAAGCGTAGCGTCGCCGCGTTCGGTCGCATCCTGCTCGGCTCAGCCGTCTTCCACCACAGCGAACGCGCCTAACCCCGGGAGCAGCGCCCCCTGCGGGGTCAACCAGGCGGGGAGCGGCGCGGGGAGCACGCCGCTTGCGCCGAGCGCGGATAACACACTGTCAAAGAAATAAACGCCGAAGCCGGCGCAGACGCCCCACCCCACGAGCCTCGCGGTTCCGCCCGAACGGATCGTTCGGATCGACACCGACGCGGCGAGGGCCGCCATGGCGGCGAGCGTCACGGGCAGCGCCGCCAATCGATGCCATTTCAGAACATAGCGTTGGGCGGCGTATCCGGCGCGGCGCGTGCGCTCAGCCGCCCCGCGCAGGGCCCAAAACGACAAGGCGTCCGCGGGCGGCGTGGGATCGGCGAATTCCGCGCGGGTTAACACAGTGGTCTCGATCATCTGATCACGCTGGCGCGTCGCGCCTGAGGCTAAGGTCTCACGCACAGCCAGAAGCCGCCAATACCCGTTCTCCATGACCGCGCGATCGGCATCGAACCGCCGGTCGAAGGTCAAATCGCCCTCCGGCGTGCGGAGAGACACCAGGATGGTCGCATCGACCAACGCATTGGGGTCGTCGTTCGCGCGGACCCCGCTGATCACCGCCTGGCGATCGGTGGCGACTTCGCGCAGCCAAACCCGCGGGGGCGCGCTGGTTTGGGTTGGCGCGACAAGGCGCGCGCGGACGACCTCGTAATGCGCCTGCAAGCGGGCGGCGAGGGGGTCGAGCAGTGCGGCGGCGAGCGCGCCAACCACGGCGGCGGTCAAAAGAGAGGGGCCAAGAAAGCGCCAGGCGGAAACGCCCGCAGCCCGCATGACAATGAGTTCCGAGCGGCGATTGAGCTGGTGCAACGCGCCCATCATGCCGAACAGAACGATGAACGGGCAGACCCGCACCGCCAAAGCCGGCGCATGCAAGAGCGACAAATACGCCAAGCTCCAGAACGACACCTCGATCCGTGCGCCAATGGCCCGCGTCAGTTCCACGAAATCGAGAAGCCACACAACGCTGAGCAGCACCAAAGCCGACACCGCCACCCCGCGCAACGCCGCACCCATCACGTAAAGGGTTAAAGTCGGCGTCAACATGGGGCTAAGCGGGCTCTAACGCGCCGGCCGCCGGCTCCAGCGCGCCAGCGCTCGGGGCGCGGCGACGGCCTGAGCGCTGGCTCAGCACCGCGCAGGCGGCGATCACCGATAACGGCCAAGCATATTGCAGGACGTTGAGCGCGGGTGTGTCCGCGCTGGCCGATTGTAGGGCGAACCCGGTCAGGCGCACCACCAGGGCGACCGCCACTGCGGCGATCACCCGGCGGGGATGTCCGGTGCGCGACGGTTCCGCGGCCAACACCGCTAACGCAGCGATCCAGATCAGCGCAATGACATACAGCGGCGCGCTCAGCCGATAATGGCCTTCGGCGAGTAAACGGCCCCGGTGGTTTTGGTTCCAATAATGCCGATCGTCGGGAAACAATAATTCCGGCAAATAGCGATCCGAGGGTTTGTAGACAAAATCGTCGAGTTGCTGGGTGAAATCCGCTAGGTCGAGCGCGTACTGGTCAAAGGCCAAGATCGAGTTCGCCCCCTCCGCGGTCTGGGTTTGCACCGACCCCGAGGACAAGAGGAGCCGCGGCCCAGCGGGTCCGGGGGCGAAACGGGCGGTTTCGGCGAGATAAAGCGTGGTTTCCGCCTCCGCGCGGCGATCCTCCAGCAGGATGTCAGTCAAGGTCCGCGCCGCATCCGCCTTGCGCGCGTAAAAGGTGACCCCCGGGGCGATGGTCGAGAAGTCACCAGGCGACAAGAACGCCGCCGTCAGGTCTGAGCGGATTGTATGCACCACCTCGCGCATATGACGATGCGCGGCGGGCTGAATAAAGAGATTGAGCGCGAGATTGGCCACCGCCGCCCAGAGCGCGACGCGCAAAAACGGCTCGAGCAGGGCCCACCGGCTGAGCCCGGAGGCGGAGGCGACGGTCAACTCGCTGTCCGCCTGAAGCCGGGTTGCAGCGTAAAGCGTCGCCGCGACACCGGCGATGGGCAACACCATGGCGACCAAAAGCGGCGCGGCCGCCAGGGTGACCCAAACCAAAGCCCAAACCTCGCCGCGCGCGTCGATGACGATGTCGAGCGTGGCGAGCGATTGCACCAACAAAGCCAAAGCGGCCAACGCACCCAACGCGGCCAGAAGCGGCGCGGTCAATTGCGCCTGAACATACCTCTGAATTTTCGTCATCGTGTTCGGCTCGACGCCCTCCAAGGTCGTTAAAACGCGTTTCGGGCTTCTAACCCGGCTCACCTTCCGTTACCACTGAGGCGACGCGAAGGCGACCGCACCTCGCCTCGCCCCCTTGGTATACTCTGGTTGCGATAGGACGTTCCCGCCCATGCATGTGCGATTTGCATCCCCCGGCGCTTCGGTTGACGCGCTCGCCGCGCCGATTTTCGATGGTAAAGAGTTGTCCGCCGCCGCTCAGGCGCTCGACGTCCAGACCCAGGGCGCGCTGAGCCGTGCGCTCAAAGCCCAGCGCGTTAAGGGCGCGGCTGGCCAAGTGGTCGACGTGCTCGCGCCCGCGGGTTTGGAGGCCGGGCGCGTCGTGCTCGCGGGCCTGGGTCCGGCGACATCGATTGATCCCCTAGCGGTGGAGACTTGCGCGGCGAGCGTCGTGCGCCGGTTGGTGGAAAGCGGCGCGGAGCGATTGGAGCTGCGGCTTGACGGGCTGGGCTTGCCGGCGGCGACGATTGCGCGCGCCGGGCTGGCCGCACGGCTCGCCGCCTGGCGGTTCGACAAATACCGCAAGCGGTTGAAGCCGGAGCGCTCGGCGTCTTTGACCGAAGTCATTATCGCGTGCGACGACCCGGCTGCGGCGGAAGACGCCTGGACCGCGGAGGCTGCGCGCGCCGAAGGTGTGAGCTTCGCGCGGGAACTCGTCGCAGAGCCCGCCAATATTCTGCACCCTGAAGAGTTCTCCGGTCGGCTCCAAGGCCTCGCGGCGTTGGGCTTGGAGATCAAAGTGCTTGGCGAGGCGGAAATGCGCGAGCTGGGCATGGGCGCCCTATTGGGCGTGGGCCAAGGCTCGAGCTTTGAAAGCCAACTCGTCATCATGGAATGGCGCGGGGCGGGGGACGCCCAACCGGTCGCGTTCGTCGGCAAGGGCGTGTGCTTCGACGCTGGCGGGCTGTCGATCAAGCCGGCCCAAGGCATGGACGAGATGAAAGGCGATATGGGCGGCGCGGCTGCGGTGTCCGGGGTCATGAAAACCTTGGCCCTGCGCAAGGCGCCGGTGAATGTGATCGGCGTTGTGGGCTTGGTTGAGAATGCTGTGGATGCGAATTCCCAACGCCCCGGCGACATTGTCACCACCATGTCTGGGCAAACCGTGGAGGTGCTGAACACCGACGCGGAAGGCCGTTTGGTGATCTCCGACGCCATCCACTACACGATTGAACGCTATAAGCCGAAGTTCCTGGTCGATATGGCGACGTTGACGGGGGCGGTGATCGTCGCGCTCGGCCACTACAATGCGGGGCTGTTCTGCAACAACGACGCCCTTGCGGACGCCATCCTCAAAGCGGGTCGGGCCACAGGCGAAGGTGTGTGGCGACTGCCCCTGGGTCCGCTCTATGACAAGATGATCGATAGCCCGAACGCGGACATCAAGAACATTTCCGACGGTCGCGCGGCGAGCTCGATCACGGCGGCGCAATTCATTGGCCGGTTTGTGGGCGAAACCCCTTGGGCGCATTTGGATATTGCGGGCACGGCGTGGCGGAGCAAGTCGGAGAACCCGAAGGAGCCGCATTGGGCCACCGGTTACGGAGTGCGCTTGCTCGACCAACTCGCTCAGGACGCGTTTCCGAACGCCAGCTGAGCCGTGGCTATGGCTGCGGGCGGGCCGGAGATTTGGTTCTACGAGTTCGTCCCGCCGGCTGAGGCTGCGACCGAGCCCCCGTCCGATCCCGTCGAGAAAAGCCATCTCGCCGTGGTCGGCGTGCTTGCGCCGCTCTTGGAGAAATGCCTCGCGCGCGACTGGCGCGCGGTGGTCCGCTCGCCTCAGACCGACCGTCTTGAGGCGCTCGACGTCTTGTTGTGGAGCTATTCCGACGACGGCTTCCTCCCCCACGGTCTGGTCACCGATCCCCAGCCTGAGCGGCAGCCGGTCTTGTTGACCCACGGTCCGGATCGGCCCAATGGCGCGGTGGTGGAGTTCTTACTCGACGACTGCGACCCCGGGCCGCTTGACGGGCTGGTCCGATCCATTCGGCTGTTCGACGGCGGGGACGAGGGCGCCAAGGCGGCGGCGCGGCTGCGGTGGCCGGCGGCGAAAGCCACCGGCGCGCCGACCACGTATTGGCTGCGTTCGGACACGGGCCGCTGGGAGAAGAAGGCCTAATCGAAGGCGAGAGATGTCCGTCGCCGACGGGCGCTTTTGCGCCTGCGCCTCGCCTACGCCGGATTTCAGGATTACGGTCAGCGATTATGGATCGGATTCGCATCAAAGGCGGCGCGCGGCTTTTTGGCGACGTGCCCATCTCCGGCGCTAAAAACTCGGCGATCAAGCTGATGGCGGCGTCGATTCTCACCAGCGAGCCTTTGGTGCTGGCCAATATGCCCCGGCTTGCGGACACGCGGTTCATGGCGCATTTGCTCGCCCATTTAGGCGTGCAGAGCGAAGAGGGTCCGGGCACGGTCATGCGCCTGCACGCCGCGGACCTTACGAACACCGAAGCGCCTTATGAATTGGTGCGAAAAATGCGCGCCACATTTAACGTTCTCGGGCCGCTTTTGGCGCGCACCGGTCAGGCTCGGGTGAGTTTGCCCGGCGGGTGCGCGATCGGCGCGCGACCGGTGGATCAACATCTCAAAGCGATCGCCGCACTGGGCGCGGACATTGAGCTCGCCGAAGGCTATGTGAATGCGCGCGCGCCCGGCGGACTACGCGGCGCCGAGATCAGTTTTCCCTTCGTCTCCGTTGGGGCGACCGAACACGCCATGCTTGCGGCTGTGCTCGCCAAAGGCGAAACTGTGCTGGACAACGCCGCCCGGGAGCCCGTATTCGTGGATCTGGCGGTGTGTTTGAACGCGATGGGCGCGCGGATCGACGGCGCGGGCCAGTCCACCTTGCGTATTACCGGGGTGGACGGGCTGTCCGGAACGACCCACGCCGTTCTCGCGGATCGGATCGAGGCGGGCACCTACGCCATCGCGACCGCTGCGGCCGGGGGGGAGGTGACCTTATCCAATTGCCGGCCCGAGCATTTGAGCGCGTTGTGGCGAAGGCTGGAGGCCGCAGGCGTCAGCGTTCAGACCGGTCCGGGCTGGGCGCGGGTGGCGCGAAACGCCCAAGCGCTGCGCGCCGTCGACATCGACCCCCAACCCTTTCCCGGGTTTCCCACCGATCTGCAGGCGCAGTTCATGGCGCTGATGACCCTTGCCGAGGGGGCCTCCGTGATCCGAGAGAATATTTTCGAGAACCGGTTCATGCACGCCCCTGAGCTGACTCGCATGGGGGCGGACATCCAGGTCCATGGCCGCGAGGCGATTGTGCGCGGCGTCGGTGGGTTGACGGGCGCGCCGGTGATGGCCACGGATTTGCGCGCTTCGGTCAGTCTGATCGTCGCAGGTCTTGCCGCGGAGGGCGAAACCGTGGTCAACCGAGTTTACCACCTGGATCGCGGCTTTGAGCGGCTGGAGCAAAAGCTTGCGGTCTGCGGCGCGGACGTGGTGCGATTGAACGACTGAGGTTTGAGCTATGGAGCCGGCCATCCGCCCGCCGAGCAACGGGTTAAAGCTGCTAGCGCTAGAGGCTGACGATCTCGCGGTCGTGGCTAGCGCGTGCCAAGATGGTCTGATCAAGGTCGGCGATATGAGCTATGACCGCGCGCGGCGGCGTTTCAGCCTGATTATGAACCGGTTTTGTTGGGAGCGAGCGAAACCGCAGCCGCCCTATGAGCGGGTCCGAGCGGGGCTTGTCGTCGAAGGCGTGCTTTCGGTGAAAGCCAAGCGCGTCCGCCAAGACGCCAAGGATGCGGTGCTCAGCCTGTTGTCGCTGCGCTTTGATCCGGCGGAGGAGCCGCCGGGCGGCGTTCTCGCCCTCGTGCTGGCGGGCGGCGGCGAAATCGCGCTTGAGGCGGAATGCCTGGATGTGAGCTTGGTGGACTTGTCCAATCCATGGCTTACGCGGAAACGTCCCGATCACCAAGCGGCCGACGCGGACGCGTTGGGGCAGGCGGTCTCGGTCAGCGCACCGTCTGAGACAACCGCTTGAGCGTGCGTCGGTTTAATACCGCTGAGGCGGGTTTCGCCGTGGCCTTTGAAGCCTTTCTCGCCGAGCCGCGCGGGGAGGCGGGCGATGTCTCCGCCGTGGTCGCCGACATTTTGGCTCAGGTGCGCGCGAAGGGGTTCGACGCTCTGGCCGCGTTCACCGAACGCTTCGACCGGTGCGCAATCACGTCGCAGACCGTGCGCGTAGACCCTGAGCGTATCGCCGCGGCCGTTGAGACAATCGCGCCGGACCTGCGTGCCGCGCTCGAGTTGGCGGCCGAGCGCATTCGCGCCTATCACCACCGGCAAATCCCCGAGGATCACCGCTTTGAGGACCCCGCCGGGCTGACGCTGGCCTGGCGGTGGACCCCGATCGACGCGGTCGGGCTCTATGTGCCGGGCGGGCGGGCGCGTTACCCCAGCTCGGTCCTGATGAACGCGATCCCGGCGAAGACCGCGGGCGTGGGCCGCCTGGCCATGACGACCCCGGCGGTGGACGGCGCGCTCGATCCGCTGGTCTTGGCTGCGGCGCATATGGGCGGGGTGGACGAAATCTACACGATCGGCGGCGCGCAAGCGGTGGCGGCGCTGGCTTATGGCTGCGGTCCCATTGCGCCCGTAGATAAGATTGTGGGACCCGGAAATGCTTATGTGGCGGAGGCCAAGCGCCAGGTGTTCGGCCATGTGGGCATCGACACTATCGCCGGGCCCTCGGAAATCTTGGTCGTTGCGGATGCGCAGAATGATCCCGACTGGATCGCGGCGGACCTCTTGTCCCAGGCGGAGCACGACGACGCGGCGCAATCGATTTTGATCACCGATGAGGCGACCTTCGCCGACGCCGTCGCCCAAGCGGTGGAGCGCCGGTTGGAGACCCTGCCAAGCGCGCAAACAGCGCGCGCGTCGTGGGAGCGACACGGCGCGATCGTGACCGTAGGGGATGTCCAAACCGACGCCGCAGGGATCGTCGACCAGGTCGCGCCCGAGCACGCCGAACTCGCCGTCGCCGATCCGGACGCGCTAGCCGCACAGATCCGCCATGCTGGGGCGATTTTTCTTGGCCGGCACGCGCCCGAAGCGATTGGCGATTATGTCTCGGGTTCCAACCATGTGCTGCCCACCGCCCGCGCGGCGCGGTTTTCCTCCGGCCTGTCGACGTTGGATTTCATGAAACGGACCTCGCTTCAAACCGTGCGCCCGGAAGGCTTGGCCGCCATCGGTCCCGCGGCGGCGCGTTTGGCGCAAGCAGAGGGGTTGCCCGCGCACGCGCTTTCGGTGAGCATTCGCACCAATGCGGGCGAGGCAGGCCCGCGCGACTGACCTGCGCGAGCCCTGATGAGCGACCCCGACCCCGGTTATCGCATCGCCAAGATCGAGCTCGACGAGCAGTCGCTCGCCGCGGGCTCTGCGGACGCGGAGCATGAACGGCGGGTGGCGATTTTCGATCTTCTGGAAAGCAATACGTTCCAGCCCGTCGACGCCCCGCGGGGGCCCTATCATGTGCGTTTGGCGATCGAGGATAAGCGGCTGGTGTTCGATATTTCGGACGAGGCCGGCGGGCCGGTTCGAAAGCTCATGTTGTCGCTGAGCCCGCTCAAGCGGATCATTCGCGATTACTTCATGATCTGCGAAAGCTATTACGACGCGATCCGCAACGCCGCGCCTGCGCATATCGAAGCGATCGACATGGGTCGGCGGGGCGTGCACAACGAGGGCTCAGACCTCCTAAAAGAGCGGCTCGAAGGCAAAGTCGCGATTGATTTTGACACGGCGCGGCGATTGTTCACCTTAGTGTGCGCCCTGCATCGGGGACCTATCGCATGATCGAGCCCGCCAAACCCCGCGTCGTTTTCGCTTGCAATATGAATTCGATTCGATCGCCCATGGCGGCGGCCATCGCGCGCGCGCGCCTGAAAGGCGCGATTGAGGCGGACAGTTGCGGGCTGCATCCCGGTTATCTCGACCCGTCCATGGTGCAGGTTATGGCCGATTGGGGCGTTGATCTGAGCGATCACACGCCGAAAACTTTTGAGGATCTGGCGGATCGCCCGATCGATGTGCTTGTCGCCTTGACCCCGGAAGCCTTCGAACGTGCGCAATTACAATACCAAGCCCCGGTGAGCGTGGAGTTCTGGCCGGTCCCCGATCCCACGGCCGACGCTGGATCTTTGGATCGGGTTTACGCCGCTTATCGTGACGTCCAGAGCTATCTCGAGACAAAAATCATTGACCGCTTCGCACCTGGGTCGACGAAGCGCGATTAAACCGCCTATAACGCCGCCGACGAAAGCGACCCGCACGCGCCCCATCGGCGGACGCGCCGCGGGTTTGCGCGTTTAGAGGAGCCGCATGAGCAAAGAAGAACTGCTCGAATTTCCGGGCACGGTGGTGGAATTGCTGCCTAACGCCACCTTTCGGGTCAAACTCGACAATGATCATGAAATCATCGCTCACACGGCGGGGAAGATGCGGAAAAATCGCATCCGCGTCCTCGCCGGCGACCGCGTGCAGGTCGAGATGACGCCCTATGACCTGACCAAAGGGCGCATCACGTATCGGTATAAGTGATCGCGCGCCTGGTTCTCGCCAGCGCCAGCCCGCGCCGGCTCGACCTTCTCGCGCAAATCGGATTGACGCCGGATCATGTTGATCCCGCGGACATCGACGAGACCCCGCTGAAAGGCGAGCTTCCGCGCGCCTACGCCCTGCGGCTCGCAAGAGCGAAGGCGGAGACGGTCGCCACTCGCTACCCCGATGCGGTGGTGTTGGGCGCGGACACAGCCGTCGCCTGCGGGCGCCGGATCTTGCCCAAAGCCGAGACCTTGGACGAAGCGAGGGCGTGCCTTGACCTGCTGTCGGGCCGCGCGCACCGGGTTTACACCGGCATAGCGGTCACACCGCCGGGTCGAGGGGTGCTCGCGCGGTTGGTCACCAGCCGGGTGAGCGTGAAACGGCTCTCCGCGGCGGAGCGGACGGCCTATCTCGCGTGCGGCGAATGGCGCGGCAAAGCGGGCGGGTATGCGCTTCAAGGTCGGGCCGCGGCGTTTATCGACGCCTTAAGCGGGTCGTACTCCGCCGTGGTCGGCTTACCGCTCTACGAGACTGCGCAATTGTTAGGCGGCCTCGGACTGACCCCGTGCGCCCATTGGGGCGAGGAGTAAGCCTTGGCGCGCGCCGCGGTTTGGGTCGAACGCGGGGTTGGAGAGACACGTGCGGCCTATTTGGAAGCCGACCGCGTCATCGAAATCGCGCATCGCCGGTGGGATGAGGGCGCGCTGTGCGTCGGCACGGTGATCGAGGCTCGATTGGCGAGCCTGGCGCCCGCCATGGGCGGCGCGTTCGTCGCTCTTCCAGCGGGACCGGACGGGTTTTTGCCGCTCAAGCCCGAGCATGGACTGGGCGAGGGGGCGCGCGTCGTCGTGCGGATCGCTGCGGAGGCTCACGCGGAGAAGGGGCCGCGGCTCAAGCGCGCTGATGACGCCGAGCCCGGTCCCGCGCCGCCGGTGGAAACCGCGCTCGCCCGGCGCTGCGGCGCTGAGCGGATCGTTGAGATCGCTGTGGCGAGCGCGGAAAGCCGGGCGTTGGACGTAGCCGTGGAGCGCGCGTTAAGCCCCAGCCTGGCCTTGCCTCAGGGCGGCCGGCTTTGGATCGAGCCGACCCGTGCGTTAACCGCGATCGACGTGGATGGCGGGGGACGTCTGGGCGGACGGCCGGCGCGCAGCGCCAATCTGGCCGCCGTAACGCTGATCGCCGCCCAGCTGCGTCTGCGGGGGATCGGCGGTCTAGTGGTCGTTGATTTTATTTCCCAAGGGCTGAAATCTCGCGCCGCTCAGGACGAACTCGCCGCGGCCGCCAAAGCGGCGTTCGCCGCTGATCCCAGCCCGGTGCGGTTCGCTCCGCTTTCGCGGTTCGGGGTTCTGGAGCTCACCCGGGAGCGTTTGGGCCCCAGCCTCGCTGAGCGGCTCGCGCCTGAAGGCGCGCTGAGCACCGAGAGTTTGGCGCTCGACGCGTTGCGCGGCCTAGAGCGGGAGGGCCGGGCGAACCCCGGCTCGCGGCTTCGGCTGGACGCGCATCACGCTGTGATCGATTGGCTGGAGCGCGCGCCCTTTGACTGGCGCGGCGCGCTCACGGATCGGCTGGGCGCGCGCTTCGACATCGCTGCCGAACCGAGCTACCCAAAAGGCCAAGTTCTGGTGTCCGCCGACCGGTAAACCGATGGAGCCGCCCATGTCTTCCCCGCAATCCGTTTCCCGATCCGCGACTAGCCGTTGCGCGCTCTGCGCAAAGCCGGTGGACGCACGGTATCGGCCGTTTTGTTCGAAACGCTGTGCGGATCTAGACCTTAAGCGGTGGCTGGACGGGGCCTATGCGCTTAGCGACGGGGGGTTGCGTGCGGTGGAGACTGAGGACGGCGATGAGCCCGACAGGACTGGGGGCTAGGCGCGGCCTTGGTCGCGCCACATCGCGCGCTTAGCGCTTAAGCAAAGGGAATTTGCAGGGAACAGCCGCTTATGCGCCGCTTATCGCTGATCATTGGGCTCGTCGCGGGCTGTTTCGGCGTCGCCGCGCCGCTGGCCGCCCAAGCGCCGCCGGACGAGATTGAGACGATCCGGGTTGAGGGCAAACGATCTGGTCCGCGCCTTTGGCGGATCGAGCAAGGCGATGCGGAGATTTATGTCTTCGCGAGCCTCAACTTGTTGCCGCGCGATCTCGATTGGGACTCAAGGGCGCCGGCAAGCATTTTAGAGGACGCGATCGAGTTAATCGCACCACCGAAGCTGAATGTGGGCGCGCTCGACCGCCCGCGCATGGCGTTCTTGTTCGTGCGCACTTGGCTCTTTGACCGGCGCAAGCTCAACCGCCCGCGCGGACAGAGTATCGGCGATGTGGTGGGCGAAGCCTTAGAGGCCCGGTATTTGGCCGCGAAAGCGTCGGTCGACCGCGCGCTTGAACAAGCCAAAGAGCGTCGGCGCGCGGACGGCGTCGTCGAGGATGAGGGCTCCGAGGACGACCCCTTGCTCGATGAAGACGACGCGCCCAATCGGCGGGTAGTCTATGTGGCCCAACGGCTGGTGCGCGAGGCTGTGGATAGCATCGATTTAGCCTCCAGCGACGACCAGGTGGTCAATAGTCTGCGCCGAATGGCCCGGCGGGCGGATGTCGAGGTCACCAACCTCTTCGAAGTGGGCGTGGAGGTTTCAGATGCGAAAATCGTTTTCGAAACCATCGCCGATTACACGCCTGAGGAGGAACGCGCTTGCCTGGAGGACGCGGTGGTGCTGGTCGAAAGCCGGCTCGACGGTTTGATCCGTCAAGCCGACGCGTGGGCGCGCGGCGACGTGGAGGGTTTGCGCGCCAACCCGCTGCCGGTGGAGCTTGAACGGTGCGGACGACAACTCGCCTCGAAGGCCGGCGCGCTGAAATCGCTGGGCGGTCAAGCCTTTGACGACATCGACTTCGCTGGACTATGGGTGGACACGCTCACCGAACGCTTGAAAACGCCCGGCGTGCGCTTGGCGGTGATTCCGACCCAGGATTGGCTGGACACGGGCGGCGTGCTCGACCGGCTGCGCGCTCAAGGGATCACCGTGCAAGGGCCGTAAGGGGCGCTGATCGGATTGTCAGCTTCGATCAGCGCGCGGTGCGCGAGACCGCCAGGGTCGCGCTCGAACAAGACGCCTCAAAGCCGCCTGCGTGGCGGTGTTGATCGTGCTGGCCGGAACGACTAGGTCGGCGATGCCAAGGCGGGGGCGCTGCGGTATAGGAGGGTCTATGACCCGGACACTCATACTCGCGGGGGCGATCTGGGCGACGCTCGGCCTCGTCCCGACCAGTTTCGCGCAGACCGAGCCGCCCGCCGCGGGCGTGGCCGCTGTTCAACCGCCTCAAGACATTGAGACCATTGAAGTCACTGGCCGCCGAAGCGGTCCGCGGCTATGGCGCATGGCCCGCGAGGAGGCGGAAATCTGGGTGTTCGCCAGCCCGGATTTTCTTCCTGAGGGGGTGGAGTGGAGCGATAAGGCGGTGCTCGGCGTGCTCGAAGAGGCCGAGGAAATGCTGACCCCACCGCGCGCGAAAGTGGGTGTGCTTGATGGGCCGCGAGCGGTCACGTTGGTGCTGCGAACCGCGCTTTTTAATCGCAAAGCGCTTCGGCGGCCGAAAGACCAGTCCTTGGCCGACGTGGTGGGCGCAGATACTGCCGAACGATTCTACGCGGCTTTGCATGCGGCTGAAACAGCCGTTGAAGCCGGCGAGGCCACCCGCCAAGGCCGGGATCCCAAGCCGGTTGAGGACGCGGCCGGCGAGGATCGGCTGCGCACGTTTTTCCTCGCGCCTCGGTTAATTAACGCCGCATTGGAAGGCGCGGGGCTAAGCAATCGGGAAGACGACGTCCTTGATCGTTTGGAGAAAGCGGCCAAAAAGGCCGACGTCAAGCGCACCCCGATTAAGCAGTTCCCCTTGGAAGTTTCTGACGGCAAACGTTTCTTGCGCGGGGTGGCGGCGATGACCCCGGAGGAGGAGCGTTTGTGCCTTGAGGACGCCATCGCCTTTGCGAATCTGGATCTATCCGGATTACGCCGACGCGCGGAAGCCTGGGCGCGCGGGGATGTGGTGGCGCTGAGCTTGTCGCCGGCGCCCCAATCGCTGGATCGGTGCGAAGCGCGGTAGGCTGAGGGGATCGGCGGTCTGAAGACACTTGACGTGCTGTCGTAAGATCAGGTCGAAGTCGCTCAACTAAGGGTCGAGGCGATCAACGAACGCTTGGCTCAGCCGTGCGTGAGGCTCGCTGTCGGT
>JBHJGU010000131.1:0-14155 GCA_050331475.1 Maricaulaceae bacterium | reverse complement strand
CCATGAAGTCGGTGGGCGAAGCCATGGCCATGGGGCGCACCTTCCAAGAGTCGTTGCAAAAGGCGTTGCGCTCGCTGGAGACCGGTTTGACCGGGTTCGACGATGTGGCGGTCGCAGGCGGGGGCGGTCAGGACGAGGCGGACGCGGTGCGCGCCGAGCTCGCCAAGCCCACCTCGGACCGGCTCTTGCTGGTGGCCCAAGCCTTCCGGTTAGGGCTGGATGTGGAAACTGTCCACCAGGCTTGCTTCATCGACCCGTGGTTCTTGCGCGAAATCAAGGCGATCGTGGATGAGGAAGAGCGGCTGAAGCGCGAGGGCGCGCCGGTCGACGCCGAGGACTGGATGGCCCTGAAGATGATGGGCTTTTCGGACACGCGGCTAGGCCATCTCACCGGGTTGGGCGAGCAGGAAGTGCGCGACCGCCGGCGCGGGGTGGGCGTCACCCCGGTCTATAAGCGGGTGGACACGTGCGCCGCCGAGTTCCGCGCGAAAACGCCTTATCTGTACTCCACCTATGAAACCGGTTTGTTCGGCGACGCCGCCGCGTGCGAAAGCCGGCCCTCAAACGCCAAGAAAATCATCATCTTGGGTGGAGGACCGAACCGGATCGGCCAGGGTATCGAGTTCGACTATTGCTGTTGTTGGGCGGCCTTTGCGTGTCGTGATCTCGGCGTTGAGTCGATCATGATCAACTGCAATCCCGAGACCGTTTCGACCGACTATGACACCTCGGATCGGCTGTATTTTGAGCCGCTCACCGCGGAAACCGTGCTCGACGTGATCGCCGCGGAACAAGACCATGGCGAACTTTTGGGCGTTATCGTGCAATTCGGCGGTCAGACGCCGTTGAAACTCGCCGAAGCGCTTGATGCGGCCGGCGTGCCGATCTTGGGCACCAGCCGGGACGCGATCGACCTGGCCGAAGACCGGGAAAGGTTTAAGGCGTTGATCGACAGGCTCGGCCTGAAACAGCCGCCCAGCGCCATCGCCCGGTCTGCGGAAGCCGCCGGGGAAGCGGCCGCGGAGCTAGGCTTCCCACTGGTCCTGCGGCCGTCCTACGTGCTGGGCGGGCGTGCGATGGAGATCGTGCGCGATCAAGACGCGCTTTCGCGCTACATCGCCAGCGCTATGCGGGTAAGCGGGGACAGCCCGCTTTTGATCGACAGCTATCTCGCCAACGCCACCGAGGTGGATTTGGACGCCATTTGCGACGGCGAGGACATTTTCGTCGCCGGCGTGATGGAGCATATCGAGGAGGCGGGCATTCACTCCGGCGACAGCGCGTGTGCGCTCCCGCCCTATTCGCTTGAACCCGAAACAATCCAAGCCCTTGAAGTGCAAGCGAAACAATTGGCTCTGGGGCTGGGCGTGCGTGGGCTGATGAACGTGCAATTCGCCATTCAGGGCGATGATGTTTTTGTCCTGGAGGTCAACCCCCGCGCGTCGCGCACAGTGCCGTTTGTCGCCAAGACCGTCGGTCTGCCGGTCGCCGGGCTCGCCGCAAAGGTGATGGCCGGCGCCACCTTAAAAGACCTGGGTCTGAACAAGCCCGCCATCGAACATTTAGCGGTCAAAGAAGCCGTGTTCCCATTTGCGCGGTTCGCAGGCGTCGATCCGGTGCTGGGCCCCGAAATGCGCTCCACCGGCGAGGTGATGGGCATTGACGGGGTGTTTGAAGCGGCCTTCGCCAAAAGCCAACTCGCCGCAGGCGTAGCGCTGCCGCGCGCGGGCACGGTGTTTATCTCCGTGCGCGACACCGACAAAGACGCCATGGTCGGGCTCGCGCGCCAACTCGCCGCGCTGGACTTTAAGATCGTCGCTACAGGCGGAACGGCGCGCCATCTCGCCGAGGCGGGCTTGCTCGTCCGCGGCGTGCACAAGGTCTATGAGGGCCGGCCGAACATTGTCGATGAAATGAAAAACGGCCAGGTCCAATTGGTGTTCAACACCACCGAAGGCCGCCAGTCGCTACTCGACTCCTTTGATATTCGCCGCACCGCGCTTGAGAAAAACATCCCCTATTACACGACCGTGGCGGCGGCGCGCGCGGCGGTTAACGCCATTCGCACCATAGACGCTTCCGCTCTTGAAGTACGCGCTCTGCAAGACTATACTTTTTGGCCTCTCGGCGGCCCATGACTGATCAGCGGGCCGCCGTTCGCGTAATAGAAAGCCCGAAAAATGCAAAAAATTCCGATGACTGCCGAGGGCCACCGGGCTCTTGAGGAGGAACTGAAAACGTTGAAGTCGGAAGAGCGTCCCGCTGTTATCGCCGCGATTGCGGAAGCGCGCGAGCATGGGGATCTTTCGGAAAACGCGGAATATCACGCGGCGAAAGAGCGTCAAAGCTATATCGAAGGCCGGATTCTGGAGCTTGAAGACAAGATTTCCCGCTCCCAAGTGATCGATCCGACCAAGTTGAACGGGTCAACGGTGAAGTTCGGGGCGACGGTCACGGTGCTCGACGAAGACACTGAGGAAGAGTCCGTCTATAAAATCGTCGGCGAGGACGAAGCCGACGTGAAGGCGGGCAAAGTCTCGCTAACCTCGCCCATCGCGCGATCGCTTATTGGCAAAGAAGCGGGCGATGCGGTGGAAGTGGCCGCGCCCGGTGGGGCTAAGGGCTACGAAATCGTCCGGGTCGAGTGGCTTTAAGCCCGGAGATCCCCCAACGGCCTTTACACATTTGGGCGGTTTGTGATGACCGCGCGGGCGTCCGCAATCCCGTGCTCGGGTTATGCGAAGCGATCGCAGCGCGCGTCGAGGCGCAAATTACCGAACATCGGCTTGTTTACCAAACCGGTTGGACGAAGCTCCTCGATCGGTTTAACGCGCCCGCTAATTGGGCGCCGGAACAGCGGCTGGCGCGCGCCGGGTTAAGCCCCCCCTGGCCAGATTTGTGGATCAGCGCGGCGGGTCCCTCCCTGCCCCTCGCGCGAGCGGCGAAACGGCTGGCTGCGCCTCGCCCCTTCGTTGTTCAACTTCAAGACCCGCGCCAATCCGTTGACCGGTTTGATCTGGTCATCGCGCCAAAACACGACCGCTTGGAGGGCGCAAACGTCGTCACCTTGACCGGCGCGCCCAACCGAGTGACCCGCGAAGCGCTCGACGCGGCGGCCTTGCGCTGGGCGGCGGATCTGGAGCGGTTGCCCCGGCCGCGCGCGGCGGTGTTGCTCGGCGGGCACTCAAAACGCCATCGCATGGGCCGGCGGACCGGCGCCCGGGTGATCGATGCAGTGACCGCGTTAGCAGCGCAAGGCGTCAGCCTGATGATTTCGACCTCCCGGCGCACCCCGGGCCATGTGGTCGAAGCGCTGCGCGCGCGACTGGGCGCCAATCCGACGGGGCGGCTGTGGACCGGAGCCCAGGACGGTGACAACCCCTATCTTGGCTTCCTCGCGGTCGCCGATGCGGTGGCCGTCACCACCGACAGCGCGAACCTGCTCACCGAAGCCGCCAGCGCCGCGAAACCCGTCTTGATGCTGGCTCTGCCCGGAGAACCGGGCAAACTTGAGCGGCTCTACGCCGACCTGCGTGCGCAAGGGCTCGCGCGCGACTTTTCTGGGCGATTTGAGACCTGGCCCAGCCCGGGATTATCCGAAACCGATCGCGCTGCGGACACGGTGTTGGACCGTTTCGCCGCCGACCGGTCCCATAACGCGAATTTGGATTGAAGTGAGACCGCGATCGGCCCACTTCGAAGCTCGACAACGGCCGCGGCGTCCCGCGGTGCAACATCTTTTTGTGTGTCGCCGCGAAGGCGACCGCCCGATTTAGCGAGAGAGGCGATCATGTCTGAGACCCGTCACGCCAAAATGGTGATCATTGGCTCCGGTCCCGCGGGCTACACCGCCGCCATTTACGCCGCGCGCGCCATGCTTGAGCCCATGCTCATCGCCGGGCTGCAGCCAGGCGGCCAGCTCACCATCACCACGGACGTCGAGAACTATCCGGGCTTCGCTGACGTGATCCAGGGGCCTTGGTTGATGGAGCAGATGCGGGGTCAGGCCGAACATGTTGGCACGCAATTCGTCGAAGATTACATCACCGAGGTCGATTTCTCCCAACGGCCCTATCGCTTGAAGGGCGATGGTGGGGTCATCTACACCGCGGATACGATCGTGATCGCCACGGGCGCCCAGGCGAAATGGCTCGGCCTGCCGAGCGAGGAAACCTACCAAGGTTTCGGCGTGTCGGCGTGCGCCACGTGTGATGGGTTCTTTTATCGCGGCAAGACGGTGGTGGTGGTCGGCGGCGGCAATACGGCTGTCGAAGAGGCGCTGTTCCTCACAAATTTCGCGGAGAAAGTTATTCTCGTTCACCGCCGCGACAGCCTGCGCGCGGAAAAAATCCTCCAAGATCGGCTGTTCAACCATCCCAAGATCGAGACGGTTTGGAACACGGTGCTTGACGAAATCGTTGGCGACGAGGATCCGCGCGGGGTGACCGGGGTGCGGTTGCGCAACGTCCAAACCGGGGAGACGCTTGAGCGTCCCACCGATGGGGTGTTCATCGCCATCGGCCACAAACCGGCGACCGAGCTGTTCGAGGGCAAGCTCGACATGAAATCCGGCGGCTATTTGATCACTCAACCGGACTCCACCGCCACCAATGTTCCCGGCGTTTACGCAGCCGGCGACGTCACCGAAGACATCTACCGCCAGGCGGTGACGGCGGCGGGGATGGGCTGCATGGCCGCGTTAGAGGCCGAGAAATACCTCGCCGGGCTGGAAGCCGAACACGCTCAAGCCGCCGCCGAATAGGCCCCTCCGCCGCGGCGGCCACGTCCGGATCCGCCTGAGACGACGCGCCGCCCTTGATCGGCTGAGCGGTTCACGCCATTTCGCAACTGCGAAAAGGTGCAGCGCGATGGATTGGGATAAACTGAAATCGTTTCACAAGGCGGCGGAAAGCGGCAGCTTGACCGCCGCTGCGGAGGCGCTGACGCTGTCCCAGTCCGCTGTCAGCCGGCAAATCGCGGCGCTGGAGGAACAATTGGGCGTGGCGCTGTTTCATCGCCATGCGCGCGGCCTGACGCTGACCGAACAGGGCCGCTTATTGCGCCAAACCACCGAAGATATCGCAGCCCGGGTGGGCTTCGCCGAAGCCATGCTGCGCGACAGCCGCGATAAGCCGTCGGGGGACTTGCGCGTCACCGCCCCCTTGGCGCTTGGCGCGATGTGGCTCGCCCCGCGATTGAAAGACTTTCTGGAGCGGTTTCCTGAAATCCGACTGCAACTTCTGCTCGATGACGCGGAACTCGACGTCGCGAATTTAGAAGCCGATTGCGCGGTGCGGCTCTGGTCGGCCAAGCAAGGCGATTTGGTGCAAACTAAGATCGGCGTCGTGCGTCAACACCTTTACGCGTCTTCGGATTATGTCGCCCGCCATGGCGCGCCCCAGACGCTCGATGCGCTGGACCAACATCGCCTCGTCGCCTATGGCGCAAGCCGCCCCACACCCATGACCGGCATTGATTGGGCGTTCACGGCGGACCCCTCCAAGGACGCCGCTTGCGAGCCTCAGCTCAAGATCAACAACGTCGCCGCGATCCTGGCCGCTGTGGAGGCGGGGTTAGGCGTGGCGAGCTTGCCTGACTACGTGGCCATAGACCGCAAGCTGGTGCGCATTTTGCCGGAGTTGGAAGGGCCGAAATTCGACCTGCACTTTATTTATCCCGAAGAGCTGCGCAATTCCAAGCGGATCGCAGCGTTTCGGGATTTCGTCAAAAGTGCGGCAAGTTATGTCACAAAAGCCAGCGGCCGCTGAACGAACATTGCCGGAAAGCAGAGCTGCTATGCGGAATCGCACCTTCAAAGGGGGCGAGCATGGCCTATGTTGAGGGTGTTGTCGCTTCGGCGACAGGCGCGCCGCTTCCTCCCCTTTCCCGGCGCGTCGAGCATACCGTCTCCTCCCCGAACGGATATGCATCACTTCCAGACGCCGGGCCCTCGGGCCCGGCGCTTTTTTTTTACAGCGCCAGATTAACCGCCGCCATATCATCGACCACGCGATCCGCCCCCGCTGCGGCGAGCAAAACCCCGTCCTCATCCCGACCGCCTGTATAGCCGATAGCCGTCATGCCCGCGGCCTTGGCCGCTTGCACGCCCGCAGCGCTGTCTTCGATCACCACCGTATCCGCAGGCGCGACGCCCATGCGGTCGGCGGCGAACAGAAACAGATCGGGCGCCGGTTTACCCCGCGACACCTCTACGGCGGAGAAAATTCGCCCCTCGAACCGGTCCCACAGGCCCACCTTACCCAGGGTGACGCGCATTTTCTCCGGGGCGCCGGAGGACGCCACGGCCGCAGTAATCCCCGCACCTTCGACTTGGTCGATCAACGCGATCACGCCCGGGATCGGCTCGACCTGGGCGCTAAGCGCCGCGTATTCGGCCTGGGTTAGCGCATAAACCCATTCGCGCGGCAAGGATCGACCCAACCGCGTTTCCACATCCGCCATCACTGTGTCGAAGCGCCAGCCGCGAAAGCGCGCCCGGACGTCCGCAGGGCTTAGGGTCAGACCCAGATCAGCAAGGCGGTCGGCGAACACGCGCTCCACAATGGGTTCGGAGTCCACCAACACGCCGTCGCAATCAAACAGAACCAGCTTTGGGGAGATCATCCGCCCAAATGCGCGCGCAGCATCCACGCGAACTTCTCGCTGGCCTGCATCCGTTCCACCATCAAATCCGCGCTCCCCTCATCACCGACCCCGGACGCCGCATCGAAGGCTGAACGCACGGACCGAAGCAAAGCGCCGTGATCGCTGATCAGATTGGCGATCATCGTTTCCGCGGACGGGATGTCATTGTCCGCCCCAATCGTGGTCAATTCCGCCAAGCGCGCCGGTGTGGCGGGCGCGAAATCGCCCAGCGCCCGAAGGCGTTCAGCGATCTCGTCCAGCGCCGCCCATAGGTCGCGGTACTGCTCCTCAAAGAGCTCGTGGAGCGGTTTGAACGCCATGCCCGTCACATTCCAATGATAGCCGTGGGTCTTAAAATAAACCGCATACGTATCGGCCAGGGCGACATTCAACGCCGCCACCGCTGAGGCCCGCGCCTCATCGCCTAAACCAATCTCGACCGCCATACCGTCCCTCCTTTTAAGATTTAGAACGTTTCTAAGTTAAGTGCCCGCTTCACGCCGCACAATATGAGCTCGCCCCGGTTCGATCCGTTTCCACGACGGTTCGACGACAACCCGATCCCGCTTCCGCCTAGCGGACGCCCACGCTCGCGCGCGCTGACAAAGCCTGTCCTATAAAACCCGCGCCCGGTCCCACTATGACCTATCGTCGGGATCGGTCGCCTTTGCGAGTGTGTATGTCGTCTCCGCCTCTTTCGATCGATCCAGACGCACTGGAGGCGTTGCATGGGGCCGCATGGGGTTGGGCGTTGAGCCTAGCGCGCGGGGATCGGGAGTTCGCAGCCGACGTGCTTCAAGACGCGTACCTGGCGATCCTCGAAGGCAAAGCGCGCTAATCGGGCCGATCGCAGTACAAAACCTGGGTGTTCGGAGTGATCCGTATGACCGCCAAAAGCTTAGGCCGCAAACGCGCCATCTTTAACAGCCGGTTCTTGACCGGCGCGGAGGCGCCGCCCGAACCGGTCGCCCCGCCCATGGGCGACCCGCTGACCAAAGCCATGGCCGACGCGCTCGCCGCCCTGCCCGCGCGCCAAGCCCAAATCGCAGAGTTGGTGTTCGCCCAAGACTTTACCCTCGAAGAGGCGGCGAAGGCCATGGACATCACTGTGGGGTCCGCTCGCACCCATTACGCCCGCGCTAAGGCCGCGTTACGCACCGTTTTGGACCGAACCGCCGAACACAGGAGCGCCGCATGAGCCCCTTGTCGCCTCTCTCCAATGGATCCGACGCCGAGGATGATCAACTCAAAGTGGCTGTCCGCGCCGTCCGCTCCGCCCAACGCCCGCCGCCAGGCTTCCAAGCGGTGCTCAACCGATCCCGCCAGCCCTTGCTCGCCCCCTGGATCGCGCCCGCGGGCGGGTTAGCCACCGCTTTCGCATCGCTGTTGGTGTGGGCCTCTCTGACCCAACCGCCCGAGCCAACCTCGGTTGCGGAACCGCCGACCTTGATCGTCGCGCTGGATTATCGGTCCGACGCACTCATTGTGGCGCCGCCCGCGCCCGATTACGTCACGCTCAGCGACCTCTTGCTTGCGCATAACCAGACCGCGCACGGCTTTCGCAGCGATCGCCTGCTCGGCGGCACGCGCTTTCAAAACGCCAGCGCCCACTCTGACGTCCTCCTCAGTACAGATCGATGATGTCCCTCCACCCTCCAAACCGCCATCCATCAAGGAGATCCCTCATGCGGCCCCTCACCCACACCCTGATCAGCGCCGGCGCGCTCGCACTCGCTTCGCCGGCGTTAGCGCAAGACAAACCCGTTGATGAAAAATCATCTATTGAGTTAAAGAATGCTGTTGGAAGAGTTGAATCGGGTAAATTTACTATCTCAGGAGAAGAAAAGGGCACAGATAATATCATTAAAAAGCTTTACGATTTAAAAATTGGGACCCCTTTTAAAGTCGGTCTTGATCTGAATAGCGGCAATGAAACGCTCGATCCGTCAGATTTGTTTTCCGAAAATTTGGTGGCCCCCGAACGCGTGGTTGAATTGGCCGAGGACATCGGCCTGGACGACGCCGCCCGGGACGCCATCATCGACTTAATCGCCGAACGTGACGCCGACCTGACGCGCCTGCGGCTGGGCCGCTCGAGCCGGGGCGACGATCTGGATGCGCTGCTAGAAGCGACCCCCATCGACACGCGCGCCGCGCTCGAAGAATTCGACGAACTCCTGACCTATGAGCGCGACCTGAAGCGCCGCCAACTCGAAACCATGATCGCTGTTCGCAACGCCTTAAGCGACGACCATATCGCCGCTCTGCGAGAGGCGCAAAAACTTAAAATAGAATTCGTCCTTAATGACGTCTTGAAAAGCCATTTCGATGGTGAATTTAGCTTCAGTTTGAAACCAGATATGCCTAAGGTTGTTTCCGAGGTTATTTTCGTTGATCGTGATGGCAAGACTATCACCAATCGAGACATTATTTCAGACAAAGATGACGACGCCTCAGAAGACTAAAGCACGCGTTAGGTTTTCTCCTCCACCTCCAAAGGGCGCGCTTCGGCGCGCCCTATTTTATTTCAGGCTCGCGCAAAACCGTTGAATACGCCGCCCCGCCTCTTCCAGCGCTTCGGTTGACGTGGCGTAGGACACCCGGAAGGCCGGGCCGAAGCCGAAGGCCGAGCCCTGCACCGCGGCCACCGCTTCGGCCTTAAGCAAAGCCGCGCAAAAATCTGCATCGGTTTTTAACACTTGGCCATTTGGCGTCGTCCGCCCCATCAGCGCGGCGATGTCCGGATAGGCGTAAAACGCGCCCTCCGGAGTTCGGCAGGCCACGCCCTCGGCTTGGTTGAGCGCCTCGACCACTAGATCACGCCTGGTTTTGAATACCGCCCGCCGCTCGGCGAGGAAGTCCTGAGGCCCGTTAAGCGCCTCCACCGCCGCCCATTGGCTGATGGAGCAGGGATTGGTGGTGGTCTGGCCCATCACCTTGCGCATGGCTTTGATCAGCTCCGCCGACCCGCCTGCGTAACCGATGCGCCAGCCGGTCATGGCGTAGGCCTTCGACACGCCGTTCATGGTCAGCGTGCGCGGGTAAAGCGCGGGCTCCACTTGGGCGATGGTGGCGAACGGCGCGTCATACATCAAGTGCTCATAGATGTCGTCGGTGAGCACCCAGACATGCGGATGGTGAACCAGCACCTCCGCGAGCGCTTTGAGTTCGTCGGCCGTGTAGGCCGCGCCGGAGGGATTATTGGGCGAGTTCACCACCACCCATTTGGTTTTCGGCGTAATCGCTTTGTCGAGCCCCTCAGGGGTCAGCTTAAAGCCGTCCTCAATCGTGGTCGGGGCGATCACCGGCTCGCCGCCACACAGCGCCACCATATCCGGATAGGACACCCAATATGGGGTGGGGATCACCACCTCATCGCCAGGGTTCAGGGTTGCAAGGAAAGCGTTGTAGAGCACCGCCTTGCCGCCGGGCGAGACATTGATCTGCTCCGGCGCATAGTCGAGGTCGTTCTCGCGCTTGAACTTGGCGCAAATCGCGGACTTCAGCTCAGGAATGCCGTCAACGGCGGTGTATTTCGTCTCGCCTCGACCGATCGCCTCGATGGCTGCGGCTTTGATGGTGTCCGGCGTGTCAAAGTCCGGCTCTCCCGCACCCAGGCCGATGACGTCCACGCCTTGGGCTTTCAGCTCCCGCGCCGCTTGAGTGGCGGCCAATGTCGGTGAGGGTTGAACCCGAGACAAAGCTTTGGAAATTAGCGCGGACGACATGGCGAACTCCCCCCGATCGGCGTAGCGATTGTGCGCGCGCGAAGGCTAGCCCGCCTGAGCGGCTGCGCCTAGAGCCGTTTCGCCCAGCGCCGCGCTTAGGGCGCCGAGCGCCGCCTCGACCTCCGCCGTCGTCGTGGTCCAAGCGCAGACGAAGCGATAGGTTTTCGGCCCCATAAACGGGTAAAAGACCGCGCCCGCGGCTTTCAGCCGATCCGCCACCGCGTCCTCGAGCACCAGAAACACCTCATTGCCCTGGGTCGGCCACCGGGTGCGCACGCCCAGCGCGCCCGCGCCCTGAGCAAGCGCCTGCGCCCGCGCGTTAGCGGTCCGCGCGAGATCCAGCCAAAGATCGTCCGCCAAATACGCCTCCAGCTGAGCGCCGAGATAGCGCTGCTTGGGCGCCATATGGCCAGACCGCTTGAGACGGCGATCGAGTTCGCCGCGCTTGTCCCGGTGATCGCCAAACAAAACGATCGCCTCGCAGCCCAGCGCGCCGTTCTTGCTCGCCCCGAAGGACAAAACGTCCACGCCCGCGCGCCAGGTCAACTCCGCGGGGCTCGCGCGACCCGACACCAAGGCGTTGGCGAACCGGGCGCCGTCCATATGCACCGCCAGCCCCGCGGCGTGGGCGACCTCAGCCAAGCCGCCCACTTCGTCGGGCGACCAAGCGGTTCCGGCTTCGGAAAGGTTTGATAGCGTCACCGCCGCCCCGCACGGGGTGTGCACGAAATCGGAAGGCCAATCGGCGAGGCGGGCCTTCAAGGTCTCAGGCGCGATTTTGGCGCCCTCCCCCGGCAGCGGAATTAGCTTCAGCCCGCCGGAGAAGAATTCCGGCGCGCCGTTCTCGTCCCGATGCACATGGGCTTCTTCATGGCAAAACACCGCCCCCCAAGGCGGCGCCAACAGCGACAGGGCCAGCGCGTTCGTCGCCGTGCCGCTGGCGGTGAGCGCAACGGAGACCTCGGTCTCGAACACCTCAGCAAGCCGCGCTTCCGCGCGCGCGCATACCGGGTCCGCGCCATAGCTGGGCATGGGGTCGGCGTTCACCCGGGCTAACGCCTCCAGAATGCGGGGGTGAGCGGGGGCGGTGGTGTCGGAGGCAAAGTTCATAGCGCCACGCTTAGCGCGTTCGGCGAATGCGTGAAAGGCGTTGCGGCGCTCGCATTTTACGCTGAACGCTTCCCTCAAAGGATGTATTTTTCCCGAATTTTGAATTACAATTTATATCTGTTGTTTTTTGTAACGCGTTTTTTGATCAATCTCACGTCAGAGCTCCTGGGGGAGCTTTCAACATCACATGGGGGATACGTCTATGCGTTGGAAAACGTTGCTTTTGGGCGCAGCGGCTTTTGGGTTGAGCGGATGCGCGAGCTTTGGAAACTCGTTCTTTTCCGTCACCGAAGTGACTGTCGAGCGTCGTGTTGATCGGGTGGATTTGATCACCATGCTCGATCCGGAAAACCGCCGGCGGTATTTTTTAAGTCTCAATGGCCGGGAACTGGAAAACTTCCGCACTTCGCTTGCCGGATCGTTTAAAGACGCAGTCCGCATTCTGCCCATCTTTAATTCTTTCAATATTGGCCTTTCAGGACGTGACGAAAATGAAATAGAAGAACTTGATCTAACCCATCTTGCTTTTTACACATATGGCGCCGAATTTGATGAATTCGCTCAATTTGTTGATGGCTGGAATTTTAATAATATTGATGACCTTGATGCTCTTAGTTTGACCACGCCCAATTTGGGTTGGGATGATTTGCAACGGCGCGCGCGCCCTGACATGCTTCCAGTCAACGCGCCCACGGACTTCTGGCTCCGCTCGCCACTGTCCTTCACTGAAGGCGACGGTGGGCGATACTTGGCCATTCGGCGCAATGCGATCCAAGACCGTATTGTGGCAGCGTCTAATGAGGCGTGCTTAGCCTTTGTCGATAACCTCGCGCGTAGCTCGACCAATGTAAACTTTGTAACGGATGTGCTGACGCTAACCTTCGCTGGCCTGGGCGCGGTGTTCGTCGATCCAGCGACCGTGCGCTCCCTGGCGGGCGCAGGCGCCATCACCGCCGGAATTGGCGCAAGCTACCGCAATCGCTTTTTGCAAGACCGCACGATCGAGGTGTTCACAGAAGCGATTAAAACCTCTCGCGACTTAGCGTTACGCAATATTGAACGCCGTCGCACCGGCCCGAATGCGCGAAACGGGGTCACCCGTACGCCGCAATTGGCGCAAGGGCGACAGCCGCCGAGCGGCGAGGCCATGCCCGACCCGCAAACGATGTCGGTGGATCGCGCGGCGGCGTCCGCCCGATTGGACGCCGAGGCCGCGCAAGCGGCGTTAGACGCGGTCGGACAGGCGAGCGATCTGGCGCTGGCGGCGCAAGCCTCGGCCGATCCGACGCCGGAGGCGGACCAACCGACCAACCGGATCGGACGGCTGTTCCAAATCGCAACCACCAGCGCCGAACAAGCCAACGCGGCGGCGAACCAAGCGGAAACCGCGCGCGACGCGGTGCGCGCCCTCGACGCGCAAATCGCTCAAGCCCAAGCCGGAGCCCAAGCCAGCGCCGAGGTCAATTTGGCGGGCGGGGCCTCACCATCCCCCGCGGTGCAGGCGCTCCAAACCATGCGCAACCAACAGATCCAAATGGCGCGTTCGGCCAGCACGCGCGCCCGAAACGCGCGCCAGACCGCTGAGCAAGCCTCCCGGCTCGCGGCCGATCTTGTCAACGAACCCGGATTAGGGCGCGGTCAGGCGCCGACCATTCCCGAATTCGGCCTCACGGCGATCGATCTTTACACCGTCGAAGCGGCGATCGCGGACGCGATTGATTATCATAGCCGGTGTTCAATACCCAAAGCGCTCACGCAGATCGAGGACAGCTTACGGGAAACCACGTCGCCGTCCTTGGAGGCCGTTGCGCGCACCTTGCGCGAGCTCAACACGATCAACGGCATCCTTAATCCGCCGAACACGCCCGTAACGACAGAAGCCAGCGCCGAACCGCCGGGCGGCTGAGCGCGGGGCGTTAGGCCGGCGTTTGCCGCAACGGTACGCCGGCCTGCGACCTTTCAATGAACCGATTGCTTGCCCCCTTTGAGGTTGTAAATTCAAATCTCAAGAGCTGCGCGCGGCTTAGGTTTTTTTTCACTCTATTTGAATACGGCTCAAGAGTTCGCGCAAACTGTCAGCGCACCGAGCTCCGTAGGTATGCATGACCGGCCTAAACAACTTGCAGGTTCTTGTTGTCGAAGACAACCAGCACATGACCACGATTTTGCGGATCATGCTGCGGGCGATCGACATTTGGCAGGTGGTTGAGGCGCGCGACGCCGCTGAAGCCTTTGAATTCGCGCGCGATCGCATGGTGGATTTGGCGTTGGTGGATTTCGCGCTCGGCGACCTCAACGCCTTAGAGTTCACCAAACTCATCCGCACCGCCCAAGACAGTCCGAACCCCTATCTGCCGATTATTCTGGTCACCGCGCACGCCGACCGCCGGGTGGTGATGCAGGCGGTGAACACCGGCGTCAACGCAGTGCTAGCTAAACCGGTCTCCGCGCGGGCGCTTTTTGAGCGCATTCAGGCGATCGTCGACAAGCCGCGCAATTTCATCCGCGCGCCCAACTATTTCGGGCCTGACCGGCGCCGCCCCCAAGCCCCCACCTTACGCGGTCCGTGGCGGCGCTCCACCCAAGATGCCCACGAACAAATAGACAACCTCTCGCTGCAAGAACACATCAAAAAAATCCCAGCCCGGCGCGGCGGCTCGGGGAATAGCGGG
>JBHJGU010000130.1:0-3189 GCA_050331475.1 Maricaulaceae bacterium | reverse complement strand
TTCGTTTTTTTTGGCTGAACGTTGTCGCTGTAATATGTCACGTTTTCCGGCAATTGCGGGGGTGTGTTCGGCGGGGGGGTTGTAAATTTTCGCGGAGCGTTGTCGCTGACAAACACGACCGTGTCGGGCAATAGCGCGGGCGGCGACGGCGGCGGGGTTGCAAATTTGAGCGGAGCCTTGGCGCTCGCCAACACCACCGTTTCCGGCAACAGCGCGGCATCTGGCGGCGGGATCTACAATGTCTTTGGAGCGGCGACGCTGATCAACACCACCCTCTCGGGCAATAACGCAGGCGACGCCGGCGGCGGGTTGGACAATTTTGGCGGAACGGCGACGCTGACAAATGTCACGGTTTCCGGCAACAGCGCGGGCGGCTACGGCGGCGGGGTGGCCAGTTTCATCGGAACCGCAACGCTGGTGAACACGACGATCTCCGGCAACAGCGCTGGTTTCGACGGCGGCGGAATTTACGATGTTGACACAGCCTTTGCCCTGGTGAACACCACGGTCACTGGCAATGACGCGGGCGCGACCGGCGGCGGGATCGTCAGCAGCTCTGGCGACCCGACACTGATCAATTCCATCGTACTCGGCAATTCGGCCGGCACGGACGATGATCTCAGCGCGGGCAACGTCACGTTTGGTGGGCTCAACATTGTCGGTGCGGGTACGGATACCGACGGCGCGGACGGGGTGATCAATGCTGACGCCGAGGCCGTCTTCGCCGAGATCGACGAGGACACCGGCGGCGGCCTGTTAGCCGACAATGGCGGCGTCGTTGAGACCATCGCGCTTTTGGACAGCGCCGACAATCCTGCGGTGGACGCTGGTGAGGACGACGCCTCCTTGGGTGTGAGCTTGGACGAGAGCGCCTTAGGCGTGGATCTCAACGGTGACGGCGACCTCACGGATGTGATCGACTCTATTGACGATTTCGCCTTTGACGCCCGCGGGGACGGCTTCGACCGGGTCCTGGACGGCGATTTCGACGGTTTGGCGGTCATCGATTTGGGCGCCTTCGAACTCGCCGCGGCGCCGGTGGTGGTCGACCCGGGCAACAGCGCGCCGATTGCGTTTGACGATGTCGCTGAGACGGTTGTCGGCGAAGCGGTTGTGATCGACGTGCTCGCCAATGACGTTGACACCGACGGCGACGTGTTGGCGATCGGAGTGTTTGAGGCGGTCACGGCTCTGGGCGGCACGGTGGTCCAAGTGGGCGACACGCTGGTCTACACCCCGCCTGCGGGGCTCGACCCGGACGCGGTCTTCATCGACACGTTCACCTACACGGTGGTCGACCCCATCGGCTCGTTCACCGAAGGGCTGGTGACCATCACCGTGAACCCGGTCCCCGCGCTGGCGTCCGAGCCGCCGATCGCGGAGGATGACGCGTTCACGCTGAACCAGAACCAGACGCTTTTGGGCGATGTGCTCGCCAATGACGTCGACCCTGAGGGCGAGCCGCTCATCGTGACGGCGGTCAATGGCGATCCCGACCTTGTGGGGACGGCGATCGATCTGGCCGAAGGCGGGGTGTTGACCCTGAACGCGGACGGCTCGGTGCTGTTTGATCCGGATGGGGATTTCGACCTGCCCGCGGGCGAGAGCGCGGTGATCACGGTGACCTACACGGTGGCGGACCCGGACGGGGGGAGTGATGAGGCGACCCTGAGCGTGACGGTGACCGGGGGCGATCTCTTCACCGAGGGCGATGACGTGGTCGTCTTCACCACCCCGGATCCCATAGACGACGACGCCCTGGGCGGGGACGACACGGTCATTTTGGGGCCGGGCGATGACACGCTCACGGGCGGCGCCGGGGATGACGTCATCGATGGCGGGCTCGGCGCGGACACACTCCTCGGCGATGGGGGCGATGACATCTTGATCTCCGACGGTCTGGACGCGATCGACGGCGGTGAGGGCTTTGACACGGCGGACTTGTCCGCGGCCCAAGGCCCGATCTCGGTGGCTTTGGGCGCGGGGATTGTCGGGCTGAGCGGGGGCGTGGGCAATGCGATCAGCGGCGTTGAGGCGGTGATCGGGTCCGATTTCGACGACAGCCTTGCGGGCTCTTTGGGCGCGGACACCCTCGACGGCGGCGCCGGGGCGGACCTCTTGGTGGGGGGGCAGGGCGATGATCTGTTCCTCTCCGATGGTCTAGACACGATTTCCGGGGGCGCGGGCGCGGACACCGCGGACTTCTCCGGGGTGGCGGGCGCGATCTCTGTTGCTTTGGGCGCGGGGATTGTCGGGCTGAGCGCAAGTGGGATCGAGAACGCCTCCACGATCACCGGGATTGAGACCGTGATTGGCACGGATTTCAACGACGTGCTGGCGGGCTCTTTGGGTGCGGACACCCTGGTGGGCGGCTTAGGCGCGGACATCCTTGTGGGCGGTCAGGGCGATGACACTCTGGAAGGCGGGCTGGGGGCGGACACGCTCAATGGCGGCGCCGGGGCGGATACGTTCATCGCCACCTTAGAGGAGGCCGACGGCGACACCCTGGTCAATGTGGATCTCTTCGACACGCTGGTGTTCACCGACGCGGCCGGGGCTGAGGCCGTGTTCGACGCGGAGGCGGGGACCCTGAGCGTCACCTTAGGCGAGGTCACGGCGGTGTTGAGCCTTGGTCTGGCGCCGGGCGCGCCTGAGGGCGTGGCCGCGGTCGATGTGGACGGCGATCTGGTGGTCAGCCTCGCCGCGCCAAGTCTGGCTGCGGGTCCGGTGACCGAGGTGTTCGGCGCGGGGCTGAGCCCGGGTGCCGTGTTCGAGACCCCCCAGACCACGGGCCAGACCACGGGCGCTTTGGACCTCGCTGTGATCGTCGATCCTGGCGCAGGGGCGGCGTTCGAGACCCCCCAGACCACGGGCGCGGCTAGCCAGCTGTTCGACGCGCCCAGCCTGGACGAGGCGATCGCGGCGTTGGAGCCGGGCTTTACGGGGACCTTCCTCGCCGAAGCCGGTGGGCCGGGCCTGGGCCAGACCGACGTGCCGGGGCTCGAGGCGCTGTTCGGCGGCGCGCAAACCGAGGCCGCGGGGAGCCCCGGCGTTGAGGCGGGCGGGCCGACCCTCGCGAGCTTTATCGAGGCTGCGGGCGGGTTCGCCAACGACCCCCGCGCCACCCCGGCGCTGACCGAGCCCACAAGCCTCGCCGACCTGCTCGACCCGAGCCTCTTGGGCGGCTAA
>JBHJGU010000129.1:0-29882 GCA_050331475.1 Maricaulaceae bacterium | reverse complement strand
GGCGGACGCGATCCCCGGCGTGGTGGGCGCGGAGGAGCTGGACGGCGGCGCGGGCGAGGAGCTGCTCGAGGGCGGGCTGGGGTAGGACGTCCTCTTCGGCGGCGCGGGCGACGACCTACTCACCCCGGGCGCGGACGGCGGCGCGGTGGACGGCGGCGCAGGCCTCGACACGGTCAGTTTTGCGGACGCCGCAGGCGGGCTCACTATCGATCTTGAGGCGGGCGAAGCATTGGCTGCGGGCGAGCTGGGTCCAGGCGCGGGCACGAGCTTGACCGATGTGGAGATCGTGATCGCCACCGCGTTTGAGGACACCGTTGTGGGGACCGATGGCGGGGAACGGTTCGAAACCGGTGCGGGCGACGACGTGATCACCGCTGGCGGCGGCGCGGACCAAGTGCTCGCGGGCGCGGGTAACGACACGCTTAGCGGTGGGGCGGGGAATGACTTCCTGAATGCCGGCGCGGGCGATGACACCCTCGACGGCGGCGCGGGGGCGGACAGTCTCGTTGGTGGGGTTGGCGATGACCTTCTGATCGGGGCGGCCGGCGCGGACACGCTGATCGGCGGGGGCGGCGCCGATACGATCGCCGATGCCTTAGCCGGGCTCGATGGGGACACGATCCTGGGTCTGGAGGCGCAAGACTCAATCCTGGTTGAGGGGGTGGACGCGCTCACCGCTCTCTTCGACGCGGACACCGGGATCCTAACACTCAGCGACGGCGACACGACCGCCGAACTCGCGGTCGACCTCGCCTTTGACGGCCCAGCTGAGGTGAGTGTGGTCGCGGGTGACGGCGTCGCCACGGTCACCTTCACCCCCGCGGATGACCTGCCCCTCGCCGAACTGGCGGCGTAGCGCAAGACGGGCGTCCAGCAGCCCCGGCGATTGCGCCTGGGGCGATCCCTCCGCATACTCGCCCCCGGCGTGCAGGACCGTCGGGGGACGAGAACGTGGAACAAGTCGTCTTAGGCGGTGTGGTTAGCGGCGTGGCGACATTCGCCCTTAACAACGTACCGAGCATCAGTACGCGCATCCGGGGATCCCGCGTTACGGCATGTCTTTATTCAGCATTGGTGCTGGTCATTGTAGGGGGCACGTGTTTTGCCGGCCTCACCGCACTGGGCGTCGATTGGTCCGCGCGCTTCGCGAATCCGACAGCATTTTGGCTGAGCATCGCCTTGGTTGGTTTTGCCATCGCCGGTACTTGGACCTTTCTTCACCCCATCGTGGCGGAAGCGGTTCGGACCGACGCCTTGCGGCGCGAGGCGGAGATCACCGAGGCCACCCCGACGCCCGCAGCACGATTATTGTTCGGGTTCCGCACCACGCCCTATGGCCCACAGGACACCGAAGCCTATCGCCGCCCCGACGGCGCGGATGCGCACGTCTTCGGGTGGCTCTCCCATTCCTCGCGATCCCTCCTTTACCTCTATGGCGCGTCGGGCGCGGGGAAATCCTCGCTCATGGCGGCGGGCGTGCTGCCGAAATTGCGAAAGGACGATTGGCTGACAATCACCGCGCGGGTGGATGAAGACCCCGAAGCGGGCCTGCGCCAGGCTTTGCGCGAGGCGAAGGACGTGTTCGATACGCCCCCGCCGGACGACACGAGCCTCGCGGATTTGATCGACCGGGCGGCGGAGCACGCGCGCGCCAAGGGGCGGACGACGCTTCTGGTGCTCGACCAATTCGAAGAATTCCTGATCCTGCATGACGAGGCGGAGCGCGGGGGCCTCGCCGCCTTGCTCCAGGATTTGCACGACAGCCCGCGGCGGGGATTTAAGCTCCTGTGCGTGTTTCGCACCGACTACCGGGCGCTGCTCTATAAGGGCGGCTTGCCGCCCGCCCAAGACGGCGAAACCAGCGTCGAACTCGCCCCCTTTAACCGGCGCGCCGCGCAAGCGTTTCTGAGCCAAGGCCTGCCGGATTACACCGCAGCGGGTTTCGATAAACTGTTCGCCGGGTTGGATAAGATCGAGGACGCGCGCGGGCTTTACCGACCGATCACGCTGAATATGGCCGGCCTAGCGCTCAGCCGCGCGGTCGAGGGATCGGCGGCCGATCCCGGCAAACTCATTGATCAATATTTGCGTGACTCGATTGCGGAAGGGCCCGCCCAGGATCTTGCGCCGGCTGTGCTCAACGCCCTCATCACTGATGCGGGCACGAAAGCGCCCCAGACGGTGGAAGCGCTGACGGCGGCGACGGGGATGAAGGCTTGGCACGTAAAGGCTACGCTCAGCCATTTGGACACCCGCGGGCTAGTCCGCCCACAAACGCCCGATAAGGAGCGGTGGGAAATCGCCCACGACTTTTTGGCCCGGTAAATCGGCGTGCTCTTAGGCCGGATGAAACCCTCTTGGATCCGCCGCGCCCGGCCCGTCATGTTGCCGATTTTGCTCGCGGGCTGGGTCGCCGCGGCGGGGGTGGGATTAGCCCTTGCCCCCAATCTGCAAAAAGAAGCCGCCCGAGCGGCGCTGAGTAGCATGGGTCTAGCGGTCGCTGAGAACGGTACCTATATTGCAACCTTTGCAAGTAGCTGGTGCACCGACAGCGCTATGAGGTCCTTACCAGACATTCTGCACGCACTTAATTTGAATGGCGTTCTAGAAATAGACCTCTCTTTCACCAGGGTGACTAACCTCGCCCCCCTCGGAAACCTCTCAAAACTGCGAATTCTATGGCTCTCCGACACCAAAATCGAGAACCTCGCCGGCCTCCAAGCTCTGACAGCCCTGGAAACCCTTGATCTCTCCAGAACCAAAGTGACCAACCTCGCTCCCCTCAAAGCACTGACGACACTGGAAACACTTTTACTTGTAGAAACCGACGTCCAGGATCTCTCGCCCCTCCAAGACCTCACAAACCTGCAACTGCTTATTCTTAACGAAACACATGTCGCCGACCTGACGCCGGTGCGCCATGTGCCGCATATCGCAGGTGCGACAGCGGAGGCCTACGCCACCATCGGGCGGGATGAGCGGGGGCGGCCGATTAAGGATTAGCCGTCATCGCGACGCCCCCAGAGGTTTCCCCGCAACCCGAACGCGACGCGGCCAAAGCCGGGCCACCGTCGCATACGCCCTTCAGAAACCCTCCAAGCTAGGGTACAACGGGTCCGGGCAATAAAGGGCGCTTTCGATGATCGAGTTCACGGTGAACGGCGAGACCCGCCGGTATGACGGCGACATGGATCGCCCGCTTCTGTGGTATCTGCGCGAGGACCTTCAGCTGACCGGGGTGCGGTTCGGCTGCGGCATCGCGCAATGCGGGGCCTGCACGGTCTACCAAGACGGGCTGCCGGGCCGGGCGTGCGTCACGCCCATGGCCGCCGTCGAAGGGACCGAGATCACCACCATCGAAGGCTTAGACGGCGCGGAAGCGACCGCGGTGGTCGAGGCTTGGCGCGAGGGCAATGTGGTGCAGTGCGGTTGGTGCCAATCGGGCCAGATCATGGCCGCGACCGCGCTCCTCAAAGACACGCCTCAGCCCACGGACGACGACATTGACGCCGCCATGGGCGGTAATCTGTGCCGTTGCGCCACCTACGCGCGGATCCGCGACGGCGTGAAGGCGGCCTCGAAGAAATTGACGGAGGGCTAAGCCATGTTGGGTAAACTCACATCCGCTTTCCGGCCCGAAGCCGTCGCGCCGCTCTCCCGCCGCGGGTTTTTGAAAGTCTCCGCCTTAAGCGCGGGCGGCTTCGCGGTCGCCTGCAGCCAAGAGCCCGCGCCCGCCCCGCCGGCCGACCCCGCCCCGGAGCCGGAAGCCCAAGCGCCCCAGGCCCAGGATTTCGCAGCGAACGCCTATGTGAAAATCCATGCCGACGACCGGGTGACCGTAGTCTCGCGTCACCTAGAAATGGGCCAAGGCGTCACCACGGGTCTGCTCGCCATTGCGGCGGAAGAGCTGGATGCGGCATGGGATCAAGTCGACTACGAATTCGCGCCCGCGGATGTGACCCGCTACGCCAACCCGCTGTTTGGCATTCAGGGCACGGGCGGGTCGACCGCCATGGCGAGCTCTTGGGATCAACTGCGCCAAGCCGGCGCGGGTGCGCGCGCGCTGTTGATCTCCGCCGCCGCCCAGCTATGGGACGTGCCGGCGGAGGAGATCACCGTCAGCGCCGGCCGGGTCCGCCATGAGGCGTCGGGCCAGGAAAGCGGCTTTGGCGCACTCAGCGGGATTGCGGGCGCCCTGCCCGCGCCGGACACGGTGACGGTTAAAGATCCCGCCGACTTCACCCTGATCGGGCGGGAGGACCTGCCGCGCAAGGACAATCGGGTGAAAACCGACGGCTCGGGCCAGTTTGCGCTCGACGTTTTCCCTGAGGGCGCGCTGGTCGCGGTGATGAAACGACCGCCGAAGTTCGGCGGAACGGTGGTGAGCTTTGATCCCGAAACCGCCAAAGCCGCCTCCCCGACCGTGACCGACGTGGTGGAGACGCCGCGCGGGGTCGCCGTGTTGGCGCCGGATTATTACGCCGCCCAGAAGGGCCGGGACGCATTGACGGTGGAATGGGACTTCGCGGACGCCGAAACCCGGTCCTCTGACCAAATGTTCGACGACTGGCGCGCAGCCCTGGACGGCGAGCTTGTGAGCGCACGGGCGGACGGCGATGTGGACACGGCCATGGCCGACGCCGCGCAAACCTTTGAAGCGGAATATGAATTCCCCTACCTCTCTCACTCGCCGCTCGAGCCGCTCAATGCGGTGTGCGCGCTCTCCGCGGATAAGTGCGAGATCTGGGCGGGCTCCCAGCTCCAGACCGGGGATCAGACCATCGCCGCGTCCATCGCTGGGGTGCGACCCGATCAGGTGGTGATCCATACCATGCTCGCGGGCGGGAGCTTCGGTCGCCGCGCGGTGCCCGATAGCGATTGGGTCGCGGAGGCGGTGATGATCGCGCGCGCCATTGAAGGCCGCGCGCCGGTGAAGCTCATCTGGTCGCGGGAAGACGACATGACCGGGGGCCGGTACCGGCCCATGTCCGTGCACCGGGTGAAGGCGGGGCTAGACGCGAACAAACAACCCCTCGCCTGGTCCCATGACATGGCGATGCAGTCCTATCTGCGCGGCTCGTCCTTTGAGGGGCTGATCATTGACGGGGTCGACAGTTCCGCCGTCGAGGGCGCGCGGGGCGTGCCCTACGCCATCGCGAACCTGTCCGTCGGGGTGACCTATCCGCAAAGCCCCGTGCCGTGCCTGTGGTGGCGCTCGGTCGGGCACACCCATAATGGCTATGTCACCGAAACCCTGATCGACGAGCTCGCCCATATGGCGGACGCCGACCCGGTCGCGTTCCGCTTGGCGCTGCTCGACGCCTCAACGGGGCCGACCGCGCCGCGTTGGGCCGGGGCGTTGCGCTTGGCCGCCGAAAAAGCCGACTGGACCGGGCCGGACCTTGGCGAGCGCCGCGGCCGCGGGGTGGCGGTGCATGAAAGCTTTGGCTCCTTCGTCGCCCAAATCGCCGACGTCAGCGTGGCCGAGGACGGGTCCTGGACCTGCGATCGGGTGATCTGCGCGGTCGATTGCGGGGTCGCGATCACGCCCGACGTGGTGAAGGCCCAAATGCAAGGCGGGATCTTAATGGGGCTCGGCGCGATCCGGCGCGAGCAAATCACCCTGACCGACGGCGTGGTGGATCAAACCAATTTCGATCGCTACCAGCCTTTGCGCTTAAACGAGGCGCCCCCGGTGGAGGTCCATGTGGTCGCCTCCGCCGAACGGCCTACGGGGGTGGGCGAACCCGGTTTGCCGCCCATTGGTCCCGCTGTCGCCAATGCGCTGTTTGCGGCCGCCGGCGTGCGGGTTCGCAAACTGCCGATCGGGGATCGGATCACCGTGTAACCGCAGAGTTCGACACGCGCTCGCCGCCGTCAGGCGGGCGCGGCGCCGCGTGGTTTTGGAAACTAAGGTTCCGCGCCCGTATTTTTGTCGTATGAAATCCGTAACAAAATTGTGCAAGCTAGCGGTTGTTGGCCGCTTTTGATGATTGTTGACGCCATGAAAACTCTGATTGTTGAGGATAACGAATTCAACCGCGACATTCTTGAACGGCGCTTGCGGCGGCGCGGGTTTGAGGTGTTTTGCGCGGTGGACGGGGAAGACGGCGTCGACAAGGCTATCGAGTTACGGCCTGACGTGATCCTGATGGATGTGAATTTGCCAATCATGTCGGGTTGGGACGCCACCCGCGCGATCAAGGCGGATCCGGCCTCCCAACATATTCCGGTCATCGCGCTGACCGCGCGCGCCTTTAAGTCTGATATCGAAGAAAGCTTCGCCGCCGGTTGCGACGCTTACGAGCCCAAACCGGTGGATTTTGACCGCCTTTTGGAAACCATCGCTCGGGTGACGCGCGACCGCTTTTAATTCGGCGCCGGGGACGACGCCCGAGCGCGCCGCCGCGCGATCCGACCCCATGCGGAACGTCGCTAGCATGATGGCGGCGACGCCGTCTGGGAGCGGCTTTAGCAATCGGCTCACCACTTCAAGCTGCGCCATAGCCCGACAGGCGGTTAAACCTGATGAAAGACACCGCGGATCGTCGACCGTGAGAAAACGGTAAGGCTTTATGTGTACAACACAATGCTTAGGGATTTTTGGCGACAGTCTGACCGAGACGTTTAACACGGGTGACCCACACCGACCGGTTTTAAGCTCGGCGCAGGGGCCGACGGGATTTAGGACGATTTGGCATGGCCTTTACCGTGGCCCTCGATTCACCGGACCTCACGGCGTTTTCACGCTGGTGCGCATCATGGCTCGCCGGACCGGATATTGACACCAAACTTCTGAGCGATGCGCCTGAGCGGTTCGTCTATGACGTCGTGCTGGTGGACGCCGCGGAGCCCCAATGGGCCCAAGCTTGGTTGAGCGCCTATCCGCCGGATGGGATGGCCGGCCGGCCGCGGATCGTGCTTGCCCGGGTCCAAGACACCGATTGGGTGCGGCTTTGCGAACGCGGAGCGGACGAGTGCCTTGGCGCACACGCAGGCTCCACAGAGATGCTGACACGGGTGCGCGCTCAGCTCAGCGCCGGGCTCGCCAACGATCGAGACGCAAAGGGTCTGGTGGAAGACATCGCCGCGCTGGGCCATGATCTGCGCTCGCCCATGACGGCGGTTTTGGGTTTCGCCGAAGTGATCAGCGCTGAACTTTGGGGCGGACCGGTCGACCCTCGTTATGTCGCCGCCGCGGGGGACATCGCCGACGCCGGACAACGCATGATGGCGCTGCTGAATCCGGTGCTCCTGGCCGCCCGCCAGGCGACCGACGCGTCGACGCCGTCGCCCTTGCGTGTCGAACCACTCGACTTCGCGGCGCGATTGGACGCGCGCGCGGACGCCCTGCGATCGACCGCCAATGCGCGCGGCGTTAGGCTGACGGTCCGTGGCGACGCGCCACCCGCCCCGGTTCGCGCCCGAGGCGACGCCTTGGAGGCGGGCGTTGCGCTCGCGCTCGACGTCATGGCGCACCAATCGGCCCCGGGAACGACGCTAGAGTTGGCCTTCGAGACCGAAGCCACCGATGTCGCGGCCTGCACGCTGATCGCGGAGACCCTCAACCCCGGGGCGGGACGGGCGCCGGCTTGGCGCTTGTGCGCGCGTCTTGCTGTGCAATCCGGAGGGCGCGTGACTGTCAAACAGGTCGGCGCCCGGCTGACGGCGCGCTTCGTCTGGCCGTTCTGCCGCGCGGCCGTGCGAGCCGCATGATGGGTGGGGGGATTGGTTTCGGGAGGCGACGCAGCGCGCTCGCCGCGTTGCTGGGCGTCTGGATCGCCGTCAGCCCCGCTTGGGGTTTGGCGGATGATCGGCTTGCCAAGGCCGCCATGGTTTTGAACATTGTGTTGTTTGTCGATTGGCCGGAGGGCGAGGACCGACGTAAAGGGTGTCGTTTGTGCGTTCTCCAAGCGTCCGCGGCTTTGCCGGCTTTAGCGACGATTGACGGTCGCATGACGCCGCGGGGCGCCATGCGGATCGTTCCCGTGGACCGCCCGAACCAGTCCGCAGGATGCGATATCTTTTACGCCGATCGGGACGACGCTGCGGGTCCCCAAGGTCGCGGTCCGATCTTGATAATCGGCGATCGGGAAGGCCTATGGTCTGCAGGCGGCGTGGTGGAGTTTGTCGAGCGCGACGGACACCTGAGATTCCGGATCAACCATGACGAGGCGCGCGCGCGGGGACTGATGGTCAGTTCGAAATTGATCGGCCTTGCGGAGAGTGTCCGATGAGCGCGCAATCTCGTGTCATCACCCTGCGCGAAAAGCTTCGCGCCATCACCCTGTCCGCTGTGATCACCGCGCTGTTGGTGGCCGCCGTGGCGTTCGTTCTGGTGGACTATTACACCTACCGATCCTCGAAGGTTGAACAGCTCAAAACCCTGTCCCGCGTGGTGGCGTCGAACTCGGCCGCCGCGGTGGCGTTCAATGATGAGGCCGCAGCGTCGGAGTTCGCCGGCGCTCTAGCCAAGCTGTCGGGGGTGCGCGAGCTTCAAATCGCCCAAGCCGCAGGCGAGGTTTTGGTCAGCTTTAATCGCGACGGCGGGGCTTCGCTCCTGGACACGCTGGAGCGGCCCTCGGGCGCCTATGACGCGCCGGTGCACGTTTACGTCGGCGACAGTGTCGCCGTCTGGGCGCCGGTCATGCCCGGCGCCATGGGGTTGGGGGCAATCTCCCTGGTCTAAAGCTTTGAAGAGGTTTACGCGCGCGCCGCGCGGGTTGGCGTCGCGGCCCTGGCGATCACGTTGCTCGCGAGCCTCGCCGCGGTGCTGATGTATCTGCGGTTTGAACGCCGACTGGCCGATCCGATCGCGCGGTTGACTGGGGCGATGCGCGACATCACCCGAGACCGCGCCTACACCGACCGGGTGGACGCGGGCAATGACGAATTCACCGGCTTGATCAACCAGTTCAACGCAATGTTGGACGAGGTGGAGGCCCGCGATCGCGATCTCGCGCTTTTGGTGGGTCAGCTGCGCCAGGCGAAAGAGGCTGCTGAGGGCGCAAGCCAAGCGAAATCTGCCTTCCTCGCGAATATGAGCCATGAATTGCGCACCCCGCTGAATGCGGTCATCGGGTACAGCGAAATCGTGATGGAGGACCTGGAAGAGTTCGAACAGCACGGCTCGATCGCAGATGTGAACAAAATCCGGCAAGCGGCAAAACACCTCCTCGGGCTGATCAACGAGATCCTTGATCTATCGAAAATCGAGGCCGGCCGCGTCGAGCTTAAAGACGAAGTGTTTGACGTTCTGGATCTGTTGGACGATGTGGCGGGCTCCTGCGAACCCTTGGCGGCGAGAAACGGCAATCGCCTGCAAGTCGAGGCGCCGTCTGAGTTGGGCGCGCTTATGATTGTCGGCGACCAGACGCGCATGCGCCAATGCCTATTCAATCTCGTCTCTAACGCCTGCAAATTCACCGAGAATGGTCGGGTTACGGTCAAGCTCGCCACCGCCCACGCCGAAAACGTCGAATGCCTGTTACTGACCGTGTCCGACACCGGCATCGGCATCGATCCGGCCAAGCTTGAAAGCTTGTTCGAACCCTTTATCCAAGCCGACGACTCCACCACGCGCCGCTATGAGGGCACCGGCCTGGGCCTGTCGATCACCCGTCGATTGGCGCGGATGATGGGCGGGGACGTGACGGCGCGGAGCGAGCCGGGCAAGGGCTCCGAATTCGTTTTGGAGACGATCCTGCGCCGCGCCGAACCGGACGCCGCGCCTGCGCCCCCCGCCCGGCCGCTCCCCCATCGCGCCGACGGTTCGGCCCGGGTTTTGGTGATCGATGACGATCCGTCGGTTCGCGACATGACGGCGCGTTGGCTTAAGGGGATGGGCTTTGACGCCGATGCGGCGGAGACTGGGGTGGAGGGGCTGGACCGCGCGCGCGAAACCCAACCCGACGCCATCGTCCTGGATCTGATCATGCCGAATATGGGCGGGTTGGAAGTGCTCGCGCGGCTTAAGGCGGACCATGCGCTGCAAACCGCCCCGGTCATTGTGATCTCGGTCTCCGATGATCGGGCGGCGAGCCTGGCCGCCGGCGCGCGGGAGTTTCTGCACAAGCCGCTCACCCGGACCGGCCTGCGCTCGGCCCTACAACGCTGCGGGGTCGCGGCGTAGCCCCCGCGCCAGTGGTGTCCCATCGCCCCGGTTTCGCGTAGTCTCTTATCTTCGACAAATGAGGGAGGGTGCGGTGGCGTATGTGGATGGATTTGTTCTGCCGGTGCCGGAAGCCAACAAGCAGGCCTTTATTGATCACGCCCGCTGGTTTGCGGATATCTTTCTTGAATATGGCGCAACTCGGGTCACCGAGTGCTGGCAGTCCGACGTGCCCGAGGGTGAGACCACCTCCTTCCCTCTGGCGGTGAAACGGGAAGCCGGCGAAGCGGTGGTGTTTTCCTGGGTGGAATGGCCGGACCGCCGCACGCGCGAGGCGAGCATGGCCAAAATGATGGAGGATCCGCGCTTGGGCGCCAATGGACCGTCCATGCCGTTTGACGGCAAACGCCTGATCATGGGCGGGTTCGAAACGGTGGTGACCGCGATGGCCTCGGACTAGTTTCGCGGACGATGTCGATTAATCGCCTGACAAACTAATCGGCGAAGTCCAGCGCGTCCGCCAGGATATGATAGATCACCTGCTGTTCCAGCGTGCCCGAGACCAGATGCGCCTGGGGGCCGAGCGCGTAAATCGTCACGTCTTCGCCGCCATGGGTTTGCGACGACGCGGGCACCAGCGCTTGTTGGCGGTAATTCACCCCTTGGATGACCCCGTCGCTCGGGTCCGGGCGGCCTTGGCGCGGTTCGCCGCTAAACACCGCGCCGGGCCCGTTGATATACCCGAGCGTAGTGTAAGGCTTGCCGTCGGCCGCCTCGATCACCGCGCCGTCGGGGCGCCGGGCCAGGCCAAGAATGCTGGTGCCCCGGGCGGCGTAGCCCGCGATGGTCAGGGTGTGGCTATGGTCCGCAGTGACCAAGATCAGCGTCTCTTCTGGGTCCGTGAGGTCGAGTGCAGCGGCGATCGCAGCGTCAAACGCGATCGCGTCTTCCAGCGCGCGGCCCGCGCGGCCCAAATGGTGGGCGTGGTCGATGCGCGCGCCCTCGACGAGCAACACATAGCCCTCGGGATCGCGGCTGAGCCGGGTGATCGCTTTGGCGGTCATCGCCGCCAAGGACGGCTCGCCGGCGGTGTCTTCAAGGCGATCGACCTCGTATTCCATGTGGGAGCGTTCGAACAGGCCGAGCCATTTTTGGTCCGAATACGCGTCCAAACCGTCAAATTGAGCGCTATTCCATGCAAAAACGTGGTTTGTCGACTTTGCCGTCCACTCTTTGGTCAGATCGCGACCATCCGTCCGCCTGCCGGTTTCGCCCGCGTCCTCGGGATCAGGCGCGCCCTCGGGCAGGAAGTTCGACCGACCCCCGCCCAGAGCGACCTCCAGCCCATCGCCCACAGGCCATGCGATCAATTGCGCAGCGATGTCCGTGCACCCCTCCGGCGCCTCGGCCTCCCAATTCCGATCCGCGGAATGGGCGTAGGCGGCGGCCGGGGTGGCGTGGGTGATCCGTGCGGTGGTGACGACGCCGGTCGCCAAGCCCGCCGCCTCGGCCTGCTCGATCAGGCTCGGCACGTTCGCCCCGTCCGCAGCCGCGCAGTCCCCCCGCGGCACGGTTTGATCCAGCCCCACCACACCGGAGCGCGTTTTCACCCCGGCCAGAATGGCGGTGGCGGTGGCTGCGGAGTCCGCGGTTTGGAAGTCATGGGAATAGGTGCGCGACAGCCCGACCCAGGGCAACCGGTCCATGGCCAGCTCATAGCTCTCCCCATCCAGGCCTTGGTTCTGTCCAGCACGAATGCGCGCGGCGGTGACGGTGGAGACGCCCATGCCGTCGCCAATGAACACGATGACGTTCTTCGCCCGGCCGGAGATGGGCTCGCGGGATTTCAGCGCGTCAAGCCGCGCGGCGCCCGCTTGGAAATAGGCGTCCTCTAGCGGGCTCGGCGCTTGGGCCAAGGACGGAATGGCGAGGATGAACGCAAGGACGGACACGGCGAGGCGGCGGATCATGGGAGCGCTCCTGGAAATCGAAGGCGCTCTCCTAGCCCAGCTTCATGACGGGGGTAAGACACTTATTTAGACCCATGTTGATCGACAAAACCCTTTAGAATCGCTTGAAGATCTGATGGCACGCCGTCGATGTATATACGCAAATCACGTTCATCTTCGTTCCATTTTTTCCGAATCGACCTCCAATGCCATCCAAGGAAAATTGAGATCGCAGGTAAAATAAGACTCGCAATAGAAACGATGACCATTCCTGACGCGTAAATTGCCACACTCCCAATAATACAAAATAAAATAGATACACTAATAAATAAATATATTGGCCAATAGAAAAACTCATCAAAAGATGGGCCTATATTTTTCGAATCCCTATACAGACTTGATGCAATCTCAGGAAAATTGTATTTTTGCTCTATTCCAATCTGATAAATGAAAGTGGAATGTAATAATTTCTGATAAACCTTCCGATCTAATCTCCATAGCGAAAATAAAATAAAACTTGTCATGATCGCTATAAACCAAAATTACTATTGATCCGATGAATATTTTAAAATATTCCCGATCTGTAATTGAATAGTCAATAAAAGAAAATATTTTATATATTAGTGTATTGTCTATTTTGCTCAAGTCTAGACGAAAAACCACAAATGAAAGCGCCGCAAACGCCGCACCGAGCGTGACAGTCGCCGCCTGACGTAAACTGTCTTTAGACGCGTTAAAATCCGAAATATGTTGCCGGCAGAGCCTCAGGACATCAAACTGTTCATTAAAAGCTTTTTTTGCTCCGCTGAATCACCCACGCCGCCAGGCGCAGTATTTTTGATTTCTGGCAAGGCGAACCTCTTGGTAGGTTGACTGGCAAATTGCTGGTGAGACGCACATGATAAAAACTTACCTGGCGGGGCCGGACGTTTTCCACCCTGAGGCTGTGAAACTCGGGCAGCTCAAACGTGACATTTGCGCGCGTTACGGGCTGGATGGGCTTTTCCCGCTCGATAACGAATTGAATATTCAGGGAATGGCCCATAGAGAAGCGTCTTTTGCGATTTACAGCGCCAATGTCGCCATGGTGCAACGGGCTGATTGCGTCATTGCAAACCTAACCCCGTTTCGCGGCGCCAGCGCCGACGCCGGCACGATTTGGGAGCTTGGCTTCGCGTGCGGAATGGGCTTGCCGTGTTTTGGATATTCCATGACGCGCAACGGTTATGCAGACCGCGCAAGAGCGCATAAAGATCGGATGGGCGCGGACGACACGATCATTGAGAACTTCGGCTTGACCGAAAACCTAATGATTTATTGGCCCGTCGAGCCGAATGGTCTCGTGCTCGGCGACAGCGACGACCCATTTCCACCGCTCGACGGCCCTTTGGACGCGGACCTCGCCATCTTCGAAGCCTGCGTGTCGCTGGCTGCAGAACGCCTAGCCGGGTCAGGCCCTGCGCAGGCGCGCGGTTGAGCATTCACCCACCCCCCTAGCCCTCACGCCTCTGGCGCCTTATGTGCCCCGCTTGGCAAGGTCGTCGCCGAAAAGGTCTGAGCGTATGGGCGTGAGATTAGCCGTTGTGGGCGCCACCGGAGCGGTGGGCAAAGAAATGCTCACCATTTTGGACGAGCGGCTGTTCCCGGCGGAGACCGTCATCCCGCTCGCCTCGCGTAAGTCGATCGGCGTTGAGGTCAGCTATGGCGACCGCGACCTGAAGTGCCAGGACCTCGAACAATTCGATTTCTCCACCGTGGATTTGGTGTTGATGTCGGCGGGCGGGGATGTCAGCCGCCAATGGGCGCCAAAAATCGCCAAGGCCGGCGCGATCGTCATCGACAATTCTTCGGCCTGGCGTATGGACCCGGATGTGCCGCTGATCGTGCCCGAAGTGAACGCCGACGCGGTGATGGGCTATGGCCAGAAGAACATCATCGCGAACCCAAATTGCTCGACCATTCAAATGGTTGTGGCGCTGAAGCCGCTGCACGACCGGGCGCGGATCAAGCGGGTGGTGGTGGCGACCTACCAATCCACCTCCGGCGCCGGCAAAGACGCCATGGACGAGTTGTGGAACCAAACCAAAACGATTTACGTCAACGATCCGATCGAGCCCGAGCAATTCACCCGCCAGATCGCTTTTAACGTCATCCCTCATATCGACGTGTTCATGGAGGACGGCGCCACCAAGGAAGAGTGGAAGATGGTGGTCGAGACCAAGAAGATCCTCGATCCCAAAATCAAACTCCACGCCACGTGTGTGCGCGTGCCCACCTTCGTGGGCCACGCCGAAGCGGTGAATGTGGAGCTGGAGGACGAGCTGTCTGCGGAGGAGGCCCGCAACCTTTTGCGCGAGAGCCCCGGCCTAATGGTCGTCGACCGGCCTGAGGACGAGCTCTACGTCACCCCCGTTGAGGCGGTGGGGGAGTTCGCCACCTACGTCTCGCGCATCCGCGAAGACGCCACAGTGGAGAACGGGCTCTCGCTCTGGGTGGTGTCGGATAACCTGCGCAAGGGCGCCGCGCTGAATGCGGTGCAGATCGCGGAGTTGCTTCTGGAGCGCGGTGTTTTGAAAGGCGAGGGGTGACCCCGCCGGCCGGCTCTGTCCGGGCCGGTCTCGGCTTCGCGCTGATCGCCTATTTCATGTGGGGCTTTGCGCCGCTCTATTTCAAAACCCTGCAAGGCGCGAACCCGTTCGAGATTCTCAGCCATCGGGTGATTTGGGCGGCGGTGCTTCTAATCGCCGTCATCGCATTGGCAAGGGGCGGTTGGGGACGGGTTCGCGACGCCTTAGGGTCTTCGAAGACCCGCTACACCCTGCTCGCCACGGCGGTCTTGGTGTCGCTGAACTGGTTGATCTTCCTGATCGGGGTGACCAGCGACCGAGTGCTGCAAGTCGCCTTCGCCTATTATCTCAGCCCGCTCTTGAATGTCGTCTTCGGCGTGATGCTGCTCGGCGAACGGTTGAGCCGGCTGCAAGCGGTCGCCGTGGGGCTGGCCGTGCTCGGCGTCATCGCCCAAGGATTGGCGCTGCAAGGCTTTCCGGTCATTGCGCTGGCGATCGCGATCACGTGGGGGCTTTATAACCTCTTACGCAAACAGGTGAAGACCGACGGCGCCACAGGGCTCGCCATCGAAACCGCTATCCTACTGCCCTTTGCGCTGGCCGGCGCGGCCTGGCTTGCCAGCCAGGGCGAGGCGCGGTTCGGCGAAGACATGCGCTGGACCACGCTGTTGATCCTGGGCGGGCCGGTGACCGCAGCGCCCTTGTTCTTTTTCGCGCTCGGCATCCGGCGGCTAAAGCTCTCCACCATTGGCTTTATCCAATATCTGGGGCCGAGCCTGCAATTCCTCACAGGCCTCGCGTTCGGCGAGCCGTTCACCGCCACCCACGCACTCTCCTTCGGCCTGATCTGGAGCGCGCTCGCTGTGTTCACCTGGGACGCAGCGCAAGCCTATCGCCGGGCGGCACCGGCGTGAGCGCGTTTCCGCCTCCGATCCGGATCGAAACCCAGGGCGTCACCCTGTCGGTGCATGACTCCGGCGGGGACGGGCCGATGCTCTTGCTCTGCCATGGCTGGCCGGAGCTCGCCTATTCCTGGTCGCCTATGTGGGACGCGCTCACCGAGGCTGGCTACCGGCTCATAGCGCCGGACCAGCGGGGGTTTGGCGGCTCGGACTGCCCGCCCCAGGTCGAGGCCTATCGCATCGACGCGCTGGTGGGCGATTTGACCGGTCTGCTTGATCATTTCGACATCGAAACGGCCTATTGGGTGGGCCATGACTGGGGCGGGCTCGTGGTGTGGCACGCCGCGCGTCTGGCGGCGGAGCGTATTCAGGGCGTCATCGCGCTGAACACCCCGCATTTTCCGCGCCCGCCGGTTCGCCCGACTGAAGCGCTCAAAGCCCGTTACGGATCTGACCACTACATCGTCCGCTTCCAGGAAGAGGGGCTGTGTGAGGCGCTGTTCGAAGCCCATATCGATGCGTTTTTCGGCTTCCTCATGCAGCAATTGCCAGGCGACCTTTTGGATCGATTGAACCTGAAAGACCCGCCGCCGGAGCTGTTCGACCTGCCCGCCCGGTTTCGCGAGCGCGTCGAGCCCTGGGGCCTGGTGCGCCAAGCGGCGATGGCGCTAAGCGGTCGGATGTCGCCGCAGCTCAAAGCGGCCCTCCCGCGCGGACCCATCGGTCTGCCCCGTCCGCCGCGAGGAGGAGTTCCGATCATGAGCGCGGCGGATCGGGCGGTCTATGTCAACGCGTTCCGTAAGACCGGCTTCCGGCCCGGACTGAATTGGTACCGCAATTTCGACGCCAATTGGGAACTCATGGCGGACTTTGGGGACCGGATCCCCCAGCCCGCATTGATGATCGCTGCCGAGCATGACGTGTTCCTGCCGCCCCATTTGACCGACGCTATGGTCGATCTGATCCCGGACCTCACCCGCCATTTCCTGCCCGGCGTGGGCCATTGGACCAGTTGGGAGGCGCCCGACGCGGCGGCTAAGCTGATGATCGATTGGTTGAGCGGTCGGGGTTAGACGATCGCCATACCGGATGGTCGCCCAATCACCCGTTTGTTGGGCTTGATGGCATGCGATGGGTCAAACCCGCACCGAGGAGGTCCGCCTAAACCGCGCCGGCCGCTCACGGTCGTGTTTGTGTCATCGAGCATGATTACCGTTGGTGTCCGTTGCCTTTGGCGGGTGCGCGAAGGTTTGATGCGGGGGGGACCTTCATGGCGTATTATTACTTCATGCCGTCGGTGAATATTATGGGTTCGGGCGGGCTGGCGGACGCGGGCCGCGAGATCCAAGGGCTGGGGTACAAAAAGGCGCTGATCGTGACGGACGCGCCGCTGCACCGCGAGCTGAAAGCCACCCACGTCGTCACTGACCTGCTCGACGAGATCGGCGTCGCCTACGCGGTCTATGACGGGGTGGAGCCCAACCCCACTACGGCGCAGGTGGACGCGGGCGTGGCCCGGCTGCGCAAAGAGGGCTGCGATTTCATCATCTCGTTTGGCGGCGGCTCGCCCCATGACGCGGCCAAGGCGATCGGCGTTCTAGCCACCCATGGCAGGGACATTCGCGACTTTGAAGGCGTCAACAAGCTAACCAAGCCCATGCTGCCGCTCGTCGCCATCAACACCACATCGGGCACGGCGAGCGAGATGACCCGGTTCGCCATCATCACCGATGAAACCCGGCATGTGAAAATGGCCATTGTCGATTGGCGCACCACGCCCACCCTGTCGGTAGATGATCCGGACCTGATGGAGGCCATGCCCCCGGCCCTGACGGCGGCGACGGGCATGGATGCGCTCACCCACGCGGTGGAGGCTTATGTGTCCACCGCCGCCACGCCGGTGACGGACGCAGCGGCGCTGCACGCCATCAAGCTCGTCTCCGGCTTTTTGGCGCGTGCGGTGCAAGACGGCCATGATCACGAAGCGCGCGAAATGATGACCTATGCGGAATTCCTCGCGGGCATGGCGTTTAACAGCGCAAGCTTGGGCTATGTGCACGCCATGGCTCACCAATTGGGCGGGTTTTACGACCTGCCCCACGGTGTGTGTAACGCGATCCTGCTGCCCCATATCCAAGCGTTTAACGCCGAGGCCGTACCCCAACGGTTCGTGGAGATCGCCCAGGCCATGGGCGTGGACACCCGAGACTTGAGCCCGGCCGAGAGCGCGGCCGCCGCGTTGGCCGCGATCCGGGCCTTGTCCGCCGAGGTGGGGATCCCCGCCAACCTCGCCGCGTTCGACATTGTGAAGCCCGCGGACTTCCCCACCCTGGCCGAGAACGCCATGAAGGACGCCTGCGGCGCCACCAATCCCCGACAGCCGAGCCAAGACGAGGTCATTGCCCTCTACCAAGCCGCTTATGAGGGGTAGCGGCGAGGGATAAAGGCTTAAACCACCCTTACCGCGCGGCGGAGGGGAGGGCGGCTTTCTGCGCTTCTGTGCGGGCGTCAATCCAGCTTATCTCTGGATACCGCGCCGCATAGGCCGCATGAAGCCGGTCGAACGCGGCGACCATCGCGGCCTCGTCAGACGCCGGGGCGTGGGCGTCGACCCAGCCGCCATCGAAGGCGTAGCTCGTGACGGCAAGGGTGTAAGGCGCGTCGAGATATTCACCCTCGCGCTGCAGCGCGATCTTGACCCGCCGCAGCGCGGCGACGGGGCGGTGTCCCTCTTTTATCCCGTCGGCCTCCCGTCGCCGCCAGACGAGAACGTCACGATCGAAATCGACGTGCGCCTCCATCGCGAGGCCGCTGAGGGGCGCGGGCTTTAAAAGGTGCGGGAAAAAGATCCGGACGCCAACGTAGATCAGAACGGCGACGACGAGAAAAGCGATGGCTTCTTTCACGGCTCCGGCTCCGCATCCGATCCAGTACACGAAGATCGCACACGACGCCGGGCCTCGCCAGGTCGTATTCGCTCTGTGGCCTCGCGCGATCCTGGCGGGGCGAACCCCGCACTACCCAATCAACGCCTTCAACGCTTTGAGATAACCGATCCAGGCCTCGCGACCCGTTTGGGTCAGGGCGATTTCCGTATAGGGACGTCGGCCTTTGAAGCTTTTGGTTTGGATGACATAGCCCGCCGCTTCGAGCTTGCGCAGATGGGTGGCTAGATTGCCGTTCGTGGCGCCGGATTTCTCCAACAGCTCGAGATATCCCGCTGGGTTGACCTCGGACAGATAGGCCATGATCCAAAGCCTAATCTTGCCGTGAATGACATTGTCGAGCGCGTCGATGTCCAACTCAGCCATGGTCGGGGGCGGAGGCTTTCGGTTCCCGCGCCATCAGCCACAGCCCCGGCAGGATGGCGACCGGGATCATGGCCAGGGCGGCGACCGGGTAGAGCCAGGCGGAGCCGATCAAGCTAAACCCGGCGATCGCGCTGAGACCGCAGGCTAAAGCCCCCAATCGCGGCCAAGCCGCGGGGGTGAATTGCGCGCTCACCCCATAAGCGCCGGCGTAAAACACGAACGCGGTGGGCAAGATCAGATCATAAAGCGCGAGCGTTGGCGCGTCTTGAACGGCGTTATAGCCGATCACGCCCACCGCAAACCCGCCAATGCCCAACCCCGCGCTGATCCACACCGCCCGACCGATCCGGTTCAGCATGGTGTTTGCGCCCGGTTTGCGCGCCGCCGCGGCGCCCAACACCGCGCTCAGCCCCCCGCCCACGAGGCCCATGCTCGCCCAAACACCGATCGCCCAAGCTCCGACGCCCGGGGGTCGCCACGCCTCCAACCCCGCTTGGGCGCTGAGCGCGAGGGCCACCAGCGCGCCCCAGAGCACGAATTGCCGACCCGAGACGTAGGGCGCGTCCCGGCCGGCTTCGGCGGCGGCGATCAAGGTGTCGAGGGTTTGCTCAGCGGCGGCGGACATGGCGGCTCCAGAACAGACTTAAGGGCGCAGGTGGGACGATGGCGACGGTGATGACAAATATCACTTTGAATTTCAACATTAGTTATGTTGTAAAACAAAGTTTGTTGACCAACGGAGAAACCGAACCATGATCCGCACACTTCAAGCCCTTGGATGTCTCGTTTTTGCAATGATTTGGGCGCCAATCAGCCCCGCGCAGACCACCGTCACCGCCCATATTGATCAAGTGCTCAGCGAGGCGGGACTGTTACGCCTGCAGCTTTGTGACGAGGCGGGTTACGCCAGCGACGGCGAGCAGGGTTGGTGTCAAACTGCCTCGGTCGCGCCCCAGCGCGGGGCGGTTAGCCATGTGTTTAACGGCGTTCCGCCGGGGGTCTATATCGTCACCGGATTTCACGACGCCAACGCGGATGGGCGGCTCGATCTGCATTGGTACGGCAAGCCCAAAGAAGGGGTGCTGGCGTCCAAGGGCGCGCGGTCGCGCTTTGGTCCGCCGAAATTCAAAAAGGGCGCGTTTGAGGTGGGCGACGCGCCGGTGGTGCTGACGCTGAGGCTTTTTAATTTTGGGCGCAAGGAAGCCCAGCGGTCTGAGACCTATCGGCGGGTTCACGCCGGCCTGCCGATCTGGGAGGACTGGGTGCATTCGACCCAGGGCGGCGCGCACATGCTGCTCGCGCTTTTAGCGATCGGCCTGGGGCCGGTGATCTTGACGCAGCCGAAAGGCGACCGGCGGCACCGGACGCTGGGTAGGGTGTGGATGGGGTCCATGGCGCTGGTGAACGGCTCCGCTCTGGTGATGTACGACCTCACCGGCGGACCGAATCTTTTCCACGCCATGGCGCTTTTGAACCTGTTCGCCCTCGGCTCAGCCGTCGCGGGGCTGTGGCGGTATCGCCGCTCCGGCCGGGCGCAGGATTTGCGCATCCACGTGATCGGCGTGTTGTGGGGCTATTATGGAGTTTGCGCGGCGGGCTTCGCCCAAATCGCCAGCCGCTATTTGCCTGAACTCATCGGGGGGCCTGCGACCTTCGCTGTCTTTGGTCTACTATTCGGGCTTAGCGGCATGGCCATGGGTCGCTATGTCCGCGCCGTCGCCTTGCCCTGGGCGGACGCAGCGGCCGTGCCGGCACGACCGACTTCCGCAAACGTCGCTTGACCTTCCGGGGATCGGCGCACACGCCAAACCGTAATAAAGTTCAAGACGTCGACCCCGATATGCAACGCGATGAGCGGCCAAAGCGAGCCGGACGCGACGTATAGCCCGGTCAACACCGCACCCACGACGGCGACCTGAATAAGGCCCTGCTTACCCTGGTAAAGATGGGCCGCCGTAAACGCCGCCCAGGACAGCCCCGCTGCGATCCAAACCGGCATGACCTGAGCCAGCGCCCAAATCAAAAACCCGCGGAACAAGATTTCTTCCGTAACGCCCGCCGTTACGCCCAAGCCAAGCATAGCGCGCTGCTCGCGAGACGTTGTGGGTAAGACCGCGATGACGTTGGGGCGCGCTTTCAACGCTTGCGCAAAGGCGCTGCGAACCGCAGACGAGGTCGTCACGCTGACGAACTGGCTCAGGAAAAAGCCAACGCCCAGCAAAGCGACGCCTGCGCTGATCCAATCTGCGACATCGCCCGACCAGCGGAAGCCCAACACCGCCCAGGATCGATCGGACATCGACCATACTCCCAGAACAGCCGTCGCCAGCGCCCATAACATCACGATCGCCGAGAGATAGCTGTTCACTCTGGCGTTCGGATCGCCCGCCTGCCGCCGCGCTTCAAATCTGCAATGAAACAGGTGACCTTGCACCGGAACGCCAACGGCAATCACAAGCGCAAGGATCGATTCCAACAGTGTCATGACGGGCTCGTTTCGTTCAGGTCGGCTAATCCACGCGCCGTTTGGTTTCTCTTAAAAGAGTGCTATATTTGAATTTGAATTCATATTCAAGTTTGGAGATTTGAATGGTTGATCCGATCGCTCCGCCCCAGCAAGATCGTGCGCGCCGAACTCGCGATAAGCTTTTGACCGCGCTGGAGGCTTTGCTCACGGAACGGGGCTTCGAGCAGATCGCGGTCGCCGACATTGCGGCCCGGGCGGGGGTGGCGGTTGGCTCGGTCTACAGTCATTTCAAGGATAAGACGGCCTTCCTCCAGGCGCTGCTGGACCAGCGGAAATCCCTGCTCAAGGCGCGCTTGAAAGCCGCCGAGCAAATGGATGCGGCCGCCCAGCTGGCTGCGGCGGGCGGTCTTGCGCCCGCGCTCCAAATGATCGCGCAATCCGCCATGGCGCAGGTTCAAGCCGATGCGCACATTTTACGCGCCGTCTATTATTTTGCTCGCACCCATCCGGAAATCGACACCGAGGAGTGGTTCGCGCTTTACGCTAAGGCGGAGGCGGGTTTCGGCGTCGTGCTCGATGTGTACGCTGGCGAAATCATGATCACCGATCGGGCGACCGCCCTGCGCATGCTCAGCTATTTCTTCAACGTGATCTTTATCGAGGCGATAATGTTCGCCGAAGCCGGTTTAAACACCGTCGGTCGGATGTCGCCTGACGCCCTTGCCCGCGAAGCCGCTCACATGGCCTATGGCTATCTGATCACCCCGCCGTCCACCGTTTAACCCCAGGACTCGATCCGTTTGTTTTCCAACGACGAACTGGAGCGTTACGCTCGACACATCGTCCTGAAGGAGCTTGGCGGTCCGGGCCAACAGCGGCTGAAAGCCGCCCATGTGGCGCTCATAGGGCTCGGGGGGTTAGGCGGCCCGGCGGCGCTTTATCTGGCCGCAGCCGGGGTGGGTCGGCTGACCGTGATCGATCCTGACCAGGTGTCTCTCTCCAACCTGCAGCGGCAAATCCTGTTCGCCACCGCCGATGTGGGCCGCGCGAAACCCCAAGCCGGGGCGCAGGCGCTGACCGCCTTGAACCCGGATATCCGGGTGGACCCGATCGCGCAGGCGATCAGTGCGGAGAACGCCGAACGCCTGTTGGTGGGGGTCGATCTGGTGGTCGACGGCTGCGACGATTTCCCAACCCGGCTAGCGGTGAACGCGGCGTGTCACCGGTTGGGCCTGCCTTTAGTCTCAGGCGCAATCGAACGCTGGGACGGGCAAGTGGGCCTATTCGCGTCCGGGCTGGACCGGGACCGACCGCCCGCGAGGCGTCGACCCTGTTACCAATGTCTGGTGCCTGCGCCGCCCCCCGATGCGGAGACCTGTGCCCAAGCGGGCGTGGTGGGCGCGCTGGGCGGGCTCATCGGCGCGGCGATGGCGTTGGAGGCGGTGAAATGGCTCGCCGGCGCGGGAGAAACGCTGGACGCGCGGCTCTGGCTGTTTGACGGGCTGAGCTTTGAGGCCCGCACCGTCCGGCTAGCGCGCGACCCGGCATGCGCGGTTTGCGGCGATTAGCCCGGGGTTAGCACGTGGACGATCGCGCCTGTCAGACGCTCTAAGTCCGCGTCGGCGATGTTCAGCGCCGGCGTGAGATAGACAATGTCCCGGAACGGGCGGATCCAACATCCAAGGTCGACGAATTGCGGCCCCAACACGCCAAGATCAGCGGACCGGTCGAGCTGCACCACCCCAATGGCGCCCAATAAACGCACATCCTGAACGCGCTCGAGCGCGCGACAGGGCCCCAGGCCTTCCTCAAGCCGCGCCGCGATCCGAGCCACTTCAGCGCGCCAATCGGTTTGCTCAAACAGATCGAGGCTGGCGTTCGCCGCCGCACACCCTAAGGCGTGGCCGATATAAGTGGGCCCGTGCATGAGCGCCTTGAGCGGATCGTCGCTCCAAAACGCCTCGAACACGTGAGACGACGCCACCGCGGCGGACAACGGCGCCGCTCCGCCGGTCAGCGCCTTCGACAAGGTGACGATGTCGGGGACCACACCCGCTTGCTCCATGGCGAAGAAGGCGCCGGTTCGCCCGAAGCCCGTGAAAATCTCATCAAAGATCAACAACACGCCGTGCCGATCCGCTAAGCGTCGCAGCCGGCGCAGCACCTCAGGATCGTGCATCACCATGCCGCCCGCGCCTTGAACCAAGGGCTCGACCAGGATGGCGGCGATCTCCGGCCCTCGCTCGGCTAAGAGCTGATCCAAGGCCAACTCGCCCGCTGGATCGGTCGGCAGGTCCGCCAGGATTTGTTGCGCCAACGCACGACCAAAATGGGCGTGCATGCCCTCTTCGGGGTCGCACACGCTCATGGTCGCAAATGTGTCCCCGTGATAGCCGCCGCGGAAGGCGAGAAACCGGGTCCGGCCCTCGGCCCCGTGATTGATCCAGAATTGCACGGCCATCTTCATGGCGACTTCGACGCTGACCGAGCCGCTTTCGGCGAAAAATACGTGGTTGAGATCACCGGGCAGCGCGCGCGCCAAACGTTCAGCCAACCGCGCGGCCGGCTCGTGGGTCAGCCCGCCCAGCATCACATGGGGCATGCGCGCGAGTTGAGCCTGCATAGCCGCCAGAATATGGGGATGGTTATAGCCGTGACACGCCGTCCACCAGCTCGCGATCCCATCCACCAAGTCGCGCCCGTCGGCCAGGCGCAGCCGGCTGCCCCGGGTCTCCACCACCGGCAATGGGGCTGGCGCGGTTTTCATCTGCGTGTAAGGCCGCCAGACATGGGCGCGGGCGGCGGCGAGCCAATCGGGGTCGTCAGTCATCGCGGTGTCTTGCCGGCGCCCTGGAAAAGGCGCAAGACACCGAGCCCATGAAAAGCTTGGAAAAATTCGTTCTCGACAAGCTCGACGCGTTGGAGGCGGTGAGCTTGCGCCGTCGGCTGCACCCGACCCGGCCGCTAGACGGCGCCTGGGTGGAGCGTTCGGGCCGGCGGCTTCTGTCCTTCGCCTCGAACGACTATTTGGGTCTGGCGCGCCACCCCCGCGTCCTCGCCGCCAGCCAAGCGGCGTTGGCGACCTATGGCGCCGGGGCCACCGCCTCCCGCTTGGTGGTTGGGGATTACCCGTTGTTGCGGGAGTTAGAGACCGAACTGGCGCGTTGGAAAGGTTATGACGCGGCGGCCGTGTTCGGCGCGGGCTATTTGGCCAATGCCGGGGTCACGCCGTGCTTCGCCAAGCCCGGGGATGCGGTGTTCATCGACGCGCTCGCCCATGCGTGCCTTTGGGCGGGGGCTCAGCTGTCGGGCGCGGCGATCCACCCCTTCCGGCACAATGACGTGGATCACCTCAATCATCTGCTGCGCGCCCACCGGGCCCGCGCTCGCCACGCCTTGGTGCTCACCGACGGGGTGTTCTCCATGGATGGGGATCGGGCGCCGCTCGACGGATTGTTCGCGGTTTGCACCGATCATGACGCCTGGCTGATGGTCGACGACGCCCACGGCCTGGGCGTGCTGGCCCAGGGGCGCGGGACGGCCGCGTTGTTCGCCGACGCGCCGGTCCCGCTGGCGACCGGCACGCTCTCCAAAGCTCTGGGCGGTTATGGCGGCTATGTCTGCGCCAGCGAGCCGATCATCGAGTTTATCCGCAACCGAGCCCGACCCTTTGTCTATTCCACCGGCCTGCCGCCGGCGTCGGCGGCCGCCGCGCTGGAGGGGCTACGCATCATCGCCGAAGAGCCCAAGCGTTGCGCCCGCCCTTTGGCTCTAGCGCGCCGGTTCACCGACGCCTTGGGCCTGCCGACCGCGCAAAGTCCGATCGTGCCGGTGGTGTTGGGCGCGCCCGAAGCCGCACTCGCCGCCCAAGCCACGCTAGAGGCCCAAAGCTTTTTGGTGGTGGCAATCCGCCCGCCCACGGTCGCCGAAGGCACGGCGCGGCTGCGCATCGCGTTTAGCGCCGCGCACGCGGAAGCCGACGTCGATCGGCTCGCGCGCGCGATCAACCCAATCCTCGAAAGGAGCGTTCCATGAGCGCGTTTTTCGTCACCGGCGCAGGCACTGAGCTGGGCAAAACCCATGTAGCGGAGGCCTTGCTGCGCGCCTGGCGCGACCGCGGGCTTCGCCCGGACGCGTTTAAGCCGGTGATGTCGGGCTTTGATCCGGCGGACCCCACCGACAGCGACGCGGGCCGGCTGATCGCCGCGCTCGACCGCCCTTTAAACGACACAACGCTTGCAGCGATGGCGCCTTGGCGCTTCGCAGCCCCCCTGGCGCCGCCGCTCGCCGCGGCGAAAGAAAGAGCCACACTCAACCAGAATGCGATTATCGAGGCGTGTCAGGCCCGCGTCGCGGCGGCGTCCGCGCCACTGCTCATCGAAGGGGCCGGCGGGATCATGGCGCCGCTGACCGAGAACGCGACTAATCTCGATCTGATGGTGGCGCTGGGACTGCCGGCGATTTTTGTCACAGGCAGCTATCTCGGCGCGGTCAGCCACGGGCTGACCGGACTGGCCGTGCTGCGGCACGCCGGGCTTGAACTCGCCGCCATCGTGGTCAGCGAGAGCGAAACCCCGGGCGCAAGCCTTTCCGAGACCGCAGACATGCTCAGCCGGCACGGCGCATGTGAGACCCCGATAATCCTGGCGCCGCGATCCGCGGAGACGTCCATATGGGCGCGCGAATTGGCCGACGCGGCGCCGTTGGACGGCCCGGACACGCGATAATCGGTGACCGATCAATAAAAAGGGCCGCGCCAGGGGGCGCGACCCATTTAACTCACGACACGCTCGGTCGCTGGATCACGCGTCAGCGGCGTCTTCCGCTTCCAAGTCCGCGCCGGTTTCTTGATCGACGACCTTCATGGACAGGCGCACCTTGCCCCGATCGTCAAAGCCCAACAGTTTGACTTTGACGCTGTCGCCTTCTTTGAGCACGTCGGAGACTTGCTTGACCCGTTCGTTCTTGATCTGGCTCACATGGACCAGGCCGTCTCGCGGGCCGAAGAAATTCACAAACGCGCCGAACTCGACGACTTTGACGACTTTACCGTCATAGATTTCGCCGACCTCAGGCTCCGCCGCGATGCCTTTGATCCAATCCATCGCCTTTTTGTTGGCGTCGCCGTCCGCGGCGGCGATTTTGATCGTGCCGTCTTCGCCGATATCGATCTTGGTGCCGGTGGTCTCGGTGATCTCTCGGATCACCTTGCCGCCGGAGCCGATAACCTCGCGGATTTTGTCCACCGGGATCGAGATTGTCTCGATGCGCGGGGCGAACTGGCCCAACTCGCCGCGGGCGCCGGAGAGCGCCTTGTTCATCTCCTCAAGAATGTGCATGCGGCCGCCCTTCGCTTGGTCGAGCGCGGTGCGCATAATGTCCTCGGTGATGCCGGCGATTTTGATGTCCATCTGCAGCGAAGTGACGCCCGCATCCGTACCGGCGACCTTGAAGTCCATATCGCCCAAATGGTCCTCGTCGCCGAGAATGTCGGAGAGCACAGCCACCCCGTCCGGGTCCTTGATCAAGCCCATGGCGATGCCGGACACGGGCCGTTTGATCGGCACGCCCGCATCCATCAGCGCCAATGCGGAGCCGCACACCGTGGCCATTGAGGAGGACCCGTTGGATTCAAAAATCTCCGACACTAAGCGCAAGGTGTAGGGGAAATCCTTCGTCTCGGGCAGCACAGCCTTCATCGCCCGCCAGGCGAGCTTACCGTGACCGATCTCGCGCCGGCCTGGTCCGCCCATGCGTCCCACTTCACCGACCGAGAAGGGCGGGAAGTTGTAGTGCAGCAGGAAGTTTTCTTTCCGCGTCCCGTCCAGCGTGTCGATGTATTGCTCATCTTCCCCGGTGCCCAAGGTGGCGACCACCAGGGCCTGGGTCTCCCCGCGGGTGAACAGCGCCGAGCCGTGGGTGCGCGGCAGCACGCCCACTTCGGACACGATCGGGCGGACCTCATCAAGCTTGCGGCCGTCAATGCGCACGCCGGTCTTGATGATGTCCCCGCGCACCACATCCGCCTCGAGCGATTTGAACACCGAGCCGAATACCGAGGGCGCGGCGCCGTCGGGACGCTCTTCCGTAGCGACCAAGGCGGCGGCGGCTTTGTCTTTCGCCGTGGCGACAGCGGCTTGGCGCTCCACCTTGTCGCTGATTTTGTAAGCCGCTGAGAGATCGGCGCTGATCAAATCCGCCATTTGCGCCTTGAGCGCGGAATGATCCTCGGGCGTGAAATCCCAAGGGTCTTTCGCACCCTTTTCCGCGAGCTTGATAATGGCGTCCAACACCGGGGCGAAGGCCTGGTGGCCGGCCATCACCGCACCAAGCATTTGCGCTTCAGAGAGTTCGTCGGCTTGGGACTCCACCATCATCACCGCATCCGCGGTGCCCGCAACCACGAGGTCGAGCTTGCTCTCGGCCATGGCTTCGGGGGTGGGGTTAATGACGAAATCCTCGCCGATCACGCCCACGCGCGCCGCGCCGATGGGGCCGAAGAACGGCACGCCCGACAGGGTCAGCGCCGCGGAGGCGGCCACCATGCCCAAAATGTCGGGGTCGTTTTCCATGTCATAGCTCAAGACGTTGATGACGACTTGAACTTCGTTTTTAAACCCTTTGGGAAAAAGCGGCCGGATGGGCCGATCTGTTAGCCGCGAAATCAAGGTTTCCCGTTCGGTGGGACGGCCTTCACGCTTGAAATACCCACCAGGGATCTTACCCGCAGCGTAATATTTTTCTTGGTAGTTGACGGTCAACGGAAAGAAATCGATGTCGGGTTTGGCGGATTTCGCCGCGACGACGGTGGCCAGCACGCTAGTCTCGCCATAGCTGGCGAACACCGCGCCGTCGGCCTGGCGCGCCATGCGCCCGGTTTCTAGCGTCAGAGTGCGACCCGCCCATTCCAGGGATTCGCGATGGATGGTGAACATGAACAGTCCTTCGGATAGCCGACCGCGCCCGGACGGCGCGATCGGACGTGAGACCCGCGCGCCCCTCGCGCGCGGCGCAGCGGACGGCGTCTAGCGCCGCAAACCCAGCTTGGCGATTATCGCTTGATAGCGCGCCACGTCGCGATCTTTGAGGTAATCGAGTAAACGACGACGCTGGGAAACCAAGCGCAACAGCCCCCGGCGGGAGTGGTTGTCTTTGGCGTGAGTTTTAAAGTGGCCGGTGAGGTTGACGATCCGTTCCGTTAGGATCGCGACTTGCACTTCCGGAGACCCGGTGTCGTCGGTCCCGCGAGCGTGCTCTTTAATCAATTCGGCCTTACGGTCAGTGGTGATCGACATAAGGTTATGGCTCCGACATCAGGTTGAACACGCGAACGGGCTGAAATCGTCCCGCCCGCACTTCCCCTAAGGCGACCGGCCGCTCCGCCGTTTGAGCCCACGCCATTCGCGACGCGTCCTCCCCATTGATCGTTCGGGGACGAAACGCCGCACGCAGCCGCTCAACCTGTCGCGGAAGAAGGACGATGGCTCGCCCCTGCCTTAACCGAAACGCCTCATCTGCCGTAACGGCCACCGCCGGGATGTCGGCCAGCGCGGTCGCTACGGGCAAAAGGAAGTCGAAAGACTGCTTATGACTTAAATCCGTCAAGGCGTCTAGGGTCAGGGCTTGATTTTCGGAGAACCGCCCCACGACCAACCGCCGAAGCGCGCTGACGTACCCGCAAACCCCTAAAACGTCGGCCAAATCGCGGGCCAGCGCGCGCACATAGACGCCCTGCCCGCAGGTGAGCTCCAAGCTCGCCTCCGCATCCGACGCCGCCACCAGGTCGAGCGCGTCAATGCGCACTCGGCGCGGCGCGAGCGAGACGGCGTCCCCGGCCCGGGCGAGATCATAAGCGCGTTCCCCGTCCACCTTGATGGCGGAATAGGCGGGCGGGGTTTGGTCGATTTCGCCGATAAACCCAGCCAACGCAGCCTCCACGGCGTCTGGGGCGGGGCGGGCCGCGCTCTCTGCGATCACCGCGCCTTCCGCGTCGCCGGTGTCGGTGGAGCGTCCCCACGCAATCGTAAATCGATACCGTTTCGCGCCCGCCATAGCGAAACCGACGGTTTTGGTCGCCTCGCCCAGCGCGATCGGCAGAACGCCGGTCGCCAGCGGGTCCAACGTGCCCGCATGGCCGGCCTTCTGGGGCTGAAGCAAACGTTTGACCGCACCCAGGGCTTGGGTGGAGGTCATGTCGAGGGGTTTGTCCAGCACCAGCCAGCCGTCAAGCGGTCGGCCGCGTTTGCGTTTGGCCATGGCGGGGGTCCTTAACCGCGTTCGGCCGCGTCGTCGTCTGGTTCGAGGCTGAGATCTCGCCGCACCTCCGCGCTGTTGAGGAGCGCGTTCATGGCGCTGGCGGCGGCGAAACTGTCGTCGGGCTCAAAGTGCAGATCGGGGGTGAATTTCATCGTGAGTTTGGGGCCCAGCCGGCCGCGCAAAAACCGGGCGCACCGGTTGAGCGCGGCGGCCGTCTTGGCCGGGTCGTCAGCGCCCCATGGGGCGACGCACACCGCGGCGTGGCGCAGGTCCGGGGAGGCGCGGCCGTCGGGCACGGTGCCGGGTACGCGCGCGAAGG
>JBHJGU010000128.1:0-48492 GCA_050331475.1 Maricaulaceae bacterium | reverse complement strand
GGGGGGAATTTTGGCCCGGCCAGGGTGGCGGTTTGGTCTTTGCGGGGGTGGGCTGCGTGGACCCCGGGCTCTGCGATGGGGAGGCGCTTTGGCTATCGGGCGCGGCCGCGGGGCACAGCGCCGCCTCCGTAGGCGCGCGGGTTGCCGTCGTGCTTCAACCCGCCCAACCGCGCTTTGATCGCTGGCTGCTTTCGGTTCTGCCCCAACTCGCGCGCCTGATCCCTGCCCAAGACGCGTCGGGGGATTGGGACGCGGTGATCGCACCCCTACCTGCGGAGCCTTGGGCGCGGTCTGGACTGCACGCGATCGGCGTTGACCCGCGCGTCGCGCAACCGCGCGCGCGAGCGGGACCGGTGCTCTGCGCTGAGGAGATCATTTTTCTGCCCAACCCTCCCGATCCCGGAGACCCGCCGACCTGGGCGATTGCAGCCGCCCGGGCGCTATTCCCAGCCGCGGAGGCCCAAGCCGGCTCCGGGCCGCCGGTTTTGCTGTGGGACCGCACGCTGTCCGCCGCCGATCAAGCGCGCCAAATGCGGTTAGAGGCGACCGTGAACGGACACGGGTTTAAGCGCTTGCCGATCGACGGACGCCCCCTTGATCGGATCGCAGAAGCGGTGGCCCAGGCCGGCGCGGTCGCGGGGGTCGCGGGTCCGGCCATGGCGGCCACCCTCTTTGCGTCGCCTAAAACACCGGTTTTTGAAGCGCGCGACGGTCGCGGACGCCCAATGACCGAGGCGATCGCGCGCGCGGTCGGTTTTCCGCTCACAGCCGCAACGCTTAATCCCGAAGGCGGCGCGAACCCGGTCGAACCCTGGCTGGACGCGCTTGACGGGCTGGACGCGAACGCCGCGCCGGTGTCGGACGCCGCCTGATGAGCGAACCGGACCCGCCCGAAACGACCGCAGCGGTCGAGCCCACCCTGGCCCGGACTGGGTTTGACCCCAAAGCCAGCTTTGAAGGCGCCCACCTGACCTTGCGCGCGGATCGCGCGTTCGACCTTGTCGACCTAACGCTTGACGGCGTCCAGGCCGCGCCGGAATGGCGATCCCCCAAAGAGGGTCCCAGCCCAGTCATCACCGTTGGTCTGCCGCCCTGGGTGTTTGACGCGCGCCCCCATCGCATTGACGCGACAGTGCTCGCCGAATCCTTGGAACTGGACAGCCCCGAAGAACGCCGGACCTTAAGCCTGGCGCACCAATCCGACTATGATGGGGAGATCCAAGAGCTGCACCCGGCGCGCATTCGTGGATGGATTCGCGACCGCGCCCGCCCGCGCGCCGAGATCGATCTGGAGATTGTTCTGGAACCGGGCGGGGTGAAACGCGTGCGCGCCGATGAAAGGCTCTATGACAGCGCCGTTACAGCGCAAAGCGAACCACGGTTTCGCATTGACGCGCCCCTGCCCGACGCGCCCCATCCGCCAAGCCGGATCGTCCGGGTGAAGCTCGCCGGCGCGGACCATTATCCGCTGCCCGCTTTAATCATCGGCGACGGCGTGGCCACCGCGACGGCGGCGCTGAACGCCCAGGTCTTAGGCGCGCCCGCGCCCGGGCCGGTGGAGCGTTACTGGGCCGCACGCACCGCGGGCCCGGCGCTGCTCAAAGCCGTGCGCGACGGCGAAGCGGTCCGCCTCGACGTTTCGGAGCTGGGCGAGGAGCCTACGCCCGCGCCAGACTACGACCGGGGGCGCTATGGCAAGCGGCGCACGCCGATCCGGGTCGTCATCCCGGCCTATAAGGACCTCGATGTGACCCGCGCTTGCCTCAAAAGCGTCGCTGAGGCTCGGGTTCGCACACCCTTTGCAGTGACGGTGATCGACGACGCGGGTCCGGAGCCCGGTTTCGGCAAAGGCTTGCGCACCACCGCCGCGGCGCTGGGGTTCGACTATCAGCGTAACACGGTCAATCTCGGCTTTGTCCGCACCGCCAATCTTGGTTTTGGGTTGGACGACGAAGCCGACGTCGTGCTGCTCAACTCCGACACCCGGGTCTATGACGGCTGGCTCGATCGCCTCCACGCCGCAGCCTACAGCGCCGACGACATCGCCACGGTCACCCCGTTCTCCAATAACGCGACGATCTGCAGCCTGCCCGACATGCGCAGCCGCGGCGGGGCGGTGTTCGGCTTTGACTACGCGGGCCTGAACGCCATCGCCGGGGAGGTCAATGCTGGCGTCACGGTCGATTTGCCCACCGGCGTCGGCTTTTGCCTCTATATGCGGCGGGTCGCGCTGCGCGAAGTCGGGGTCTTTGACGCCGAACGTTTCGGTCGCGGTTATGGCGAGGAGAACGACTTCTGCCTGCGCGCCATGGCGCGAGGATGGCGTAACGTCGCGGCCTGCGACGTGGTCGTCGCTCATGTCGGCGGCCGATCCTTCGGTGCGGACGGGGCGCGGTTGCGCAAGACGAACACCGCGGCGCTTGAGGCGCTTTACCCGGACTACACCCCCAGCATCGCACGGTTTGTCGCGCGCGACCCCTTAGCGAGGGCGCGCAATCGGCTACTCAAAGAAGTGTGGCGGCGGCGCAGCGCCGCACGCGACCAGGGCGGGATCATCGTCCTGCTCGCCCCAGGCTTGGGCGGCGGCGCCACCCATCACGCCGACAACCTCGCGCGGCGCCTGATCGCGGAGGGGCGCATCACGCTGATCGCCCGCCGCGTCGCCGACGCTAAGGGGGGCGGGTTCACCATTAGTGATCCGACAAACGACGACCACTTATATTATCCCGAAGCGGATGGGTTCGAGGGGTTCGCAGCGGATGTGCTCGACCTTGCGGACATATTGCACGTCCATGGTCTGATTGACCTCGACGTCAACATTCTCGGTGTTTTGGAGCGGACGGACCGGGCAATCTTCGTCACCCTGCATGACTATTTTTATCTTTGCCCTCGGGTGACTTTGCTCGACGCGACAGGACAGTATTGCGGTCTGCCGCCCGTGCGCCGCTGCGAACTCTGTGTTCAGACCGGTGGGGTCCATAACGGCCTCGACCCCTCGTTCAAACCCCAAGCCATGCGGGTGGAGGGTTGGCGGGACCGCTGGCGCGCGATTTTGGAGAAGGCGGACACCGTCTTCGCACCGTCCCAAGACGTTGCGGACCGATACCGCTCAATTTGGCCGGACGTGGAGATCACGGTTCGCCCGCACTGGTGGCACTAAACGATTGCGGACCGCCCCAATCGGGTCGACCCCGCCAAGACGGACGCTGAGGGCCCTACCCGCGTTGTGCTGCTGGGGGGGCTCGCCGAGCACAAGGGCTTTCACCACCTGAATGCGGTGATCCATGAGGGCTGGCGATCCGAGGCGCCGGTGCGGTTCGTCTTCATCGGACCCATGTCGATCGGCGCGCGGTTGGAACGGTTTCCCAACGTGGAATTACGCGGACCCTTCGATCGCGACAGCGTTATCGGCGCTTTGCGCAACGCCGACGGCGCGATGATCTATTTCCCTGGCGTTCTGCCGGAAACCTATTCCTACACCCTTTCCGAGGCGCTGCGCGCAGGGCTCTGGCCGGTGCTTGCAGATATTGGCGCCCCCGCGGAACGCGTGCGCGCGTTGGGCGTGGGCGAGGTTTTCGACCGCGAAGCCGGACCACGGACGATCTTCGAGGCGTTTCAAACCGCCGCCGCGCGCAGGTCCACCCCCGAAATCGCCCCCAGCGCCATTGATGGAAACTATCCGGTTATGACGCGGGATTATTTCGACGGTCGGCTAGACATCACGCCCGCGGCGGAGATTGAAGGCCCCTACGTTGTGGGTCACCCCAGCGGTGTGGACGCTGACGGTTGGTGCGCGCCGCGCGCCCGTTTGGGCGTGTTCGCGCGAAATTCCCTGGCGGCGCTACACTTGACGTTTTACGTGCCCGCGTGGGTGCCGAGCCAATATTGCGACGTCTCGGTAAATGGCGCGCGCGCGAACCGGCGCGTTCTGGCGGCGGACGGCTTGAGCAAAATTCGACTGCCGATCACAGAGCCTTCCGGAGGGCTCCTCGATTTGAGCCTCGGTTTCGGGTTCGAAGAAACCCTGCCCTTTCCCGACCAGCGCCGACGCTGCGCCCAGTTAATCAAGCTTGACGTGGTGACCGAAGCGGGCGCGGTGGTGGAGGTGTTCGCCCGAGCCTGATCCCCGCCTGCGCCTGTTGCCGAACGCTTACGCGCGGGTTTTGGCTTTGGCGGCCTGCGGCTGTTCCGGCGGCGGACGCCAGCCGTGAGCTGCGCCGAAACTGGCGCCTAGAGCGTGCAGATACGGCGTGAAATCCGCCATCTCCGCCTCGCCTAAGACGAGGACGCGGCCCCGGTCGAAGCCTAAAACCCGCCATACCCCAGCCTTCTGGTCCTGGACCAACAATGTGGCGGGGGGCACGAAGAGGCGCGGCCGGCGATCATGATTGATGAACGCAGCGAACGCGTCGCGTTCGGCATGCGGGGTGTGCACCACGGCGCGCACAAAGCCGCGCAAAAACGCGGGCGCGGCGCTATTGACCACAAGGCCGCTGGGCAAAGCGTGCAGGCTGATCCGTTCCTGAGCCATAAGCGCGCGCGCCGCCGCGTTGGCCGGGAACGGCGCGCCCTCCGCGTCGGCGTGTTGGGCAAACCGTCGCCAGACCTCGATGCACGCCGTGCTGAGCAGGGTGCGATTAAAACCGACCAAATAGCCCTCAAGCGGCGGGGTCATTGCGGGCGCGGCCTCGGGCTCGGCGATCGTGCGCGGACCCGCCATGTCGGTGTAAGGCGCAAACGGACTTGGCGCGGCGGCGAGCGGCCGGTCTCGCAGACCAGCGAAGACATCATAAAGCGAACCGACACACCAAACCCCTGCGTCCACCACGATGACCCGATCAAAGGGCGCTTCGAGCACCGCTTCGGCGACAAACGCAGCCGACCCCGGCTCAGCGATTGTCATGACCGTGTCGAACAGCGCCTCGGCGTCCGTCGGCGCCACCAGCCCGTCCGCCAGCGCTAAGCATCGCTGAGCCCGCGGACTATGTCGGCTGAAGGCGGCAACGTTGCGCGCAGCCGCGGCGGCGGCGGCGTCGGATTTGGCGAGGAAGACGAATCCGGCGGGCATAACTGAAATCTCTTTGCCTTGTTCGGGTCGCTTGTAACGCTCGGACGAGCGGAGTAAAGCGCCCTCTGAGCGCGCACCAAGCGAGGGCGCGCCCGTGGACACCGGGCGCCCGCGTGCGCTCCAGGTTAAAGGTTCGCTATGCGATTGTTTTCAGATTTGGCGGCCGCGCTCTCGTATCGTGAATTCTGGACCCTGCACGCCGCGCGATCCACCACCGTTAAATACCGGCGCACCTATTTCGGCCCGCTGTGGATCGTCTTCGGCTTCGCAATTTTCGTGTTCACTGTGGGATGGCTGTTTTCCGATCTCTTGGGATGGCGCGCTCAACGGTTTCTGCCGCATTTCGCCGTCGGGTTGATGTGCTGGACGTTTATCTCCAGCGTCGTGGTCGCCGGTTCCCGGTCCTATCTCAGCGGGCGGCAATTCTTGTTATCGATGCGGCTTCCGCCGCCCATGTTCAGCCTTAGCTTTATCTATTCCGAAGCGATCGAAACGGCGCACCTCACCGTTGTGGCGATCCCAGTCGTATTACTGTTCGGGTTTTATCCCGACACTTCATGGCTTTTACTGCTGCCGGCCGTCGCAATTTATGCGATCACAGCAGTTTTTACTTCAACATTACTATCAGTGATTACGTTACGGTTTCGAGATGTTGGTGAATTCATGTCCGCAATCATGCGTTTTATGTTTTTCTTGACACCTATTATTTGGGATTTGGAAGAAAGTAGCCATCTGGAAAAGTATATCAATTGGAATCCGTTTTACCATTATATCGAAATGGTCCGCGACCCGCTGCTTAACCGACCGGTCGATCCCCTCAATTGGATCGTCACGGGGGCGGTCACGCTGGCGCTGGGCGCGGCGGCGTCCGCGGTGTACGGCGCCTCGCGCTCGCGTTTAACGTACTGGATCTGAGCGATGAGCGCGTATCTGGAGTTAGCCCGCGCGAGCGTGGTTTTCGAACAAGCCTTTGAACAACAAACCCAAACCACGTCCCGCCTCGACCGGTTCCTGGCGAGCTATTTCCCACGTCTGAAGCGGGAGAAACTGCTGGCGCTCAATGACGTGTCGTTTCGGGTCCAAGAAGGCGAGCGCGTCGGCCTGATTGGGCGCAACGGATCAGGCAAGACGACGCTGTTGAAGTTGCTCGCAGGCGTCTACCAGCCGGTTCGTGGCCGGTATGAGCATCACGGTTCGATCGCAGCGCTTTACAGCCTGAACCTGGGCTTCATTCCGGAAGCTTCGGGGCTCGATAACGTCTATCTGCGCGGACACCTATTGGGATTGTCGCGCAAGGACATCAAAGCGCGGTTGGACGACATTCTCGAATTCGCCAACATCCAGGACTGGGTCCACCAGCCCATGTCGACTTATTCCTCGGGCATGGCGTTGCGGTTGGGCTTCGCCATAACCACGGCGATCCAGCCCGAGATCCTGTTGTTGGATGAATGGCTTGGCGCAGGTGATGCGGAGTTCCGCCGGCGCGCCGGCGAGCGCATGGACCGCCTTGCGGTGAATTCGTCGATTTTCGTGCTGGCGTCACAGAGTGAGAAGCTCATCCGGCGCTGGTGCGACCGGGTTCTGCTGATCGAGCGCGGCGAGCTCATTTACGATGGCGCGGTCGATGAGGGGCTGGAGCGCTACCAAGATCTGGTCACCCGGGTTCGCGAGAGCGGTCAGTCGGTGGGCGCGCCTGCGATCACCCGATAACGGGGCAAAAAAACCGAACCTAAGGGCGCGTCTGTGTCTGCGAAACATACATGCAGCCACCGCGCTTGCGACCAACCCGGCGGCAAAGGCGCATTGAAGCCCCAACGGGCGTCGGGCGCGTCGCGGTCGCTGTCTTCACGCCGTTCCCGGGCGGGGAACACGCCCAACTCGACATCGTCCATCCACACGCGGACCGCCGTCGGCTCCGCATCAGCGTCCGGTCGCGCCCAACCGGTCAACACACCCTCCGGGCGCAGCCGATCAATACCGCCACGGGCTTCGGATGCATCCCGCCCGCGTGAGCGTACGCCGTTCGGAGCCAGAGCCAAGCGCGGGCGCACCGCTACGCGCAGGGCCTCGGTCAACGCCACGCCGACAAAGTCCGCCAGCGTATCGATAAAGGCCTCCGGCGCGGCCGCCGGCGCGCTCGCCGGCGCCACCAAGGTCGGACATTTGACCTTGTTCAACGCTTTGACCTGCTCGGTCCAAGCCTTACCGGCCTCAACCAGCGCATTCGCCGTGACGACGCCGTCCTTGAGGCCCGCGCTGGGATCAGCGGTTAACACAATAAGCCGAGGATGGCGCAATGCGCCTAAAAGGTTGGATAGAATGGGTGCAAGATGAGGTCGGGCGAACCCCCACACCCGCCGCTCGTCATCCCGTCGGCGCGCATAAGCCCGCCACGCCCCCGCGATCGGCGCGTCGATCGCGCGCGCGGTTTCCGGGTCGGAAAAGCTCGGCCAGAGCAATTGTCCGCCCATGTCTATGCCGAGCCCGACCAGCACATTGGCGGCTCTGGCGACGGCATCGGGCGCATCGCCGGTAACAATCACCGTGTGACCGATTTCGGGGACCGGCTGGGGGTTCAAACGCACACCGATCAGTCGGGATGAGGACATGTCAGACAGACCGCCGCCAAGGTTCCGGATCGAGCGCCGCGCCAGTTGCGAAGTCCACGCGCGGTTCATCGGCGATCGAGAAATTCTCCTGCCGCAATGTCAAGTTCGGCGAATAATAGGGATCCTTCGCCAACCGGTCTCCCCAGCGCTCATGCATGGCTTCGATCTCCCCGAGGAACCGATCACGATGGGCCGACGCCATATCCGAGCCGCGACTGGCGGACTCCCGATGGCGCAGAACCGCGTGCGGCGTATAGACGGTTCGAAGGCCCTCCGCCTCAAGCCGCAAACAAAAATCGACATCATTGAACGCCACGGGAAACCGTTCGGCGTCCAAACCGCCCACCGACAGAAAGGTCTTACGCCGAACCGCCAAACACGCCCCCGTCACCGCGCTCACCGTCTGCGCCACCACGGCGCGGCCAAACGGTCCGGGATGGTCGCGGGGCAAGAATTTGTGCGCGTGCCCGGCCACCCCGCCCACGCCGGTGATCACGCCGCCATGTTGGACAGTGTCGTCGGCGTAACACAATTTCGCCCCCACCGCGCCGACGCCCGGACGCTCCAATTGGCTGACCATTTCGGTCAACCAATCGGGCTCGATCGCTTCGACATCATTGTTCAGCAGCACCAAAACGTCTGCGTCGCATTGCTCGGCGGCCGCGTTATTGATCGCGGAGAAATTAAACGGCGCATTGTAACGCATCACCGCAACCCGGTCGTCCTGACGACCGAGGTCGCGCAAATAATCCAGGGTTTCGGGCTCTTGGGATTGATTGTCCACGATCCGCAAGCGCAGCGTCGGATAATCTGTTCGCTCAAGAACGCTGCGCACGCATGCGCGCAGCAGGTCTACTCGGTCCCGGGTCGGCACGATGACGCAGACCGACGGCGCGGGCTTGGGCAAGGGCCACCGAACCCGATAATAGGTCGCCACATGGATGCGCTTGGCCTGCGCGCCTGCGCCGGTGCGGTCCAAATGCGCCTGTAGCGCTTTTTCGCCGGATGCGACGGCGTACGGTTTGGCGACGATGTCGCGCGCCGTCGATCCAGGGCTCGCCCGCCAGTGATAAAGCACAAGGGGCACGTGTTTGATCGCCGATCCGTCGGCTTGCTCCACCGCCCGCAAAACCAGGTCATAATCCTGCGCCCCGTCAAACCCGTCTCGCCAACCGCCCAAACGCCGAACCAAATTGGCGTCAAAGGCCGTTAAATGGTTGAAGTAGTTTTGCGATAAGATGAGGTCCGGGTTGAAGTCGGGCTTAAAGTACGGATCGAAGCGCTGGCCCGCTTCATCGATCTTGTCCTCATCGGTGTAGACGATTTTCGTCGTCGGATCGGTGTAGAACGTCATGGCAATGTGGTGAAGCGCGGCTTCGGCCAACACGTCGTCATGATCGAGCAGCGCCAAGATCCGCCCGCGCGCCATGGCGAGGGCGGTGTTCGTGGCCTGCGCGACGCGGCCGTTCGTCTCCCGAAACGTCACCCGGATGCGCGGCTCTTCGGCCGCCGCGGCCTCTAAGACCGCCCGCACCGCCGGGTCCGTCGAGCCGTCATCGACCGCGCACAATTCCCAATGGGGATAAGCTTGATGACGGATCGATCGCAGCGTTTCGCTCAACCACTCCGGACTGGGGTTAAAAACCGGGGTCAGGATTGAAATCAGCGGCGGGTCGACCATGGCCGCGCGCTGGGCGGCTAATCGCTCGCGGATCGGATCCGTCAGCGCGCCATAACGCGCCACCCACCGGTCATAGTCTCCGGTTTCGGGCGCCCTTTTTGTATCAAACGCCGCGAAATGCCGCGCGCGCAAGAACCGGAGCCCCGCAATCGTGGTCTGTAGCGCATTGCGTGGATCGCGCCGCCACAGCCGCCACGCTTTGCGCAGCCAAAACGCCATCAAGGCTGGCCCTTGGATTTGGGTCACCTCCAAGCGCGCCGCCTCCAGGGCGTCTGACGCCCGGGGCAGGCTGAGCGACAAGCGCCCAGCCGTGCTCGGCAGGCGCGCGATCGCTTCGTAATCGCCTTGCGCCGCAGGCGAGAGGGGCAGGCTGGTTTGCGGCCCAAACCCCGCGCCCATGTCGAAATTCACCCATGGCCGGCTGGGCAAGTCTTCAGGCGGACGCACCAAGCGCACCCGCCACCATCCAGCCGGTAAGCCGTCAAGACCGGCGCTGGGCTCAAAAACGCAGCGCGTGGCCTCGTCTTGGGGCCACACTGGCTCTTCAAAGCGAACGTCCCACCCCTGAGGCGGCTCCAAAGCCCGCTCAGACCCGCAAGCGCTCAGGGTGACCGCCACGGCTTTGTCTCCGACACTAAAACTTTAAAGGGGATCAAAGCCGCCATAAGTCTGGGTCCGCGTCGATCAGAGCCGCCACCAGGCTCGCCATATCCTGACGCACTTGGTCAAATTGCGCGATCGGCTCCACGGTGTTTTCGTCCATGTAAAGCGAGCGGCGGATTTCGATCTGCAGCGCATGAACGCCGCGCGCGGGCCGGCCATAGCGTTCCGTCGTGTAACCGCCCGCATAGGGCGCATTCCGGCCAACATTATATCCAAACCCGCTGAGTTTCTCATCTACGAAGCTGGTCAGCGTTGGCGCGCACGCCGCGCCAAACCGGTCGCCCAGAACGATATCGGCGCGCAAGTCTTCGCTGTCCTCCAAGCTCAGGCTTGGCATGGAATGACAATCGATTAGCACCGCGACGCCACAGCGGGTCCGGGCTTTGCGGACCAACTCACCCAATTGCGCGTGGTAGGGACCGTGGAGTGCGCGCACGCGGGCGGCGACGTCGGCGAATACGAGCGGCTCGGCGTAGATCTCCGCGCCATCCGCCACAAGCCGCGCCACCGTTCCCAATCCCGCACCGACCCGCGGGCTACGCGTATTCACAAAGCCCGGCAGCGGATCAGCGAACATAGCGGGATCCAACTCCCACGGCTCGCGGTTAACGTCCAAATAGGCCCGGGGAAAGCGCGCAATAATCAACGGGGCGCCAAGGGCGGGCGCGTCCGCCACCAATTCGTCGACATAGGCGTCCTCGGAGCGCCGCAAGGTGTGCGGGTCCAGCCGGGTTTGTTTCAGAAAAGCATCCGGATAAACCCGACCCGCATGGGGAGAGGCGAGAACGATTGGTCCCGGCGGGCCCGAATTCAACCGGACCTCGACAGGGGGGGCAAAGGCGTCTCGAAGCGCAGCGGCGCGCGCGGCGGCGTCCGAGGCGCTGTCCAGTGGCGAAAGAGCCGTCATGGCTTCCGTCATCGCAGCCGACATGGACGCGGTCAACGCGCCATGCGGCCAAGGCGCACAACGCAGCGGGTTTTTAACTTCTTCACTCTACGGTATGACCTAATCCATCAGCTTTAGAGGGCTCTGAGCCATGGCGCGGATACTATTGGCGGAAGACGATGATTCGATGCGCGGCTTTTTGGCTAAGGCGCTAGAGCGCGCCGGCCATGAGGTGGAGGCCTGTGCCGACGGGGTCGATGGGCTCAAACTGTTTGAGACCGATCCGAACGGTTTCGATCTGCTGCTGACGGATATCGTCATGCCCGGGGTGGACGGCATCGAACTCGCCCGGCGCGCCGCCGCCTCCAAGCCGGGGTTGCGCATCATGTTCATTACCGGTTTCGCCGCCGTTGCGCTCAATCCGGGGTCGGCGGCGCCCAAAGACGCTAAGGTGCTGTCAAAGCCCTTCCACTTGCGCGACCTGGTCGCCGAAGTGGATCGCGTGATGGCGGCTTAATAGAGCGCCCGCGCGGCTCAGCTCAAGGGCGAGGCCGCCGGACCCTCCGTCTGATCCTGAGTGGCCAATCGTAACAAATACTGACCGTAAGACGTGTTTTTCAAAGAATACCCCATGCGCTCGACGTCTTGGCGGGAAATATGCCCTAAGGACAGGGCGGTCTCTTCCGGACAGGCGATTTTCAGTCCAGTTCTGTGCTCTAAAGCTTTGATGTATTCGGCGGCCTCGATCAGGCTGTCCGGCGTGCCGGTGTCCAGCCAAGCGAGCCCGCGGCCAAGCCGCTCCACAGAGAGTTGGCCTCGTTCCAGATAGGCCCGATTGAGGTCGGTGATTTCCAACTCACCGCGGGCGGAGGGGCGGACGGAGCGCGCGATATCGACCACTTGGGCGTCATAAAAATAGAGCCCTGTCACAGCCCAGTTCGACTTTGGCGCCTCGGGCTTCTCCTCCAGCGAAATCGCCCTGCCAGCGTCGTTGAACGACACCACGCCATACCGCTCCGGGTCGGTCACGCGATAGGCGAAGACCGTCGCCCCATTGGTGCGATCCGCGGCCATGCGCATCTGGCGGCCAAGCCCCTGGCCATAAAAAATATTGTCCCCCAGAATCAGGGCGCAGGGATCGCCGCCAATGAAGTCCGCGCCGATGAGAAAGGCCTGTGCGATACCCTCCGGGCGCGGTTGTTCGGCATAGGCGAAGCGCATGCCCCAGGGCCCGCCATCGCCGAGCAAGCTTTTGAAAAGCGGCGCATCATGGGGCGTGGTGATGATCAAGACGTCGCGCGCGCCCGCCTCCATAAGTGTGCAAATCGGGTAATAGATCAAGGGCTTGTCATAGACTGGCAATAGCTGTTTTGAGACCGCCAAAGTCATGGGATGCAGGCGGGTGCCGCTGCCGCCGGCCAGAACAATCCCTTTCACAACGCTCACCCTTAAATCTGCGGCCCGTCACCGCTAGGACCGATAACAGCCGCACCTTATGGCGGTTTTGCGTCAAGGACTTCGCGCTCAGACGGCGATCACGGGCGCGCGACAGCGCGTGATCACCTCTTCTTAAGGCGTCAAGACTTTTTATTGCGCTTGCGAGCGCGCCTCTACAGATCGGATAAGCCGGCGCAATCGGCCTGAGCGCCGCATCATTGTGTTAAATCGACAACACTGATCCGCGGGATGTGCGAACGGACCGCTTTGGCGCGCCACACGGAACTGTGTGATCGTGAACGGCCGCCGATCAAAAACGGATTTATCTATTTATTTCATCAGCTTGAGGATTGTCCTCAAAAAAGTTTATTTCAATAGGTGGTGAAGGTTGCGGCGAAATCACTCCCGAATTCGTCACCGAAGTGTCGCAAATTTACGCTACACACCAAAGAAATCGTGCCGAATGCCGCGACGCCGCTTATGGCGCTGGCAGTGTGTGCGAGGTTTGGTCAGCGACCTATGGGGGGTCGCAGACTGAGCAAGTGCTTGAAAAATGGGGGATATTATGGATTTAAGAGCCAAACTCGTCGCGGGAGTCGCGTTCGTTGGACTCTTCGCAGGCGCCGCGCCGTATGCTGCAGCGCAACAGATCACATCGACTGTGCGGGGCGTGGTCACCAGCCCGGCGGGCGAACCGGTTCCCGGCGCCTTGGTCACGGTGACCGATACGCGGACCGGCCGGTCGCGGACCACCTCCACCAACGCCACCGGCGTTTACAACGTCTCCAACCTGGAAGTGGGCGGCCCGTACACCGTCCTCGTCGACACCAATGATTTCCAAGACACGCGCATTGACGATCTGCGGATCAGCCTGTCTGACACCACCCAATAAAACGTCACCTTGTCTCCGCTGACCGCAAATGTTGAGGAAATCCTCGTGCTCGGCGCGGCGACCCAATCGGTGAACCTCGCCATTGGTCCCGGCTCCGCCTTCACGCTCGACACCCTGCAAAACGTCCCCTCGATCGCGCGCGACATCCGCGACACGCTGCGGCTCGACGCGCGGGTGCAGATCGACGAAAGCAATGATGATGCGATTTCGTGCGCGGGCACGAACACCGACTTCAACGCCCTGTTCATCGATGGGGTGTCGACGTCTGACCCGTTCGGACTGAACGCATCCGGTTTCCCGGCTCGGAACGCCCAACCGATCCCGTTCGACGCCGTGGGCGCGGTTTCTGTGGAGTTCGCGCCGTTCGACGTTGAGTACAACAACTTCTCGGGTTGCGCGATCAACTTGATCCACCGCTCGGGCACCAACGAGATCCACGGCGAAGTGTTCGCCGTTTTTAATTCGCAGTCTTTAACCGGCAGCACGATTGACGGCGAAGTCGTCTCCGACGATCCGTTCCGCGATTTCAACTGGGGCGCATCAATCGGCGGCCCGATTATTAAAAAAAAGCTGTTCTTATTCGTCGCCTATTAAGAAACTGACGACAGCGATATTCAGCCCCAAGGGCCGTTAGGCGGCGGTTTCGCCGATGAATTCAACTTTCTCACCGTCGACCAGGCGGCGGTCTTCGAGGACGCTTTGAACGCCCGCGGGTTTCCAACGGGCGGCATAGCCAGCGTTCTACCGGAGTTTAATCGGCGGATTTCGACGCGTTTGGACTGGAATATCACCGATCGCCACAACGCGGCCTTCACCTATTCCCGTTTCCGCGAAGAAAATATCGAAGATGACGACTTCAACTTCGGCTCGCAGTTTTTCACCTTCAACGACTCGTTTGAGATTGAAGGCACGGAGCAGGAGTTCTACTCGCTACGCGTCTTCTCTCAGTGGACCGATAACTTCTCCACAGACTTCCGGATTTCGCGGTCGGACAACACCGATTTGCAAGATCCGATCGGCGGCGGCGAAGCTCAGGATGCGGTGCCGATCCCACGCATTGTCATCGGCGCCTTTAACGACGCGGACGGCGACGGCGTTATCGAAGTCGGCAACGATGAATTCGGTTCAGTCGGCGCAGGTCCGGGTCAGTTCAGGTCGGCCAACGAACTCTTCACGCAAAATGATCAGCTTCGCGCTCAAGGCGAATATCAATACCGGAACCACCGGTTCAAATTCGGCTATGAACTTAATTCGCTCGACGTCGAAAACCTGTTCATTGTCAATGCCACGGGCACGATTGTTTTCCCGACGCTTGAGGACTTCCTCGCCGGCAACGCTTCCACAGACACCGGCACCAATTTTGATGAGGTCCCAGACGGCGATGAAGCGTTCAACGGGGAAATCCCGGCGGCGTTTGGCAGCGGCTCGTTCACCGGCGACCCCTTTGATGCGGCGGCGGTGTTCACCCGGTCGATTCACTCGATCTACTTCCAAGACGAATGGCTGCCCATCCCGGACCTGACGGTCCAGTTTGGTGTCCGCTATGACTTCTACACGAACTCGACGTCCCCGACAGAAAATCCGAACTTCATCGAACGGTTCGGCTTCACCAACGCCACCGGGTTTGAAAATCTCGATCTGATCCAACCGCGCATCGGGATCACGTATGACGTCCCACGCGATTTGTTCGGTCAATTGACGATCCAAACCGGCGCCGGCGTGTTCGGCGGTGGCGATCCGACCGTGTTCTTCTCCAACTCGTTCCAGAACTTTGGCGGCGCCATCGGCTTCGGCGCGTCCTCGTTTGATCCGTGTACGCCGGAAGACTTCCAGTTCGGCGCCACGGGGCCGATTTTCATTCCGGAGTGCATCACGGCCCAACAAATCGCCGAAGCGACGGAGTTTGACGGCGCCGTTGCTGCGATCGATCCCGACTTCGAACTGCCATCGGTTATTCGCGCCAATATCGGTTTCTCGCACATCTCGGACTTCCGCGGCGCTTTCGGCGGGTTTTTCGATAATTGGCAAACCCGGATCGACTTCTTATACAGCCGCGAGCGGAACGCCTTTAACTTCGTCAATCTGACCGCGACGCCAATCACCACGGATATCACTGGCCGGCCGGTCTTCGCCGCGGTGGACCCGCTCAATGAGGGCTGTGACGCGACCTTCTTGGGTCTGGAGGACGGCATTCCGCTAGGGTTCGACAATGTCACCCCGGAATGCTTCGCCTTCGGCGCGCGGGATGAAGATATCCTCGTCACCAATGGCGGCGGCGGCACCACCTTGTTGCTCTCCGCCCAGTTCGCCAAGCGCTTTGACTATGTCATGCCTTGGCTCAACAAAGACGGCTTTATCGATTTCGGCCTGAGCTATGCGTTCCTCGACGCGTCGAATTCGAGCAGCACGACGTCGTCCACAGCCAACGGCAACGCTCAGAACACCGCCATCCCATTCGTCAACTTCCGGCCGGTGTCGACCTCGAACTTCGAGCGTCCGCACGCCTTGACCTTGAACTTCGGGATTGGCCAAGAGTTCTTCCGCGATTTGATGAGCCGCGTGGACTTCATCTTCCGGGCGCGCTCGGGCGAAAGCTTCAGCTTCGTGTTTAACCTCGATCCGTTCGGCGATAACCTCGGCTTTGACGACTTCTTGCTGTTCGTTCCCGACGGACCGGACGACCCCAACGTGGTCTTCGCCGACGACTTCCCCGTCGAAGAGTTCTTCGAGTTCGTGGAAGCCAGCGGGTTGAGCGAATTCGCCGGCGGCATCGCGCCCCGGAATGCGTTTAACGCGCCGTTCGAAACGGACCTTGACGTGCGCTTCACACAGGATCTGCCAACCTTCATTCAGGGGCACCGGGCGCAGTTCTTCATCGATATTGAGAACCTGCCCAACCTCATCTCGGACAGCGCGAACGAGACGCTCCTCAACGGCACCGCCGAGGACATCATCACAATCTCGCCGTTCACGCAGGACGATTTGGGATCAGATCCGGCAGGCAATGTGTTGGAGTTCAACGACTTCAACCCGTTCACCGCCGAGCCGTTCACCAATCTCAACGGCACACTTTGGGCGGTTCAGCTCGGCCTGCGCTACCAGTTCTAGTCGCCAACTCAGCTTGATATGGCGATCAGGGGGCGGCCTTCGGGCCGCCCTTTTTTTATCTGGATCGGCGTCGGACCCGAAAAAAAGCCCGCACCTAAGCGCGAGCTTTCTAAGGTTTGACCGTGATGCTTAGCCAAAGCTGATAAGCGCCGGGCCAATCACTCCGCCGGGGCGCGCCCATGGGCCGTCTCGACGCCTTCAGGCGTCACCACAACCCCAGTCTCGATCGACGATCCCACCGGAGGTTGCTTGTCACCGGTCCATAGCCCGCGGAAAAACCGCGACACATCGGCGCCGACTGCGTAAAGCGCCGGCACGAAGAGCAATGTCAGGAACAGCGCGAAGATCACCGCAAAGCCCAGGCTGATCACCATCGGCTTAAGAAACTGCGCTTGGGTGGACGGCTCGAAAATCATTGGCAAGATGCCGATGAAAGTGGTCACAGACGTGAGCAGGATCGGCCGGAATCGGGCGACCCCCGCCTCCACCAACGCCTGGAACGCGCCCAAACCCTCGCGCCGCAATCGATTGACGAAATCGATGAGCACCAAATTGTCGTTCACCACGACGCCGGCGGCCGCCCCAATGCCGAAAAAACTGAAGAGCGCTAAGGGCACCCCGAAGATCAAATGCCCAATCACCGCGCCCACCAACGCAAACGGGATCGCCGTCATCACCAATATTGGCTGCCAATAGGACCGGAAAGCGATCGCCAACAGCGCATACATCATGCCGAACATGATGATCTGCAGGGTGGTGACCTCTTGGAGAAACTCTTGCTGTCCTTCGGCCTCGCCAATGGCGCCGCGGGTGACTTCCGGGAATTGCCGGTCGAATTCGGGGAAAAAGTTCGCCTCCAAATCCTCCATGATTTGCCCACGCCCATCGCCGAACACTTCCGCGGACACCTGCACCGCGCGCAACCGTTCGCGGCGGTTAATCCGGTTCACGCCCGGCTCAAAAGTGACGTCGGCGACCGCCGCCAGCGGGATCTCTCGACCATCCGGGGTGCGCACGCGAAAACTTTGCAGCGTGTCCAAAGACCGACGCGCCTCAACCGGATAGCGGACCATGACGCGGACGTCTTCGCCTTCCCGCGGCAGTCTTTGCACTTCTTCGCCAAAAAACGCTTGGCGCACCTGCCGCGACACGTCCGCAAGGGTCAGACCCAAGCTCTCCGCTCCCGGCTTCAACGCGATGCGCGCTTCGTCCGCGGAGCTCGTGAGGTTGTCGACGATGTCATAGACGTCGGAATACTCCGCCAGCTGCGCCTTGAGCGCGTCCGCGGCTTCCCGGAGCACGCCGAAGTCCGACGCGCTTATGGCGAATTGAATGCCAGGCTCCTGGTTGTTCAAAGTCGAGGTCAGGCGGATATCTTCCGCGTCCGGGATTGGCCCTAACAGCTCGCGCAACCGATCCGCCACCTCTTTGGTCGGCAGTCGACCGGGGCGACGCTCCGGCGGCGCGAGACCCATCCAGGCCTCGATCTGGCCCTCCGAGGCGATAGCGTTGGTGGTCTCCACCATTTCGCCCGCGCCTGGGAAGCGCTCGCGATACTCTTCGCGCAGCTCGACTTGAGCGCGCTCTAGCTGGCGCTGCACTTGGGAGACCCGCTCAAACGGGGTGCCTTGGGGGAATGTGATGTTGACCTGGACGAACTCGTTCTCGACCTCAGGCATGAAGTTGAACGCCACATAGCCGTTTTGCATCACCCCAATCGCCAAAACGAACAGGGTGACGAAGAACGCCACGGTCACATAGCGCAGACGAACGCACGCCTCGACAATCGGTTTGTAGACCGTGCGCGCAAACCTCACGAGGCTGTCCGCAAACTTGCGCTGGAACCTTAGAAAGGCCCCGTTCGCGCCGCGGGCCTTGAGGTTTTGCGGCTTCATGTGCGCCAAGTGCGCCGGTAATATCAGCAGGGACTCGATCAACGAGAAGGCCAGCGCGGCCACGATCACCAAGGCAATCTGCTTGGTGAACTGCACCTCCGGCCCCGACAAAAGCATCCACGGCGCGAATGCCATCATGGTGGTGACCACGGCGAAGACGACCGGTTTGGCCACCAATTGCGTGCCGATGATTGAGGCGTCCAAGCCTTTGCGCCGGCCGCTTTCCACTTCATTGTGGATATTTTCGCCCACAATGATGGCGTCATCCACAACAATACCAATGACCAACAAAAAGGCGAACAGCGACAACATATTAAGCGAGACGCCGATGTAAGGCAGCACCGCAAGACCACCGGCGAACGCCGTGGCGATCCCAATCGTCACCCACAGGGCTACAGTCGGTCGCAAGAACAAGATCAACACGACGAGCACCATGGCGAGTCCCAAAAGCGCGCTCTTGGAAATCGTCTCCATGCGTTGGGCGTAGAACACGGAGTCGTCCCACCACATGGTCAAGTTCACTCCGCCAGGCAGTCGACCGGAGTTTTCCTGAATATAGGTTTTCACCGCTTCCGAGGTTTCGACGACATTCATCTTTTCGGTCGCCAACAAGGCGACGATCGCCATCGGCTCGCCGTTAAAGTTTGACCGTAGATTGGCGTCTTCAAAGCCGTCCTTTACCGTCGCCACATCGCGCACACGGATCGCGGCGCCGCCTTCTTCTTGACGAACGACGATGTTTTCGAAATCCGTTTGCGTATCCGCAAGGTTCCGCGCTTGGATCGCCACTTCCCCGACTTGAGTGCGCACCGAGCCGGCGGCGAGGTTAGTCGAGGTGTTGCGCACCGCCTCCGCCACGTCCAAGAACGTCAAACCATACCGGCGCAGCGCGTCTTCGGAGACTTCGATGGACACCTCTTCGTCCAACGTCGCCCAGATCTCCGCCTGGGACGCGCCAGGCAAAAGAGCAACCTCGTCACGCACCTGATCGGCCACCCGCTTGAGCGTGCGCAGGTCGACATTGCCATGCACGGCGATGCCCATGAATTGGTTATTGGCGCGCCAGCGCCGGATCTGCGGCCGAAACGCGTCTTGCGGCAGATTATTGATGCTGTCGACGCGAATGCCGATTTCATCAAGCAGCACGCTCATATCGTAGCCGCGCTGGGATTCGATATTCACCGAACCCGACCCCTCCCACGCCGTGGAGGTCATGCGCTCGACGCCGTCCAGATCCGCCAAAGCTTCTTCGATCCGGACGATGACTTGTTCTTCGACGTCCTGCGGGCTGGCGCCGGGCCAGTTCACCGACACGCTTGCGCCGTTCCAAGGAAAGGCCGGAAAGGTTTCCCGCTCGAGCTGGAAATACGCCATCAACCCACCGATGAAGCAGCCGACCATTAGAAGATTAGCCGCGACCCCATTGCGGGCCCACCAGCCGATTAGGCCACGATGCTGGCTCGAATTGGTCTCAATCATGTTCGGTCTCCGCCGGTGTTCTGCGCGGTTTGAGTCTGGGTCGGATCAGAACCGTCGTCCGGCCCGGTTTGTCGGACATCCTCGCCAGCGCGTAACGCGGTCACGCTCATGCCTTGGCTGGCGCTGCGGACCGGCGAAATCGCCACGCGGTCGCCATCGGCCAATCCAGCCGTGATGATCGCTTCATTGCGGTCTGAGCGGGCCACGGTCACGGTGCGAATGTCCAAGGTGTCGCCTTCGGCAAGAACATAAACCTGGTCATTGCCGCGCAAACCCGCTCGCGGGATGACAACGGCGTTAGGAATTGACCGTCCTTTCAACTCTGCAGACACAAAAAGGCCCACCGCCAGCGGCGCGCCAGCGTCGGAAACGCCCGCGCCATAGGGATCGTCGACTTCGACGATGGCGTTCAGCACCCGTGTGCGCGGATCGATCGCCGCGTCAGTGCGCGCCAAGCGCCCGGTCCAAATCTGCTCCCGCCCGGCTAAAACCGCGCTAAGCCGAACCGAGGGCCCCGGATTGTCCCGCGTCGCGGTGAACGCCAGCGGCAATTCAAGCTGCGCGAGGTCCAGATCCGACAGGGGCAAACGCACTTCCACCACATCGGTCGAAAAGATATTGGCGATCGCGCCGGCGGACGCCATGAACTGCCCCTCATCGGCCAATTGTTCGCGCACCCGTCCATTGAACGGCGCCCGAATGATAGTCCGGCTCAGATTGAGCCGGGCCTCGGCGAGGTCGGCTTCGGCTGCCGCCACATTGGCGCGCGCCTCGGCCAATTGGGGCTCGCGCAACGCCAAAGGCGAGGCGTCGGTGATGCCCAAATCGGCGACATCGCGGCGAGCGAGATCGGCCTCCGCCTGTTCGCGCGCCAAGGCCTGTTGGGCCTGGGCCACCGCAGCCTCCGCGCGGATCAGCGCCAACCGAAAATCCGCCTCCTCGATGCGGGCCAGCACATCGCCCTGCTCGAAAACGCCCCCGTCCGCCAAGCTTGGGCTGACGCTCACAATGCGACCGGGCACTTGGGCGACGAGGCTGATCTCGCGCTTTGGCGCAACCTCGCCTTGGGCGAAAATCGTCAGCGCGACGTCGCGCGCCTCGGCGCGCTCATAAAACACCGTGAGCGGTTTGGGCGGCTCTTCGGACTTCTCCGGCTCTGGACGCAGTGCGCTCATAACGCCGACGCCGAGCACGCCGAATAAGAGAATGCCGAACACCGACGCGATGAGGATGAGTTTACGCATCATGCCTGGGACTCCTGGGCGGGTTCGGCGTCCGCGTCCGCCGTTTGCGTCGCGGGCGTCACGAAGCCCCCGCCTATGGCGAGGTAAAGCGAAATTCGGTTATTCAGCCGGGTGCCGGCGACGGTGATCAGCGCGCTTTGGGCGGCGATCTTACGGTCCTGGGCGTCCAAAAGGTTGAACACATTGGCCAGCCCGCGTTCAAATTGCCGTTCCGCGAGCACTTGCGCCGCGACCGCTTCTTCGAGGGCGTATTCCAAAGCGTCTTGCTGGGCGAGCAGGAACCGTTCCGCGGCGAGCGCGTCTTCGGCTTCCTGGTAGGCGGTCAAGGCCAGGTTGGCGTAATTAAACACCGCCTCACGCGCCTCCGCGATGTTTTGCCGAATCTGAGACTTGATCGCGCCGCCGGCGACCACGGGCTGGGCGAGCCCGGCGGCCAAGGTGCTCATGATCCGAGAACCGTCAAACAATTCGTCCAACGAGTTACCGCCCGGCCCCACATTGCCGGTCAGGGTCAATTGCGGCAGCAGGTTTTTGCGCGCCTCTTTGACGCGGAAGCCGGCAGCCTCGATCCGGGCCTCCGCCGCGCGCAAGTCCGGACGCCGCGCCAGCACGTCCGCGGGCGCCCCCGCCGACGGCGGCCGGGTCAATTCCGGCAAGGTGACGCCCACCTCCATCTCCGCGGCTGGATACCGGCCCAACAAGATCTCCAGCGCGCGCACCGCCTCGCCCAAGGTTTGGCGCGACTGCGCCAGCGTGCTGATGGTGGTGGAGAGTTCGTTACGCGCCAGGCGAACGTCCAAGCTGGCGTTCAAACCGCGTGAATACCGGCGCTCGATCAAATCGCCATTGCGTTGGCGCGTGGCGACGTCGCTCGCGCCCAACTCGACCTGCTGTGGGCCCTCCACGACCGCGTACCAACTCTGGGCGACCTGCGCGGCGAGCGACAGCCGTGCGGCTTCAAAGTCCTGGTGCGTCGCTATGAAATCCTGTTCCGCGGCGCGGGCGGCGTCGCGCAGTCGGCCCCACAAATCCGCCTCCCAGGACACGTTGCCAGTCCAGTTCAGGTTTGTGGTGTCAACTTCGATGACTTCTGTTCCGCCCAATAACGGGTTATTTGGCTCGAAAACTTGGTTGTTTTTCTGCCAATTGGCGTTCAGAGTCAAAGTCGGCAACAAAGGCGTCCGGGCATTGCGCGCTAAAGCGCCGGCGACGTCGATCCGGGCCGCCGCGGCGCGGAGGTAAAAATTGTTCCTCAACGCCTCGCCGATTAATCCGTCAAGGACGGGATCGTCGAACTCCGCGATCCAATCAGCGGGAACCGGTGGGGCGTCCTCGGATTGCGCGACCCATTGCGCGGGCGCGGCCGGGGACTGGGCGTGGTAGCCATGATCGCCGAAAAACCCCGCGCAACCGCTTACACAAACGGCCGCGCTCGCGCCCATCGCCACACCCCGCAGCCGAATGCCCATGACTCAGTCCTCGTTCGTCCCAACCTTAAAACGCGACCCTACGGCCTGATGGCTGAGAGTCAAAGAAAATTTATTGAGAAACAATATGGATTACTTGATTTTCATGATGGCGCAAGATGTGCGGCCAACCGACGCGTCATACCGGCGTCACAGCAACGATCGACAATGGCCGAATGAGCGATTTGCCTAGACGCCTAAGCGCGAACACCGCCCCGACGCCCCCCGAGGACTCCGGTCGGAGCGAATTCGCCCGCATGCGCGAGGCGCGCGACCTACGCCGTCATGTGCTCACCATGACGGTGCTCGGGGTTTGCGTGATCATCGGCCTCGCATTGCTGGGCGGCGCAGGGGGCTGGGCGAGCCTGGGCGCGGCCGCTGTGCTCGCCTCTCTCAGCGCACTTTACTATTTAACGAGTTCTTGGCCGCGTCGGCTCACCCCCGCCGTGGGCGCGGGCTCAGGCGTAGGCGCGAGCGTGGGCATGGGCGTGGGGGTCGCCGCCTTCGCGACGCCCGACCGGGAAGCGCAAATCATTTCGCGCATGTTGGACGCGGCCCCCGAACCCATTCTGCGCGTCGACGCCGAAGGTGTTGTCGTTTACGCCAATCAAGCTGCCAAAGCGGCGTTCGCGGTGGAGCCGGGTCGGTCATTCTTAGTCACCGTCATACGCCAACCCGTTTTAGCGGCCGTGGTGGAGGCGGCCCGGGCCGGCGGCGGCGCTGCGACCGGCCATTACATCCAACCAGGCGCCGTTGAAAGCCATATCCGCGTCCATGCTGTCAGCGTAGGCGTCGACACGCCCGACGACGACGTCATGGTGGCTTTGATCGACGAAACCGATGCGCGGCGGGCGGCGCAGACGCGCGCCGACTTTATGGCGAACGCGAGCCACGAATTGCGCACCCCACTGGCCTCGCTGTCTGGCTTTATCGAGACCTTGCGCGGGCATGCGAAAGACGACCCCGAGGCGCGGGATCATTTCTTGAGCATTATGGACCTGCAAGCGGCGCGCATGCGCCGGCTGATTGACGACCTGCTCTCGCTTTCGCGGGTGGAGTTGGATGAGCACTTGCGTCCTACCGAGGTCTGCGACCTCGCCGCGCTGGCCGCGGACGGCGTGGACGCCCTGTCGCCGGTCGCGCGAAAAGCCGGCGTTAGCTTAGTCTTAAGCCCGACGGATCAGCCCATGCTCGTCACCGGGTCACGGGATCAACTGGCCCAAGTCATTCAAAACCTTTTGGATAATGCGATCAAATACTCCCAGCCCGAGGGCCGGGTTCGGCTCACGGTCAACGCCGGTCTTGACGCCCGCGCCGCCGCGCGTCCCCCGGACGGGCTTGGCGAGGAGGCCGAGCGGCTCTGCATGGCGCCGCTGCGCGGCGAGCCCGCGCCCGCCTATGCGCGCCTTGAGGTCAAGGATGACGGGGTCGGTGTGCCGGGCCGGCATCTGCCCCGCCTCGCCGAGCGGTTTTATCGGGTCGACGAAACCGTCTCGCGCGAACGTGGCGGCACGGGCCTGGGACTGGCGATCGTTAAACACATTGTGGCCCGGCACCGCGGTGTTTTAAGCGTCGAAAGCGCGCCGGGGACAGGCACAGTCTTCGCCGTCGCCCTGCCCCAAGCCCCCCAATCTGGCCGGGAACGACCGGCCGCGTGAAGGCCGCTTGAGCTTGCCCTGGCGAAAAAGTCCCTCGGCGCACGCCCAATGTCACAGAACAGTCATCAAACCTTTTTAAACGGACCCTGCGCGCGGAGGGAGCGACGCCATGCCAGTGACCGGTTTCTTATTTGTCGCACTGTTGGCGTTGACAGCCGTCGCGTTTGCGGCCGGGCGCGCGCGGGCGGTGGCGAAGGTGACCGCGGAGCGCGGGCTTCACTCGCTGCCCAACTATTATGGCTATTTTCTCGCTCTTTGGGCGGTGGGGCCGAGCTTGCTCGTTTTGGGGGCTTACGCTTTGTTCGGCGATCGGTTGGTGAACGGGCTTGTCTCGTTCGGTCTGCCAGACGCGGTTCATGCGCTGCCCAATGAACGGTTCGAGGTCTTTTTGCGCGATGCGCGCGCCTTGGCGTTTGGCGGTTTGGCGAGCGCGAATTCCGCAGCGCTAGAGACGGCGGCGGCGGCGTTCCGCACAACCGAGGCTGGGGTTCGCACGGCGGTGGCGATTTTGATCGTCGCTTTGGCGGCCGGCGGTGGCGCGTTCGCCCACCCCCGACTGGCGCCCGAGTTTCGCGCGCGCGTCCATGTGGAGCGCGTTGTGATCGGCGCGCTGATGGTGTGCTCAGCCATCGCGATCCTCACCACGATCGGCATTGTCGCGTCGCTGCTTTACGAGAGCTGGTCGTTCTTCCAACTCGTCTCACCCTTTGAGTTCCTGTTTGGCCTGCAATGGAGCCCGCAGATTGCCTTGCGCGCGGACCAAGTCGGCCAGTCCGGCGCGTTCGGGGCTGCGCCGTTATTCGCGGGCACGCTGTTGATCACCGCCTTGGCCATGTTGGTCGCCGCGCCGGTGGGGCTGTTCTCCGCCATATACCTTTCCGAATACGCCAGCCGGCGGACCCGGTTGTTCGTCAAACCGATTTTGGAGATTTTGGCGGGCATTCCCACCGTCGTCTACGGCTTTTTCGCGCTCTTGACCGTCGGGCCGGCGATCCGCGCGGCTGCCGCCGCGGTGGGTTTGGACCTGCCCACCCAAACCGCCTTGTCGGCGGGTTTGGTGATGGGGGTGATGATTATTCCTTTCGTCTCTTCACTGTCCGACGACGTGATCAACGCCGTGCCGCAAACCTTGCGCGACGGCGCTTACGCTATGGGCGCGACTAAATCGGAGACCGTGCGCCAAGTGATCCTACCTGCGGCGTTGCCAGGCGTCATGGGCGCGATGTTGCTGGCGGTGTCCCGCGCGGTGGGCGAGACCATGATCGTTGTGATGGCGGCGGGCCGGGCGGCGAACCTCACCTGGAACCCGCTGGAATCGGTGACCACCATCACCGTGCAGATTGTGGCTCTTCTGACCGGCGACCAGGAATTCGACAGCGCCAAAACCCTGTCCGCCTTCGCGCTCGGCTTTGTTCTGTTCCTCGCCACCCTGGTCATGAACGTCATCGCCCTGCGCATCGTGCAACGGTATCGAGAAAAATATGACTGATACGACCGCCAATGAGGCCTCGACCGCCGGGCGCGTCCGCGCAGCCGCAAACGCGCGGCTCAAGCGCCGCTATCGCGCGGAGGCGTGGTTTCAGTTTTTCGGCCGCGCGGCGATCGTGGTCGCGGTGGCTGCGCTGCTGTCTTTGCTCGGCTCGGTGGGTTGGTCCTCGCGCAGCGCCTTTACGGTGCATGAAATCACCTTGGACGTGACCCTGGAGGCGGACCTGGTCGACCCGTTGGGCGACCAAAGCGAACGCTCCATCCGGCGGGGCAATTTTAACGGTGTCTTCCAAGCCGCGTTACGCGAGCAATTTCCCAGCGTTGACGATCGGGCGCGGCTGCGCGACTTGTTTGGCCTAATTGCGCCGATCAACGCCGCGGGGCTTTTAGATTTAACGCTCGAAAACCCCGATCGGATCGGCGAAACGATCCGCTACACAGCGCCCTTGTCTGATGACGGCGACCTTTTTCTGAAGGGCGCGCTCACCCCACGGCGGGAAACCCCCGGACGCGGGATCGCCAGCCCTTCGGGCCGCACCGGATCGGTGGAGATCTCCTCGACCTCAAACCAAGATTTCGGCCCTATCGTTACAGACGTGAAGTCGGAGCTGCGAGACCGCGCCGACGCTTTGGCCCGCCAGGCCGAACGGGCCGACTTACGCGCCCAAGCCGCCTTAGCCCAGCGCGACCGCGCCGAAGCGGCGGGGCTCAGCGAGGCGGCGGAGACCGCCGCGCTCGCCGCACAAGACGCCCAATCCGAAGCGGACCGCTTTTCCGCCCAAGCCCAAGCCTTGCGCCAAACCGCGAACCGGCCTGGGGATTTTATTACGTTAACACCGGCGACGCGTTCGGTCTTAGTGGCGGTCGGCGGCGGCGTCGTCAAACTCACCGAAATTTCGCCAACTCGCGCTTTGGGCGAGGTGGTGACGCCCCTGGACCAGGACACGCCCGCGCAACCAGGCGCCTGGTCGGTTATCGACCTGGCCACACCGGAGGCCGATCGCCGGATCTCCGACGCTCAAGTGGTCTGGATTGAAGCGCTGGCGGATCGTGGGATCATCCGCTCGGTGTTCAACCACTACCTGTTCACCCGCGCGGACAGCCGGGAACCGGAACTCGCCGGCGTGCTGGGCGCCTTTGTCGGTACGCTTCTGACCATGCTGGTGACCATGGCGTTGGCGGTCCCGATCGGGGTGTGCACGGCCATCTATCTTGAAGAATACGCCCGAAGCGGCGGTCTGGTCGATCTAGTCGAGGTCAATATCAACAACCTCGCCGCTGTGCCATCGATCGTTTTCGGCCTGTTGGGCTTAGCGATCTTCCTCAATACGTTGGATCTGCCCCGATCGGCCCCGGTGGTGGGCGGCATGGTGTTGGCTTTGATGACCCTGCCCACGGTGATCATTTCCTCGCGCGCCGCATTAAAGGCGGTGCCGCCGTCAATCCGCGAAGCGGCGCTAGGCATGGGCGCATCGAAAACCCAAACGGTGTTTCACCACGTTCTGCCGCTCGCCGCCCCCGGCGTGTTGACCGGTTCGATTATCGGCCTGGCCCAAGCCATGGGGGTGACTGCGCCCTTGCTGATGATCGGCATGGTGGCGTTCATCGCCGATGTGCCCGCCGGCTTCACCCAGCCGGCCACGGTGATGCCGGTCCAAGTTTATCTGTGGTCCGATCTCTCCGAACGGGCTTTCGAAGCGCGGACGGCGGCGGCGATCGTGGTGTTATTGGTGATGATGGTGATCTTGAACGCGCTGGCGGTGTATCTTCGCAGGCGCTTCGAGCGGAGGTGGTAAGGCATGGTGCAGCAAACCGTCGACCTGCGAGGTGGGACCTCCGAGGCGGCGATTAAGGTCGCCGCGAAAGACGTCGATGTCTTTTACGGCGCCAAACAAGCGCTGTTCGACGTCTCATTGGACATCCCCGATCGCAGCGTCACAGCGTTTATCGGTCCGTCCGGGTGCGGCAAGTCCACCTTTTTGCGCTGCATTAATCGGATGAACGACACGATCGAAAGCTGTCGGGTGGACGGGGAAGTCGCCATTGACGGCGCGAACATCTATAGCGCGGACATTGACCCGGTGGTGCTGCGCGCCCGGGTCGGCATGGTGTTCCAAAAACCCAATCCGTTCCCAAAATCGATTTATGACAACATCGCCTATGGCCCGCGCATTCACGGCATCGCGGGGGCGAAAGAAGAACTCGATCACATCGTGGAGCAGAGCCTGAAGCGCGCCGGCCTTTGGAACGAGGTGGCCGATCGCTTGCACCAACCGGGCACAAGCCTGTCTGGCGGTCAGCAGCAGCGCTTGGTCATAGCGCGCGCGATCGCGGTGAGCCCCGAAGTGATCCTAATGGACGAGCCGTGCTCCGCGCTTGACCCCATCGCAACGGCTAAGATCGAAGAACTGATTGACGAGCTGCGTCACAATTTCTGCATTATCATCGTCACCCACTCGATGGCCCAGGCCGCCCGGGTATCCCAACGCACTGCGTTTTTTCACCTTGGCAAGCTTGTGGAGGCTGGACCCACAGAAGAGATTTTCACCAATCCAGCGGATGAACGGACCCAAGACTATATCACTGGTCGGTTCGGTTAAGCGATCCAAGCGAAAGGTGAGCCAAAACGCCCATGACCCGGCACATAGTTAAATCCTTCTCTGAGGAATTGGCGGGCTTGACTAGCCAGGTTGCGCGCATGGGCGGTTTGGCCGAAGCGATGACAGCGGACGCGCTCGAGGCGGTCACCCGACGCGACACCGACCTGGCCCATCGCGTGATTGCGCGAGATACCGACGTTGACGCGCTCCAAACCGATTTAGAGCGGCGCGTCATCCGGCTGATCGCCCTGCGCCAGCCCTTAGCGGCGGATCTGCGCCAGACGATCGCGGCGCTGAAAATCTCCGCGGACTTGGAGCGCGTCGGCGACTTGGCGAAAAACATCGCCAAGCGGACGCTGGTCATCAATGAGGCGGAGCCGATTTTCCTCACCGGCGGGATCGAGCGCATGGGTCGGTTGGTGATCACCCAGCTCGAAGACGTGCTCGACGCCTATCTCACGGCGAAAATCGATCGGGCCGTGGACGCCTGGCGACGGGACGAGGATGTGGACGCGCACCACAACAGCCTCTTCCGGGAATTACTCACCTACATGATGGAGGACCCCCGCATGATCGGACCCTCCGCGCATTTGTTGTTTGTCGCCAAGAATCTTGAGCGGATCGGCGACCATGCGACGAACATCGCCGAAATCGTCCATTTTTGGATCACTGGAGACGATCTGGCGCCCGACAGACCCAAACAAGGTGATCGCCTGGCGGGCTCCGGCCCTGTCACCGCGCTACCGTCCAATCCAGATGAATAGGTGAGCTCATGAGCCCTTATGTCCTGGTTGTCGAAGACGAAGACTCCTTGTCCACGCTTCTCCAATACAATCTCAAGAAAGAGGGCTACCGCGTCGCGCTATCCGCGGACGGCGAGGACGCCATGGTGTCCATCGAAGAAGAGATGCCCGATCTGGTCCTGCTCGATTGGATGCTGCCGCGGGTGTCCGGGATCGAAGTGTGCCGACGGCTCCGCGGGCGGCCTGAGACCCGCAACCTGCCGATCGTTATGCTCACAGCGCGGGGCGAGGAAGGCGATCGGGTGCGCGGACTGGACACCGGCGCGGACGACTACATCGTCAAACCGTTCTCCATGACCGAATTGCTCGCCCGGGTGCGCGCGGTGCTCCGGCGCATCCGACCGGGCCTGACCGAGGACAAAGTGCGTTGCGCGGACATTATTGTCGACCGGGTCGCCCATCGGGTGAAGCGCGGCGGCGTCGAAGTTCATTTAGGACCAACCGAATTCCGCCTGCTCGATTACCTGATGCAGCATCCCGGCCGGGTGTTCTCGCGCGAGCAATTGCTCGACGCGGTGTGGGGGTCGGACGTGTACGTCGAAGCCCGAACTGTCGACGTTCACATCGGCCGGCTGCGCAAAGCCCTCAATAAAGCCGGCGAGGACGATCCGATTCGAACCGTCCGCTCCGCCGGTTACGCGCTCGACGCCGAGTAACCGCGCCAAGCGCTGTGTGCCTTAAGCCCAGTTTCGCCGGGTATTGGCGATCGCGTCCAAAGCGGCGTCGGCATCCGCAGTTTCCCGTTTGCGTTTCTTCGAAGCGGGTTGATACGCCATCCGAGCATGGGCTTCGCAATAAGGCGATCCGGGCTTCGAGGGTCGTCCGCAAAACCGAAAATTTGGGTCCGTGGGATCGCCGATCGGCCATTTGCAAATCCGTTCGCTCAGCGTGAGCACGGTTGCGAAATTTCCGTTTTCCAAAGGCGCGGGCTCCAGCGGCGGAGGTGGCGGCGTAACGGGCGCCGGGACGGGTTTCACCGCCGTCGGCGGGGCCGGCGCGCGCGGAGCGCTCGGCTTCACCCGCGCAGCCGCTGTGCGACGAACCGGCCGGGACGGTGTCGCGCGCCCCGACAGACCTAAGCGGTGGACTTTGCCGATCACCGCATTTCGGGTCACCCCGCCAAGCTGTTTGGCGATCTGGCTCGCACTGAGTCCTTCCGCCCACAGCCGCTTCAACGTTTCAACGCGATCATCCGTCCAAGCCATTCGCCGCTCCCCGAGCCGTCCGAATCAATATCTAGTGGACCTGCAAGCGCCCTTGCGCCCTGTCCACCCTAAATATTGTAACCAAAGGCGCGCGAAGCACAAGATATTGAGCGCGGGTTATTCACAAGAACCTATATCTTGTGGGTAACGGCGAGATGCGAGGATTGGGGCGAAGCCGGTCGCGGCGTGCTAGCTGATCGGGTATGGAAGCTCGATCGGCGCGCGCGGCGCCGAGCGTACGTGCGCTGGGCGCGGTCAATACGCTCGGTCTGTGGACCCTTTACCGCAAGGAAGTGGGACGCTTTTTGAAAGTGTCCTTTCAAACCGTGTTGGCGCCTATGGTGTCGACGCTGTTATTCGTCATCGTGTTTAAGTTGGCGATCGGGGCGAACCGCACCGCGCCGGGGGGCGGTGACTTCACCAGCTTTTTGGCGCCGGGCTTGGTGATGATGGCGCTGTTGACCAATGCGTTCGCCAACTCCGCCTCCTCGATCCTTATCGCAAAGGTGCAGGGCAATGCGGTGGATTTCCTGATGCCGCCGCTGTCGCCTTTCGAATTGACCGCGGGCTTTGTGGCGGGCGCTGCGACGCGGGGGATCATCGTTGCTCTCGCCGCCTCTGTGGCGGCGAGCGTGTTGACCGACATGACTCCGAGCCAAATTTGGGCGGTTCTGTATTTCAGCCTGACGGGGGCTGTGTTGTTCGGCGCGCTGGGCGTGTTGGGCGGTGTCGCCGCGTTTAAGTTCGATCATCTGGCGGCTGTGCAGAATTTTGTTCTGCTGCCGCTGACCTTTCTATCCGGTACGTTTTATTCGTCGAGCGCGGTCCCTGAGGCCTTCCGAGTGCTGATCCACCTCAATCCGGTGTTTTATTTGATCGACGGGTTTCGGTACGGTTTCACTGGCCGGGCCGACGGCGATTTGGCAATCGGCGCTGGGTTGATCGGCGCGTTAACCGCGATCGCCGTGTTTGCGTGCCGCAGCGCTTTTGCCCGCGGCTGGCGTTTGAAAGCCTAGCCCCGCGCTCATAAGGCAGGGAGACGACCCATGTCCGCACCCTTGATGGCCACATACGCGCCGCCGCCCTTGGTGTTCGACCGCGGCGAAGGCTGCACGCTTTATACCGCCGAGGGTGAGGCGTATTTAGACGCCATCGCTGGCATTGCGGTGAACGCGCTCGGGCACGCTCATCCCACGCTGGTGGAAACCCTGAAAACTCAGGCCGAGAAGCTCTGGCATCTCTCGAACATGTTCGAGATCCCGGCCCAAAAACGGCTCGCGCAGAAGTACTGCGAGACGAGTTTCGCCGAGCGGGTGTTTTTCACCAATTCCGGCACCGAGGCGATCGAATGCGCCTTAAAGACAGCCCGAAGGTTTCACGCCGCCAATGGCGCGCCCGAACGGATCGAAATTATCGGCTTTGAGGGCGCGTTTCACGGCCGGTCTTATGCGGCGATTAATGCGGCGGCGAACCCGAAATATCTTGAAGGGTTCGGTCCGGCGCTGCCGGGATATCGACAATTGCCGTTTGGCGATCACGATGCGCTGCGCGAAGCGGTCACCGAGCGAACCTGCGCTGTGGTTGTGGAGCCCGTGCAAGGCGATGGCGGGGTGCGACCGCTGCCGCCGGAATGCCTGCAGGGCTTGCGCGCGCTTTGCGACGCCACAGGGACGCTGTTGATCTATGACGAGGTGCAATGCGGCGCGGGCCGAACCGGCAAGCTGTGGGCGCACCAATGGGCGAACAACGCCGAACCCGACATTATGGCGGTGGCCAAAGGCGTCGGCGGCGGCTTCCCGCTCGGCGCGTGTTTAGCCACCGAAGCGGCCTGCCGGACGATGGTGGTGGGCGCACACGGATCGACCAATGGCGGCAACCCGCTCGCCACAGCCGTCGGCGACGCGGTATTCGATCTGCTTACGGCCGAAGGGTTTATGGACGAGGTGGTCGCGGTGGCGGACCATCTGGCGGCGGGCTTGGCGGACCTCGCCGATCGGCGGGGCAATCTGGTTGCGGAGAGCCGCGGTAAAGGGCTGTTGCGGGGTCTAAAACTGCGCGACGGGCTCGATCCCAAAGCGGTGCAGGCCCGCGCGCGCGAGCACCGGTTATTGGTGGGCTCGGCAGGCGATAATGTGGTGCGTCTCGCCCCGCCTTTGGTGTTGAGCCAGACCGAAGCTGACCAAATCATCGATCGACTGGACGCGGCGTTGAGCGACGTCGCCGAGCGGCGCGACGGGCTGTAATGCGGCACTTTCTCGACCTCAGAGACCTCGAGGCCAAGGAAGCGCGCGCCCTGCTCGACGCCGCCATGGCGCGTAAGGCCCGGCGTCGGGCGCGCTTCAAGGGCGAGGCCGACGCCGACGCCCCGCTCAGCGGCGCCCGGCTAGCGATGATTTTCGAGAAAAACTCCACCCGAACCCGGGTCAGCTTTGATCAAGCGATCACCCAATTGGGGGGCTCGGCGCTCGTTTTGAACGCGGCGGACACCCAACTCGGCCGCGGCGAAACGATCGCGGACACCGCCCAAGTGCTCTCCCGCTATGTCGACGCGATCATGGCGCGGACCAAAGCGCACGCCGCCCTGGTGGAGCTGGCTGAGCACGCCAGCGTTCCGGTCATTAACGGGCTGACGGATTGGAGCCATCCGTGCCAGATCATGGCCGATTTGATGACCGTGAAAAGCGCGCACGGCGCGCTTGAAGGGTTACGCTTCGCCTGGGTTGGGGACGGCAATAATGTCGCGCGCAGCTTCGCGCACGCCGCCCAACTATTTGAGTTCGATCTGACCTTGGCCTGCCCGCAGGGTTATGGATTGTCGGACCGAGCGAGCGAGGACCATGGCGATCGGGTGCGTACAGTGCAAAACCCCCACGAGGCGGTGGAGGGCGCGGATGTCGTCATCGCCGACACATGGGTGTCCATGGGCGATTTAGACCGGGACAAGCGGCTCGCCGATCTCGGCGCCTACCAGGTTGACGCCGCCCTGATGGCGCAGGCCAAGCCCGAGGCGGTGTTCTTGCATTGTCTGCCGGCTCATCGCGGTGAAGAAGTCAGCGCGGAGGTGATCGACGGGCCGCAATCGCGGGTCTTCGAGGAGGCGGAAAACCGGCTGCACGCTCAAAAGGCGATCCTGTTATCGTGCTTCGGCCTATGACCGCAGCGCTGTCGATTGAGGGCGCAGCTGAGGATCACGTCGCCACCTTTCAGATCGACGGGGAGCCGGTGCGCGGACGGATCGTGCGTTTAGGCGAAACCGCGGACGCTATTCTGCGCCCGCATGCATACCCGGTCAGCGTCGCGCGCCTGGTTGGCGAAGCAGTGATGATCGCCGCCCTGGTTGGGGATGCGCTCAAATTCGAGGGCCGGTTGATTGTGCAAGCGACCGGCGACGGACCGGTAAACTTCGTCGTCGCCGATTACGACACAAGCGCGCGCGGGGTTCGCGCCTACGCGAAAATCTCTGACGAAAAACCCCTTGACGCCCTCGCCAATGAGCAGGCCGGCGCGGACGTTTTGTTGGGCTCGGGCACGTTCGCAATGACGGTCAGTCCAGACGGCGATATGGAGCGCTATCAAGGCCTAACCGCCATCGAAGGCGAGAGCCTGGCGCAATGCGCAGAGGCCTATTTCCGACAGTCCGAACAAGTCCCCACCCGCATTCGGCTCGCCGTCGGCCGGCTTGAGACCGAGGCCGGCGCCGTTTGGCGCGCCGGCGGGGCGCTCATTCAACGGGTGGCGGAAGATGAGGCGCGCGGCTCCGCCCAGGACGCCTGGGAAACGGCGGAGACGCTGTTCGCAACGGTGGGGGACGACGAATTGCTCGACCCGCGCCTGACCATGGCGGATGTGCTGTTTCGCCTGTTCCACGAGACCGGCGTTCGACTGGGCGAGCCGCACCCGGTGAACCGCCGCTGCACATGCGATCCGGATCGGCTGCGCCGGTTGTTGGCCAGTTTCACCAAGAATGAGCGCGCTGAGATGGTGCAAGATGGGCGGATCGAAGCGACGTGCGAGTATTGCAAGCGCGTGTTTCAGTATGACGAGGCGGAAATCACCGCGCTGGCGATCCGCTAGTTCCGCCAGAAGCTTGGCGCGAAGAGGACCAGAAACGCCAAGACTTCGAGCCGGCCCGCTAACATGCCTAAGCACAACAACCATTTCGCGGCGTCCGGCAGCGGAGCGAACGTGCCCGCCGGACCGATGATCGGACCCAAGCCCGGGCCAACATTCGCGAGCGCCGTACCTGCGCCCGACAGCGCCGTGATTAAATCCAAGCCTAAGGCGGACAATCCAATTGCAAGCACCGTGTAACATGCGAAAAATATAAAAAAGAAACTCAATACCGAGCCAACAACGCTCTCGCTCAAAGTCTTTCCGTTATATTTGGGTCGGGTGACCACATGGGGTCGGGCCATTTTCGCCAAAAAGCCGAACATGGCGATGCCTGCGACTTGGAACCGGAAGATTTTAATCCCGCATGCGGTCGAGCCCGCGCACCCGCCCACAAACATCAAGCAGAAAAAGAACCCCACCGCGAACGCGCCCCATTGGTCGTAAGCCGCGCTCGCATAGCCCGTCCCAGTGAGGATGGAGATGACATTGAAGGCGGCGAGCCGAACCGCATCGCCCGCGCCCTCGGTTCGCCCGGAAACCCACAAATACACGGCTAGCACGCTCAGCAGGCTAACGGCCACAATGAGGAAGCCGCGGGATTGCGCATCGCGCCACAACCGATCGGCGCCGCCGCGCAACGCGATGAGATAGAGGCCGAAGGGTAAACCGCCTGCGAGCATAAAAACGCACGCCACGATGTCCGCGCCGCCGTCGACGAAAGCGCCCATCGACCGGTCCGAGGTCGAAAACCCGCCCGTGGCGATGGTGGTCATGGCGTGGGCGACCGCGTCAAACCCGCTCATCCCCGCTAAAGCGTAAGCCAAGACGCAAACCACGGTCAGGATGAGGTAGATCAACGCAATCGAGCCCGCGATTTCTGTGGCGCGCGGTAAGATTTTCTCCGACGCGTCAGAGGATTCCAGGCGGAATAATTGCATTCCGCCGACCCGTAACATAGGCAAGATCGCCATCGCCGTCACAATGATGCCAACCCCGCCAATCCACTGCAAAATCGCCCGCCATAACAAAAGCCCGCGTGACTGCGCCTCGAGATTTGTGATCACGGTCGCCCCGGTGGTGGTGAGCCCGGACATGGCCTCGAACACGGCGTCCGTGGCGGCCATGCCGGCGAGACGAAACGGAATGGCGGCGAGCACCGTAAGAACGGCCCAGGACAACGTCGTTAAAACCACGGCCGCGCGCGGGCTTAATTCCGGGGTTGGGCCGCTTAATCCAAACGCCAGCGCGCCGCCGAGGAACCCGGTCATCACGGCGCCCACCACAAACGGCGCCGCATCCGCCTCCGGGTCGGCGATATTGGCCAGCGCCGGGGCCAGCATCGCCACCGCCAGCGCCAAGATCATATAACCGGTGATCAGCCCGGGCGCGCGAAGGACCGTCATGGGCGCAAGGGCCTAATGCTTGGGCCGGTCGTCATAGGGGCTATCTAAGGAGAAAGCCGGGATCTCCACCCGGAAGCTCTCGCCTGCGCCGTCAAGCATATGATAGCTGCCGCGCATCAGGCCCGAAGGCGTGCGCAGGGGCGCCCCAGAGCGGTAGCGAAACCGGTCATTCGGCGGAATGTGCGGCTGCTCGCCGACCACGCCGAGCCCGTTGACGTCTTCGCGTTGGCCGTCAGCGTCGAAGATCGACCATTGTCGCGCGATCAGTTGGATCGTGTCATTGCGCCGATTTTCGACGATGACGTCATAACGCCAAACATAGCGCCCGACCGCCGGGTCCGATTGCGCTTCCAAAAAACGCGGCTCGACCCACACCCGCACACCTGCGGTTTCCGCTTCATACACGGTCACAACGCTCCCAACAGCCACGTTCGGCGACACGCCAACGCCTAGGACTATTAAACTGCGTCAAGCGCTTTGGCGATATCGTCGAGGAGGTCGCGTTCATCCTCCAAACCGATGGATAGCCGAACCGCGGACGGTGAGATGCCTAAAGCCGCCCGCGCGTCCTCGGAGAGATCCTTATGGGTCGTCGTGGCGGGATGGGTCGCTAAGGACTTTGCATCCCCAAGATTGTTAGAGATGTCCACCAGGTTCAACGCATCGAGAAACCCAAACGCCGCGTCGCGCCCGCCCTTGAGCTCAACGGCGACTAACGTGCCGCCCGAAGCCATTTGTTCAGCGGCGATCGCATGCTGAGGATGATCGGCGCGGCCGGGATAAAACACCCGCTCCACCTTGGGGCTGTCCGCGAGCGCGTCAGCCACCCGCGCGGCGTTGTGCGCCATTCGCTCGACCCGAAGCTCTAAGGTTTCCAGGCCTTTGGTCAGCACCCACGCATTAAAGGGCGACAAGGTCTGCCCGGTATGCCGCGTGAAGTCATACACATCCGCGCCGATGAACACATCCGCGCCCAACACCGCACCGCCCATGACCCGCCCCTGGCCGTCAATGTGCTTGGTCGCCGAATAGACGACGACGTCGGCGCCCAAGTCCAACGGTCGCTGAAGCGCGGGCGTGGCGAAGACGTTGTCCACAATCACACGCGCGCCCGCTTCTCGGGCCAGTGCGCTCACCGCGCGAATGTCGATCACTTCCAGCATGGGATTGGACGGGGTTTCGAAAAACACCGCTTTCGTGTTCGACCGCATCGCGGCCGCCCAAGCGTCCAAATCCGGACCATCAACCAAACTCGTCTCCACCCCGAAGCGGGGCAGCAAAGTTTCGATGATCCACGCGCAGGACCCGAACAAGGCGCGCGCAGCGACCACATGGTCCCCTGCCCTCACCCCGCTCATCAGCGCTGTCATCACCGCGGACATGCCGGTGGGCGTGGCTCGCGCGGCCGGCGCGCCTTCATAGGCGGCCAATCGCGCTTCAAACTGGGCGATGGTGGGATTGGCGTTGCGCGTATACGCGTAGCCAGGCGCTTCTTTGGCGAAACGCGCGCGCGCTTCTTCGGCGGTGTCATAGACAAAGCCCGAAGTCAGAAACAGCGCTTCGCTGGTTTCCTTGTGCGGGCTGCGATCTTGGCCCGCGCGCACCAATCGGGTCATGGCGCGACCATTGTATGGCGTCTCGTTCATTTTACCGGAACCCTTACAGCACAGAACGCGGTTGCGGCGCTTGGCTCGACATTACCGTCCGCTTAAACCTATGCCTATAAGCGTTCGTGAATGGGAGTTTGTCGCCAGTGATGGACCATAGCCTATAGTTTAACGCTTCGTCTGGCCGATAGGGCCGGGGTCGAGCCGAAGAGCGCCTGTTGGAGCGGTCCGCCATGAGGGAGTCTTAAACGAAAATGGACAGCGCGACCGCGTCGCCCCAGGCGCCACACCCGAATGCGATCTCATCCGAAATCGCGGATATGTTCCGCACCGTCGCCACAGAGCGGCTTGCTGGTTTGTCCGTTCGGATGTCCGTCGCTGGCCTGCTCGTGGGCATTGGCTGGCTGTTAATAGACGATTGGCGCGCGCCCGCAATATGGGCGGGGGTCGTTGCAGTTACTCAAATCATTGATGTTATTACGTTAAAGCGGTTTCTTTCGTTATCCGAGGACCGAATTACCAAAGGCGAGATTTTTGTTTATCTCGCCACCTCGACGCTCGCAGTCGCCGCCTTTGTCGCGATAGCGCCGATGCTGTGGACCTGGGGCGGCGAAGCGGGGCGGATGACCGCGCTGCTCTACCTCTTGGGCGGGCTGCTACATGTCATGCTCTCCACCTACATCTCGGCCTTGTTCTTCTGCCTCGTCGCCGCCCCCTATTTGGGGTGTCTCATCATGATGTTTGTCGGTCCCTGGCGACCGCAGGGGTTTGAAGTCGCCGGCGAAGGCTGGGGGTGGCGCGAACAGATGGCGATTGCGATCGCGTTTGTCGGGTTTTTTGGCCACCTCATCAAATTCTATCAGCATAATCGAAGCGTTTTGGAGCGATTAGAAGCCGCGCGCGGGCAGGCGGAGGCCGCAAACTTGGCCAAAAGTCGGTTTCTCGCCAATATGAGCCACGAGTTGCGCACCCCACTAAACGCGATCATCAATTACGCCGAAATGATCGAAGAAGATTTGGCCGATACCTGTTGTTCGGAGTCGAGAATGGATGCGGGCCGCATCGCAGCATCGGGCCAGCATCTATTGGGATTGATCAACGAAGTATTGGACTTGTCGAAAATCGAAGCCGGCCGGATGGACGTGTCGTTGTCGCGGTTCGATCCGAACCGGACCCTGACCCAAGCGGTGGACACCTTTCAACCCATGGCCAAAGCGGCGAACAACCGCTTAGAGCTGGCCCTGGCGCAGCCGTTGGATTCGATCGTGTCTGATGAGCAAAAGTTGCGTCAATGCCTATTCAATCTTATTGGCAATGCTTGCAAGTTCACGGAAAACGGCCGGATCGTCGTGAGCGCCGGCGTCCGGGTTTCAAAGGGACAGCGCATGCTCGGAATTGAGGTGAAGGATAGCGGCGTCGGGCTGACCGAAGCGCAAAGCGCGCGCCTGTTTGAAGCGTTCGTCCAGGCGGACAGCTCCATCGTGCGTCGCCACGGAGGCACGGGGCTGGGTCTGGCGATCACACGGCGCCTGGCGCGATTGCTCGGCGGCGATGTGGAGGTCAACAGCGAATATGGCCGCGGCAGCACCTTCACGCTCTGGATCAGCGCCAACAGTCTGGATGTGAAGGAACCGAATATCGGTCAGAGGGCCTTCCCGCAGCGACCTGCGTTCAGCGCCGAAGCGGCCGAATAAGCGCATCGGGTCCAAAAACAGTCTGATGAACGGCGCAATTCTGCCCGACAGCGCGGTTGACGCGTTAATCCAAACCGGAAGCGTGAACGCCACCGGTGGCGTCGCGCCCGATCAGATCCAACCTGCGAGTTTGGATTTGCGCTTGGGCGAGACCGCGTATCGGCTACGCGCGAGCTTTTTGCCCAGCGCGCGGGCGTCGGTGCAGGATCGGCTCGACGATTTGGCCTTGCACCAGGTGGATTTGCGTCAGGGCGCGGTTCTGGAGCCGGGGGCGGTGTATTTGGCGCCCCTGGCCGAGCGCCTCGCGCTGCCCACGGATCTGAGCGGTCGGGCGAACCCGAAAAGCTCCACCGGGCGGATTGATGTGTTCGCCCGGGTGCTCGCCGAAGCCGCGGGCGCGTTCGATACCGTTCCGGCGGGCTATTCGGGTCCGCTTTATCTGGAAATCGCGCCGCGGACCTTCGCCATCGTGGCGCGCGCCGGCGCGCGATTGGCGCAATTGCGCTTTCAGCAGGGCCAGGCGGAGGGCGCGCGCGCTGTGGATGTGGCGATCGATCTTGAGGGGCGCCCGGGCCAGCCGATCGGCTATCGCGCTAAGCGCCACGCCCCCTTGATTGATCTCGCGCGCGTGGGCGGACACGACCCTCGCGAATATTGGGAGCCGCTTTACCCCCGCGCCACGGGGCTAGTACTGGATCCGGACGAGTTTTACATCCTCGCCTCGGACCAGCCAGTGCGGGTAGATTTGGACGAAGCCGCCGAAATGGCCCCCATCGCGCCCGAAATCGGCGAATTTCGCGCCCATTATGCGGGGTTTTTCGATCCCGGCTTTGGTTGCGACCCCGGCGGCGGGGCGCGCGCCGTGTTGGAAGTGCGCGGGCGCGACGTGCCTTTCGTCTTGGAACACGGCCAGACGGTGGCCCGGCTGGTGTATGACCGGCTGACCGAGCCCCCGCGCCGGCCCTACGGCGGGGCGGGATCGCATTACCAAGCCCAAGGGCTGAAACTCTCCAAACATTTCGCCGCCTTCGACTGAGCGCCGACCAGCGGGGCTGACCGGCGCCCGAGAGGGCGCGGTTACGGCGTTGTTTCCAAACCTATTTGGAAAGCGACCTTGACTTTTTTCAGCGATCGACGTTAAGGGTGCTTGACTTCTCGATTGAATATGTGAAGTTCGCTTTACATTTCGGTTGAGGAGATCGTTCATGACCGCGCCTGTTTCGTCATCGACCGCGCAAAAGACCCGCATCAACTTCACATTTCTAATGAGCGCGCTGGCCGCTTTTGTTGTCGTGTTCAGCACGCCAAGAGAGAAAACGTTGGCCTGGCTAAGTGCGCGCTTGCCCGATGTGGCCGAGGGTGTTCTGGGCTTGGCGTGTCTGGTCGCGCCCCCGCTTCTGGTTGCGGGTTTGGCCTGGGCGGGCCGGGCCCTGAGCCGGGGTCACAGCTTTTTCGCCCAAATGGCCGGCGGATTTGTTCCCGGCGTCGCGTTCGGCATGTCGATCGGGGTGTTAACGGAACCCTTCGGTCGGGCGGTTCCCATGATTACGGCGTTGACCGGCCCATTGACGAAGCCGGATTGGTCGGAACTGCTCGGCGTCCTGATCGCCGTTGAATTATTGATGTTCGCCGCCCTGTTCGCCGGCATGTTGGCGATGCAACGCCGCCAGCCCGCCGCCATGATCGCCGATGACGATCTGGAAGCGTTCGGCCCAAGGGACCGAGGCTTGATGAGATTGGCGATCGCGTCGTTTTTCGGCGAAGGGTTCGCCTTGGTTATGGTTCTCCTGCTGCGCTTAGGCGAGGGCGGTCCCGCGCTGGCGGAGTCGGTACTCGCGGCGGCTGCCGTACTCGGCGTGGCCGGGTCCTTTGTTGCGCAGGCTCAAGTTTGGCGGCGTTCAGACGAGTTCGAACGCGCCTTGTCCTTGCAAGCCGGCGCTCGGGGACTCGGCTTGGGTTTTTACACCTTTTTCGCGTTGGTGCTGATCGGCGAAGTCGCACCCAGCGTTCAAATTACGGGCTTCAGCGCGTTCATCGTCGTTTACGGCGTCTACGTCACCGTCGCCTTCGGGTCCATGATCGTCATCGGGGCGAAAGGCGACGCGATGCGGCGCCAGGCGCAGGCGTAATCGGCGCTGCAGCACGCTTAAAGCCATAAGATATGCTTCAAGGAGACCTGTGATGACTGCCTCCAATGACACAGCGGAAACCTCCCGCGTCCAGAGCAATCAAACTGTTTTCTTCGGCGCTTTGGCGTTCGTGATCGTCGCACTCAGTCTTCCCGATCCAGAGGTGCTGGCTTGGCTAGAGGGGCGCGCGACCGCTTTATCGCCAGGGGTGATCAGTTTGGCCTTATTGTCGTTACCCGTCGCGCTCGTTTTTGTTCTTGATGCGGGGCTACGCGCTCACGCAAGGGCAGGCCGCCGCTTCGCCGTGATGGCGAACGATTTTTTGCCCGGTATCGCGTTCAGCGTCTCGGTCATAACGTTGACGAAACCCTTCGGTCGAGTGGCACCGCTGATCGAGAGAGTGACCGGCCCATTAAGCGAGCCAACGCTGTTCGAGATCTTCGGCTTAGCCATATCACTTCTCATTTTGATTGTTGCGGTGAGTTTCGCCTACACCCTTGCCTTGCAGCCTCGTCTCCCCGCGGAGCGGATCGCGGACGAGGACGAAACGGCGCTCGGACCGCGGGATCGGCGAGCGACGCGTCTATCGATGATTGCGTGTTTCGGAGAAGCGTTGACCCTGCTTTTGGTCGTCTTGCTGCACATGGGCGAAGGGGGGTCGCTCATCGCAAACGCGGTGTTGGCGGTCGCAGCGGCCTTATGCGCGCTGACCGCTTTAGGGGCTCATGTGCTTAACGATCGTTTGACGGACGAATTCGAGCGCGCTGAATCGACGCGACTCGCTATGCGGTCCTTTGGCGTCGCCTTTTACGCCCTATTGGCTTGCATATTAGTCAGCGAAATCGCGCCGCAAATGCAGATTACGGGTTTTGACGCTTTCATTGTCATCTATGGCGGCGCGACCAGCACAGGTGTTGTTGCGATTATCGCCCGGAGCGTGAAAGAAAACCTCGCCAAATCGGGTGCGGCGGCGTGAACAACTCTATCCGCGAACGACGCAAAGACTTGGGCTGGACGCAAACGGCCTTGGGCGAGCGATTAGGGGTTTCCCGCCAAACGGTGATCGCGCTTGAGGCGGGGCGCTACGACCCCTCTCTGCCGTTAGCCTTTAAGCTAGCCCGTGTTTTTGGCTGCTACATCGAAGACGTTTTCGATGACGGCCAGGGGCCCGTGCTTCAGAAGGCGGCCGAGTAATCAGGGCGATGCGCGCCGCCCCCTTGCCGGGGATCGGCGCGCTCGTGTATTCAACAGCTCCGGGCGGGTGTAGCTCAATGGTAGAGCAGAAGCTTCCCAAGCTTAAGACGAGGGTTCGATTCCCTTCACCCGCTCCAGGCCGTCCTTGCGGTTACGGCTGATACGGCAAGGACGAGTGGTGCAGCACGATGCGCAGCACGCCCGCATCGTCCTTTTTATAGCCCCAGCTTTTATCCACCTTGGTCACCGCGCCGTCCTTATCGGTCATGATCACCCAGCCCATCCACATGGCCACATCGCCTTGGATAAAGCTGGCCGCGGTTTGGGTCTCCACCGTGCGCCAGCCCTTAATGCCAAAGCCGCCGTCCTTGGGGTAAGCCGGATTGTGGCCGACGAAATAGGACAACGCGCCTTCACGGGTGGGGCGGAAGGTTTGCTCCCCGCTCGCCAAAGTCGGCTTGAACAGCACCGGGCCGAGATTGTAGCCGTAAGCGCCGTCGAGCGCGGCTTCAGCTTCCGCCGTGGCGCCCTCAATGCCGTTGGCTTCATAAGCTTTGGCGATGGCGACAAGCGCGTCGCCCCAAACTTTGCGGGCGCCGGCGAGTTCGTCTTCGGTAATGCTAGCGGTCACAAGACCCTCCCAAGAGCTGTGGTTTTCAGGCGATCGCACCGGACGCCAAACCCTCGGCGGATCTGCGAACCATCGTTACCCAGTCTCTTAGAAATCAACGACGTCGACCCGGACGATCGCTATCAGCCGCTACGGACCTTTAACGAATTTGTCAAGGTGAGCGCGCTGCTCAGGCGCAGGCCAAGATCAGCACGCGACCTGACGAGACGGCGCGGCTTGGATAAAAGGGTCCGGGAGGGCGCTGAGCCCCGCGGGCACGAGCCCCCAGGCGCGCGCCATCGGAGGACGAGACGATCAAGGACGACCGAACAGCCCCGCAGCGCGACCAAGGGCTCGCGGCGAAGCTCGACGCTTGGGTTCGGTCCTCGCGGGCCCGGTTAGCCCTGTTCGTCGGTTCGCTGGTCGACTCCACAGTGCTGCCCTGGCCGATCGCGTTTCCCTTGCTTGCGGTCATGCTTCGGGGCCGTGGTCATATCTGGCCGGCGGCGGCGGCCGTCTGGGCCGGATCGGTGCTCGGATGCGCGCTGGCTTATTGGGCGGGCGCAGGGGCGATCTCAACCTTGGACGCCCATTTCGGCGTGTTCGCCGCGCGCGGGGCCTTTGTCGAAGCCGCCCGATCGGACATCGCGCGCCATGGCGCGTGGGCGGTGTTCCTCGCAATGCTAAGCCCCGCGCCGGTGCAATTCGCCAGTTTCGCCGCAGGCGCGGTGGGAACGCCCTGGGGAGCGGCGCTGGCGGCGATCGCGCTAGGTCGTGGGCTTCGCTACGGTGTGATGGCGTTGGTGGTTTATGGCTTTGGCGGCCGGATCGTGGCGTTTTGGCGACGTTTGTCGACCACCTGGCGGCGGGTCATCATTCTGCTCGCCTCCGCACTCTTTGTCTTCGTGTTTGTCGCCAGTCTTTACGCGCTTTTCGCGAGACCACCCGTTGACGCGCCTGGGCTCATATCCAGCTAATAGGAAAGCGCCGACCGATCCTCGCTGGGATGCTTGGCGGCGTGAGGAGAACACTGTGGGCGCGATCTCGCTTGCGACGGCGGACACAGCCGTTTTAACCCAAGCTCTGGACGCCGCGGCGCGCGACGAACGCGGCCGGTCAGACGCGGGTCTTGCGATCTCGGGGGAGGCGCAAGGCTTTGTCGCCCATGGCGGTGCGCTGCTTTACCGCCCGGTGGGGCGGCGCTGGGTGTCAATCACCTCCCCGCTCGGCGCGCTTGAAGCCCGGCGCGCGGCGATGACCGCGTTTCGCGACGCCGCTCGGGCGAGCCATCGACGGGCAGTCTTCCACGATCTGCGACCCGACGATGTAGCCTTCGCCCGATCCTTAGGCTTGCGGGTCGAGAAAATCGGCGAAGCGGCGGAGCTGGATTTGGCGACGTTTTCGTTGCGCGGCAACAAACGCGAAGCGCTGCGTCGCAATTACAAAAAGCTGGTGAAGGCCAACGCCCGGTTCGAGGTTCTGCCCGCGGAGGCCGTGGCCGCGCATCTTGCAGACCTCGAAGCGGTGTCAGAAGCCTGGTTAACCGCGCGCGGCCGCGAGCTTGGCGGGACGCTGGGCCGGTTCGACCCCGATTATCTTACCCGCACGCCGGTGGCTTGTGTCTGGGTCGACGATCGAATGGTCGGCTTCGCCAGCGTATGGCTGTCGCCCGACGGTCAGGCCGCCTCGATGGATTTGATGCGCCGACGACCGGACGCGCCGATGGGCGCGATGGATTTTCTATTTGTCGAGTTGATCGGCTGGACGGCGGCCCGCGGATGTCAGCGCTTTGACCTTGGTCTGGCGCCGCTCGCGGGACTGCAGGGGGAAACCGGCGCGTTCGCCCGACTTGGGGCGACGATTTTTGAGCACGGCGAAGCGATTTATAACTTCCAAGGCGTACGGCAGTTTAAGAACAAATTCGCGCCGGCCTGGTCGCCCCGCTATCTGGCCTTCGACGGCGGATTGGGGCGCGGGGTCATGACCTTGCTGGACCTGGCCCGGCTGGGCGCCGGGGGTTGGACGGCGCTCGCCGCGCGGTTCAAGATGCGCTTGGCGCGACGCTCTGTAGCTTAACGTCATAGCCCCAGAGTCGGCGAACATGGGCCAGTGTTTTGTCGCGGGTCTTGGCGTCCAGCGCCATGCCTTGGTGCTTGACGTGGGTCAACTCAAGCTGCCGGTCGCCTTTCAAATCCGCGCCGGTGACTTGTAAATCCAACACCGCGCCGCCCACATCATACTGTTCGGCGAGCGCGTTTCGAACGTCGCGATAGCCTTGCTCGTCATGGATGGCGTCAATTTCGTAGAAAACTTTCGAGGCCTGATCGACGAGCTTGAACAGCCGAAAATCGCGGATCACCCGTGGCGATAAATACTGGCGAATAAACGACTCGTCACGGAAATTCGCCCACGCGCGCTTGAGGACGTCGAGTCCATCGGCTTGTCCGGCGATATCCGGAAACCAGGCTCGGTCTTCATCGGTGGGATCGCGCGCGATCCGCTGCAGATCCACCATCATGGCGAAACCGAGCGCGTAAGGGTTCATGCGCGCGCCGCCGGGCTCGTCATAATGGGGCTGATGCACAACACTGGTGTGCGAATGCAGGAACTCCAGAAACGCGCCGTCTGAGATCTGCCCTGTTTCGTGTAACCGACTCATAATCGAATAATGAACGAAGGTCGCGCAGCCCTCATTCATGACTTTCGTCCACCGTTGAGGGTAGAAATACTGGGCAATCACCCGGACAATGCGCAGAAGCTCGCGCTCCCAGTCCGCCAAAATTGGGCTGTGCTTCTCCAAAAAGTACAACAGGTTTTCTTCGGGCAACGCCAAGCGCGCCACCCCGTCGTCCGGGTCCGCTTCAGCCGCGTAGACGTGCTCGCGCGCTTCGGCCGGCAAAGTCCGCCAAACCTCCGACCAATCGGCCAGCTTATGCTCCTGGCGCGCCCGGCGACGCGCCGCCCGATCCTTCGCCGTGGGTTGCGGCTTGCGCGCATAGCGAAACACGCCCTGATCTGAGAGCGCATGGGCGGCGTCAAGGATCGACTCCACCGCCTCAACGCCATACGTCTCTTCGCACCGCGCCACGTAATTTTTCGCGAAATTCAAATAATCTAGAATAGCGTCGGCGTCGGTCCATTGTTGAAATAGGTAATTATTCTTGAAAAAATGATTATGACCAAACGCGGCGTGCGAAATCACCAGCGTCTGCATGGTCGCGGAGTTTTCCTCCATCAAATACGAAATACACGGATTGGAATTGATGACGATTTCATAGGCCAGGCCCTGCCAGCCTTTGCGATACATCGTTTCATCGCGGGCAAAACGCTTGCCGAACGACCAATGCTGGTACATGAGCGGCAAGCCGTTGGACGCATAGGCGTCGAGCATTTGCTCAGAGGTGATGATCTCGATCTGATTAGGGTAAATCTCCAGCCCCATCTCACCAACGCCAATGGCGTTGACCGCGTCATAGACGTGGTCGAGCATCGAGAAGTCCCACTCCGCGGTTTCGTACAGCAAGCCGCTCATGCCGCCGCATCCTCTCGCCGGGCGAACAATTCGCGGAACACCGGATAGATATCGCGCGGCCGGGCGATGCGTTTGGCGGCGAAATTCTCGTGGGCGGCCTCCACGGTCCGGTAAGCGCGCCACAGCTCCGCGCCTGCGCCCGATGCGCCGAACACCTCAAACTCCCGCTCGTCGAGGATTTCAATATAGGCGTAATACCGGCTGATCGGCAGGACCGTTTTATTCAGAAGCTCCACGCACGTCTGCGCGTCCCCGGTTTGGGTGTATCCGTCCGAGGCTTGGGCCACATAAATATTCCAGTCGCTGGCGGGAAACCGCGCCCGCTGAACCTTGAGCATCTCGTTGAGAGCTGTGGACACCACGGTGCCCCCGGACTGGCGGGAATAGAAAAACGTTTGTTCGTCAACTTCTTGGGCCTGGTGCGTATGACGGATGAACACCAGCGACACCCGCTCATACCGCCGCTTAAGGAACAAATGGAGCAGCAGGAAAAATCGCTTAGCGAGATCTTTTTCCCGCGCACCCATCGATCCGGATACGTCCATCAGACAAAACATCACGGCCGCGCTGGTCGCTTTCGGCTGGGGCTGGAATGCGTTGTAGCGAATGTCGATCGGATCGATGAACGCGATGCGTTTAAGCCCCGCGCGCAACAGGTCCAGCTCCGCGCGCAGAGCCTCCAATCGCGCCGGATCTGCGTCGGAGGCGGCTTCAAGCGCCTCGATCTCGGCCTCTAAGCCGCGTTCCTCGCTGGTGCGCGGTCGTTTGAGCGCAATCCGCCGGCCCAACGCCTGGCGCATGGTTCGCGCGACATTGAGATTGTTCGGCGCGCCGTCTGCGGACACCCCGGCCCGGCGCGGCTTCTGCTCGGTCAATTGGGTGAGCCGCGTGCGCGACAGATTGGGCAGCTCCAAATCCTCGATCAAGATGTCCAACACCTCATCCTGGCTCAGGGTGAAGGTGATATCATCCTCGCTATCGCCACTGTCCGCCGCGTCTTTGCCGCCCGCCCCCTCGCCGCGGGGGGGCTTGCGCACCCGGTCGCCCGCCTCAAAGGCTTTATTGCCAGGCAGCACCCGGTTACGCGTGCCCGTATTCGGGTCGGTGTTGAAGGTCGGTTCTTCGACGCCCCGGGCGGGGATCGTGATTTGCCGCTCCTTATCCATGTCGTTCAGCGGCGCGTCTTTGAGCGATTTCTGCACGGCGTCGCGGATTTGCGTCCGGGCGCGACTTAGGAACCGCTGACGATTACCCAAAGACTTGCCGGAAGGGTTCAGCCGGCGATCAACAAAATTAGACGCCATCCTAGCCCGCCTTGTTGACGCGCATGTACCATTCGACCAAGCGACGCACCTGCCGTTCGGTGTAGCCGCGATCGATCATACGTTGCACGAAATCATCGTGCTTGCGCTCCAGATCGGAGTCTTTTTTGCTTTCAAAGCTGATCACCGGCAGCAAGTCCTCGACTTGGCTGAACATCCGCTTTTCAATGACGTTGCGAAGTTTTTCGTAAGACGTCCACCGCGGATTGCGTCCTTCGTTGGCCGCGCGGGACCGCAACGCGAACTTCACCACTTCATAGCGGAAATCTTTCGGGTTCGCGATGCCGGCGGGTTTTTCAATCTTCGATAGTTCCGCGTCGAGGGTCTTCCGATCCAGCAATTGCCCGGTGTCGGGATCTTTGAAGTCTTGATCTTCGATCCATGCGTCAGCGAAAGCGATGTACCGATCGAACAAATTCTGACCGTATTCGCTATACGATTCCAAATACGCTTTCTGAATCTCCTTGCCGATGAATTCCGCGTATCGAGGCGCGAGCTCGGACTTTATGAAGTTCAGATAAGCTTTTTCGGTTTCGTCAGGCAACTGCTCGCGTTTGACCGCGTCTTCGACAACGAGCATCAAATGCACCGGATCAGCGGCGACTTCTTGGGTGTCGTGGTTGAACGTTTCGGAGAGCACTTTGAAGGCGAAGCGGGTGGAAAGCCCGGTCATGCCCTCATCCACCCCAGCGGCGTGTTTATTTTA
>JBHJGU010000127.1:0-6419 GCA_050331475.1 Maricaulaceae bacterium | reverse complement strand
GAGGGGGGCATTTTGCGCGTGGGACAAAACGGGCTTGGGTATCAGATCGGGCGCCGCGGGCCTATCCCCGGGGAGCAGACGCTCAGCAAACGCGCTGACGAACACGACCGGCGCGTCATAGTCCGCCAACACCTCATTGGCGGCTTCAACGCCTGAGCTGCCGTCTGCAAGCCGGATGTCCGCAAGCACCAGCCCGGGCGGGTCCGCTTTGGCCGCGGCGACCGCTTCGGTGTGGGTGCGCGCAATCGAGGTCACCACATGACCCAAACTTTTCGCAATGTTTTCAATGTCTATTGCGATAATGGGTTCGTCCTCGACAATCAGAACCCGGGTCTGCAAATCGCTTTCGATTTCTGTTTGGGCGTCGGCGAGCAAGCGTTCGATCTCAGCCGGCGACACGTCCATCACATCGGCGGCGTCCGACCGGGAGAAGCCCTCCACCGCGGTCAACAAGAGCGCTTGGCGCGGTCGGGGTGTGACTTTCAACACTCGAAGTTCGGCGTTCGTGTCCGCGCCCGCAGGCTCCGCGGATAACTGAGCGCCGGTCGTCGACCAAATCGCGTTGAACAAATTGAACAGCGCGATCCGGGGCGCCGCATCGGTTTTTAACGCCTGCGCCCCGTCGACCAGCGCTTTTAACGCGGCGCGCACATAGGCGTCTCCGCTGGCCTGCGAGCCGGTGAGCGCGCGCGCATAGCGACGCAGATAAGGCAAATGTGGTGCAAGCTCGGCTGCCAAACTCATGGATCAGTCCACCTCTAATACGTTTTTTGGTTCGCACTTTATCGGGCCAGAACTCGCGCCTCTCTCGTGCAGCGCCTACGGAAACGCGTTATCCGACAATTCGTTCCCGGCTTAATTTCTCTTTTTGGGGAACCAACCGAATTGTGGCGCATTGATCCACCCAAACGGAGTTACAGTTAGGATTGTACATGATTATGGCAGAACGACATACGCCGGGGGCTGACCCGGTTGACCCCGACGCGCTTGATGAGCGCCAACGCAGGGTCGGCGACCGGCTTAAGAAGTTGTTCGACTCTGTCCTCCACGAGCCTGTTCCGCAAGAGTTTCTCGATCTTCTGAACGATGCCGACAGCAAGGCCCAAACAAGCGACCCCGAACCGGAGGACCGCTAGATATGGGCGCGGACGCCGACTTCCGAGCCGAGCTTCAAGCGTTGATCCCGCACTTGCGCGCGTTCGCTCACTCGCTGTGCGGTAACGCCGCAGCGGCGGACGATCTGGCGCAGGACGCTTTGCTCCGCGCGTGGCGGTCGCGGAGCTCCTACAAGCCGGACACCAATCTGCGCGCTTGGACCTTCACGATCCTGCGCAATTGCTTTTACTCCGACAAGCGACGGTCCTGGCGGCAACAAGATTGGAACGAGGAAACCGCGAACCGCACGCTGGAGGCCACAACCAATCTCGACGCCACGTTGGAGATTGACGACGTCCGGCGTGCGCTCACCGCTTTGCCCGATGATCAACGCGAGGCCTTGATCCTGGTCGGCGCGGGCGGGTTTTCCTATGACGAGGCGGCGTCGGTGTGCGGCTGCGCGGTCGGCACAATCAAAAGCCGGGTGAACCGTGCGCGGAAGGCGCTTGACGTCTTGCTCGATAGCGGCGCTTACGCGGACGCAACCGAAGACGACATCAGCGCCTCCGACGCTGTGGAGGCTATTCTCGATGACGCTAAGCACCTCTCTCGCCGGCCGGCGACCGCCAATTGACCCCCATCCTAACTCAATCAGCCGGTCTTGGGCGTTCATCGGGCTGAGAACCCGGTTTGCCGTGGCCATCACCCTGGCCATGCTCTTGCCTTTGACGCTTTCCTTCTGGCAAGCGCACAACGAATTTCACAAAACCCGAACGCTGCGGGCGTCTCAAATCAGCCTTACCGCCCTGCGCGCCGGCGAGAGGGTCGAAACATTAATCCGCGGCGCACAGTTTTGGCTTAGAGGCCTGGCGGCGGGTCCGGTGATCCAAACCGCGACGGATGAACGTGCGGCCCGTTGCCGTGTCCGGCTCGACAACGCTTTGGACCCGATTGATCGCTATACTGCTTTAGCGCGCTTTGATCGGGACGGCGCGATCGTCTGCGGCTCATCCTCGCTGAGCGCGCCGTTACAAGTGAGTGGGCGGGACTGGTTTGACGCGCTGGTCCGGGGGAAGCGGTATGCGGTCACCTCAACCCCGGCGGCCGCCTGGGGTGACGGGGTGCGGGTGGTGGCGGCCGTCCCCATCCTAGACCCCGAAACAGGCGCGTTTAAGGGCGCGCTCGTGGCGACCTTGACCGCAAGCGCGCTACTCGACGCGGTCAGCGACCACAGGCTTGACGCCATTGACCCGAACGTTCGGCTCACGCTTGCGGATGCATCCGGCGCGATGATGACGCCGCTGGGCGGTGGGGCGCCTCTGGATGCGCGCGTGCCGATCCCCGCCCTTGAGGCGGCGCGCGCCGACGGCCTTCACCGGCTCGAAGACGACGTCTTGGCGCCGGGCCGAGCGCTCGTCGTGACGCCTTTAGCCAACGGCGCGCTTTTTATGGTGGTGGCCGCGCCGCGTTTGGACGTCTTTGATCTGGAAAGCTGGGATGTGGCGGGCGCGGTGATCGTGCCCTTGATCATGTGGGCGTCCGCGCTGGCCGTGGTGATTTTCGCCGCCGATTTCTTGGTCCTGCGCTGGGTCAGCTATTTGCGGCGCATCGCCCGCGTTTACGGGACCGGCCGGCTGGACGTAACGCCCTTGCGGGCTCGCCGCGCGCCGGCGGAGTTTCGTGAACTAGCCGACCAAATGGACGAGATGTCCGTGCGGATCGGCGTGATACAGACCGATCTAGAAGACGCGCTCGATCAAAAATCCGCACTCATAAAGGAAATTCACCATCGGGTCAAAAATAATCTGCAAATCATTGTCAGCCTTCTGAATATCCAGGTCACCAATACCAAGGACCCCGCGACACAAAATCTTTTGGGCGAAGCCCGCGCGCGTATTAACGCCCTCGCATTGGTCCATAAAAGCTTGTACGAAGCCGAAGATCTTCGCCACGTCGCCGTGCGACCCTTCTTTCAAGAGTTCCTCACCCAGATCGCCGTGATTTTAGGCGCAGAACGACGCGGGGTGGTGATGGACATCCAGGCCGATGATTTGACCCTGACCCCGGACCAAGCGGTGCCGCTCGCGCTGTTCGCCACGGAAGCGGTTACGAATGCGTTCAAGCACGCGTTCAAACCGGGCGAGGGCGGCCGGATCGCGGTGTCAGTGCGCCGGGTTGGTGAAGACCAACTCCAATTAAGCGTTGAAGACGACGGCGTTGGCCTGCCTCCCGCGGACAGCAGTGAGGCGGGTGTGGGCAGTTCCCTCATGACCGCCTTTGCGCGCCAACTCGATGGCGAGGTGTCGGTCCGCAGCCTGCCTGAGGGCGGGGTTCGCGTGACGCTCACCGCGGGGATTTAAGGCGCGCCGCACTTGGCGTGTGTTTTTTGAAACGCCAAGTTATATTAGGTTGTAGCTGAAGCAATTGCGGTAAACGCAGGGACGCCGGCGCAGACATAGGGGGGCAGGTCAGTCTCCTCGCTCGAAATTTCCGGGTTATGTCCAGAAGTCCAATTGAAGTCATGGTGTCGCGATGATAAGCTTCGTTCCCATTGGTGAATTGATCGGGCTTTGACGACGATGTCAGATTTGACCTGTGATGTTTCAAATAACTCGCCGGTATGGCGTACGTGGAATCTGTTAAAATGGAAAATGCCCAAGGCATTAGGAGGAGGTTCGCACCATCTTTTTCAGTTCAAAGATGCGTGGGTTTCTCACAACAAGACACAAATAAAGCTGGAAGCCTGCAAACAGAAATTCCCGGCGCTCTTGCTGGCAGGCGTTTGTTGGATCGAAGTTGCTGGGGATCCCCAGTTTATTGATGGACTGGCGCATAATGTGCGGACCTTCGATTGGAGCGGGCGTGATGTCATTGACCGCAACCTCACCATAACGAGACCACCTGAGAAGACTTCATTTGGACCAGTGTCCATGCAGCTTCGCACTGCAGCTCAAACGCTCGGGCTTGATATCGACAAGATGGGATTTAGCGAGCGTCGGCGTCTGGGAGCTTGTTTAGAGGTGGATTTATTCAACATAAATCTTGCCGCGAGACATCTCCGGGTTCTGATTGATCGGGATGGGTTGCAGCGTAACCCACCTGAATTGTCCGATCCCAATCTCATGATTGCCGCCACTCGTTACAACAGAGGCGCCCAGCCCTCTCTAGAGGAGATCAAAAGGAATATTGGCTATGGCAAGTCAATCATAAATAGAAGATCTCGATTAATTTCATTAATATCATAACATGTCGAGATTAATTCATATTTTTGGCTACGGGATTTGCTTGGTTGCAATCAGCTATTTTTTTCTGATCGAAAGAAATTCATTTTCTTGGATGGAGCTTGATGTTGGGGCGCAAGAAGAGCTTCCCATAGATCAAAACCAAGGCTTGAAGGAAGGCATTTCAGCACTATTAATTCTCTTAAGTATTTGTTTTTTATTTTTTATATTTCGCACATCAAGATTATTGATTGGAAAGATCGTCCCTGCTTTCTTGTCTGTTTTCATGATATTGACGTGGTACTTTTTGTTCTGGAATTAGAATTGTCCAAATTTGCTAATCTACAACTAAAAGATGTATTATGGTGGAGCGTCGTTGTTGGCCATGATATTGTGTGAATTTTAGCGAGGGTGGGCATCATTAGGACATGAGTTGCGAGATATTGGATCGAGAGCAAACAGCTTTGCTGTTTGCTTCATCGGCTGGGTGGTAGCCCATGACCTGCTCCCCGGATTGTCCTCGTTCATAAGTTAGCGCTGTTCCGCTTTTGATCTGCTCCCCAACGCATTCCCGCGCGTCGTCAGAGTTTCCGCGCTTTGATCAGATGCATGGGCTGGATGCATGCTCTGATTTCGTAAGCGCCGCCGGGACCTTGTTCCCGATGGCGCTGTGCGGCCGTTCTTCGTTGCAGTCTGTACGCCAAGCCTCCATCTTTTCCGTGACGTCGGCAAGGCTCATGAACCAAGGGCTGTTCAGGCATTCTGCCCTGAACCTGCCATTGAAGGCCTCGATGAAGGCGTTGTCGGTCAGCGATCCGGGAGGTAGCGTACAAGCGCCGCCGGTTCGGTTATCGGCGCATCCACGTGATGTTGGAACGCCAGGGCCTGCACCCGAACCACAAGAAGCTGCCGCGGTTGTATCGCGAAGACGGCTTGCAGGTGAGGAAGCGCGGCGGTTGCAAGCGGGCGCTCGGCACCCGCTTGCCTTTGGAGCTGCCCGACGGCCCCAATCAGCGCTGGAGCCTGGACTTCGTCTCCGACGCCTTCACCAATGGCCGGCGCTTTCGCATCCTGTCCGTCGTCGACGATTTCTCTCGGGAATGTCCGGCGCTGGTGGCCGACACATCGCTCTCCGGCTTGCGGGTCACCCGCGAGTTCGACGCCATCGCCGCCACCTGCGGCAGGCCCAAGACGGTGGTGTCTGACAACGGCACCGAGCTGACCAGCATGGCCGTGCTCAAATGGTGTCCGGACACCGGCGTGGGCCGGCGCTACATCGCGCCGGGCTAGCCAATGCAATATGCCTTCGTCAAGAGCTTTGATGGCCGGCTGCGCCACGAACGGTTCAACGAAACCCTATTCTCAACACTGCGCCAGGCGCGCCATTTGCGAACGGTCTTCTGGTTTATGCCGTACTACTCCGCGAGCTCCGAGACCGAAGCTTTCGATCGCTAAATTGCTTTTCGCACCGCGTACGTGGTCGTGGCGCACTCATGTAAACCTTGTCCCACAGGCCTTTCCTCCATGATGAACCACACCGGGCAGCGATTCCATCACGCCATGGGACTAAACGCCTCAAGACTGAGCCACGCTTCGTGAAACGTTGTCACAGTTCATCGCGCAATATGGCAAGCCAACCGCCACCATCGCAAATCAATAACGGACTTCACCCCGCGGAGGAGGCTTGAAACAGCTTGACGGCGCCCTTATCATATGATGCGCTCTTCCAGTTCATAAGAAGGAATGCTATGAGCGCAATTGTTGAGCAGATCGTTGAACCTAAAGCGATCGCTCAAGGGAGCGATCCGCAACGCATATCCACGGTTGTCAAAGCCTTGGTGCGGGTCGCTGAGGCGTGGTCCCTGAGTAACGCACAAGCGGCCTCGCTCTTTGATGTCCCGACAGCGACATGGAGTCGGATGAAAGCTGGATCGTTCAAGGGCAATCTCGATCAGGACAAGATGGACCTGTCGCGGAATTGTTCCGCTCCTTTGACTTGGTATTTTGCCACAAAGGAGAGACATGATGACATCGAAACCAACCCCGGAATTCCGCGCCGAAGCGGTGCGCGTAGCGTTGACAAGCGGGCTACCGCGTAGACGG
>JBHJGU010000126.1:0-3560 GCA_050331475.1 Maricaulaceae bacterium | reverse complement strand
ATTCTGCGCGATCTCGACCTTCTCGTTCCCATGGGGGCCCTGGGGCTCGTCTATGCTGCGGTATCCGTGACGACCGTTGATCGTGCGCTGGCGCGGAGCTTAGAGCCGCGCGCCGCGACCCCGGCTCGGCGGATCGACGCCATCAAAGGGCTTAGCGCGGCGGGCGTGCCAGTCACCGTGATGGTCGCGCCCATCATCCCAGCGCTTAACGAGCCGGAGATGGAGCGGATTTTGGCGACCGCAGCGGCGGCCGGGGCGACGAGCGCAGGATGGGTGTTGCTGCGGTTACCCTGGGAGATCAAGGATCTGTTCGAGGAATGGCTTCAGACCCATCGCCCGGACGCCGCGGCCCGGGTCATGGCGCGGGTGCGCGATATGCGCGGGGGCAAAGCTTACGAGGCGTGCTGGTCGACCCGCCAGCGCGGCCGGGGCGTGTTCGCCACGCTCATCGCCAAACGGTTCAAGCTCGCGACCGACCGGCTCGGGCTCGGCGACCCGCACCTTGAACTGCGCACCGACCTGTTCAAACGGCCAGTTTTGGCTGGTGGGCAACTGAGCTTGCTCTAAGCTCGCCCGCGTCGGAGCCTGTTTGAGCAGAGGCGCGCCATGGCGGCGGATTTTCGATTGGAGCGGACAGGCCCCCAACCGGTCTGCGGGATTGACGAGGCGGGTCGCGGCCCACTGGCGGGCCCTGTGGTCGCCGCCGCGGTTATTCTAGACCCCGCAACCGTGCCGCAAGGTTTGGCGGACTCCAAAACGCTCTCTGGGCCGCGTCGGGAAACGCTGGCGGCCCAGATCAGCGCAGTTGGATCTGTGGGTGTGGGGATCGCCGAACCGGAGGAGATCGACCGGCTCAACATCCTTCAAGCCACGCTTGCGGCGATGACGCGTGCGGTAACCGCCTTGCCCGTCCAACCCGCACGGGCGTTGGTGGACGGCAATCGGGCGCCCTCGCTACCGTGCGCCGTTCAGACCGTAATCAAGGGCGACGCCAAATCCGCCTCCATCGCGGCCGCGTCGATCATCGCCAAAACGCTTCGCGACGCCTTGATGGCTGAGGCCGACGCGCGCTGGCCCGGTTACGGCTTCGCCAAGCACAAGGGCTATCCCACAGCAGAGCACAGCACGGCGGTGGCCCAGCTCGGCCTGTGCCCGATCCACCGTCGGCGGTTTCGCATCCCCGCAGCGCCGAGCGGGTCGGCCGACATTTCTGTCGGCGCGGGGCGCCGGTAAGCGAGCCGCTTTAACGCATTGGTAAGCCTGGCGCTGGCGTTATGGTTGGGAGTCCGCGCGCAAGGCCGGACCGCGAGCGGGCGACGGCGGGTTCCATGCAGACGATCATCACCGGGGATTGTGTGGCCGAGATGGCCAAGCTCGAGGCCCAGAGCGTCCACATGGTGTTCGCCGACCCGCCCTATAACCTTCAGCTTAAGGGCGAGTTGCACCGCCCCGACCAATCCAAGGTGGATGGGGTGGATGCGGACTGGGATCGGTTCGACAGCTTTGACGCCTATGACGCCTTCACCCGGGCCTGGCTGGGCGAAGCGCGGCGGGTGATGCGCGATAACGCCACGCTGTGGGTGATCGGCAGCTATCACAACATCTTCCGCGTCGGCGCCATCCTCCAAGATCTCGGCTTTTGGATCCTGAATGACGTGGTTTGGCGCAAGTCCAATCCGACGCCGAATTTCAAAGGCACCCGGTTCACGAACGCCCACGAAACGCTGATTTGGGCGGCGAAATCCGAAGCCGCGAAGAAAACGACTTTCAATTACCCGGCCCTAAAAATGCTCAATGACGGGCTGCAAATGCGCTCGGACTGGACCTTGCCGGTCTGCGCGGGCGGGGAGCGGGTGCGCCGGGCGGACGGCGCCAAAGCCCATCCCACCCAAAAGCCCGAGGCGCTGTTGCATCGCGTGCTGTTAGCCGCATCGAACCCCGGCGATGTGGTGCTCGATCCGTTTTTCGGCGTCGGCACCACAGGCGCAGTGGCCAAGCGGCTCGGGCGCGGCTTTATCGGCATCGAGCGGGAGACGGAATACGCCGAGCTCGCCCGAACGCGCATTGATCGGGTCCAGCCCACCGCCCACGAAGATCTGCGCGTCACCCGATCAAAGAAGGCCGAACCGCGGGTGCCTTTCGGCGCGGTGGTCGAGCGCGGTCTGCTCCCCCCCGGCGCCAAGCTCTACTGCCCTCAAGGTCGGCGGGTGGCGCGCGTGCGCGCGGACGGCTCCATCGCCTCGGGCGAAGCCACGGGCTCGATCCACAAGGTGGGCGCGGAAGTGCAGAACGCCCCGGCGTGCAATGGCTGGACCTATTGGCATATCAAAACGGACAACGGCTTTGCGCCCATTGACGTGTTCCGCGCCCAAATCCGGGCCGAACAGGCGGGCGCTTAGCCCAACGCCGTTTTCACCGCCTTCGCCATGACACTGGGCAGGCCCGCGTCTTTGAGCGCGGTCACCGGCTGGCGCCACCCGCCAGCCAGGGCGAAACCAGCCGGCGCCGCCGCGCGCCACACCGCCAACTCCAGGGCAAAGTGAGTGAAGACATGGCGCACCTGGCCGGGCGACACTGACCAGGCCGCGCTGAGCGGCGCCTGAATGCGGGCTTCAGCTTCCGTCCAGGGTTGGTCGCGCCATGGCGTGCCCGGAAGCTCCGCCATGCCGCCCAACAAGCCCTGATCCGGCCGTCGACGCAGCCATACCCCTCCCGTCGCCTCAATCCAGAACACAACGCCGTAGCGAACCGGCTTGGGTTGTTTTTTCTCTTTGATCGGAAAGCGTTCCGGCGCGCCTTCCGCCCTCGCGCGACACCAGATCGACCACGGGCACGCGCCGCAGCGCGCCTGGCGCGGCGTACACACCGTGGCGCCCAAATCCATCAGGGCTTGCGCGTAATCGCCCGGTCGGTCGTCGGCGACCAGCGTTCCCGCTAATCGCCTGATCTCCGGCTTGGCTCTCGGCAGCGCCGCCTCAAGCGCGAAGAGCCGCGTGATCACCCGCTCCACATTGCCGTCCACCACATTGGCCGGACGATCGAACGCGGCGGCCGCGATGGCGGCGGCGGTGTAGGCGCCGACCCCAGGCAGGCTCAGAAGCTCGGCTTCGGTGTTCGGAAATTGTCCGCCGAAATCGCGGGCCACTGTCTGCGCGCAAGCATGAAGATTGCGCGCCCGAGCATAGTATCCCAACCCGGCCCAAGCCGCCATCACCGTCTCCCGCGGCGCGCGGGCGAGGTCGTGCACGGTGGGGAACAGTTCGAGAAATTTCGCATAATACGGCGTCGCGTGGGGCACCGTAGTCTGCTGAAGCATGATTTCGCTCAGCCACACGCGATAGGGATCGGCGGTTCGTCCCGCCGCCCGGTCCTCGGGTCTAATGCGCCAAGGCAGCGTGCGACCCTCCCGGTCGTACCAGTCGAGCAAGCCCGCCCGGAGCTGGGCGATTTCGGCGGCGGAAAAGGCGAACGACATAATCGAGATCGCAACGAACGGCTGGACGGGTAACGCCCAAGCGGGCATCGTAGCCGCGATATGGCTGAGAAATCCCGCCCCGCCA
>JBHJGU010000125.1:0-8180 GCA_050331475.1 Maricaulaceae bacterium | reverse complement strand
GCACCAGGCGGTGTTGATCACCGGGCTGTTCAACCTCTTGAATCGCTTATGCGAGGGGGCGGGATTAACCCTGGGGCGGGACTCGGCTTTGGCCGGTCCCGAGCAGGCCGAGGCGGTGCGGGCGATGGATATTCCCGATTTGATCAACGCGACCGGTTACGACCGCTAGCGTACCACCAAACCGGTTACCCGTGGCGGCAACGCGTCTTACGCCTTCGGGCGGCCGTAATCAGCGCCTGCGCGGCTTCGGCGGCGGGCCTCGCCCAGACGCCGCCGCCCGAGGCGATCGACACGGTCGTGGTGACCACCGGCCGACCGGAGCGCGCGGACCGTACCGCCGCCAGCGTTGCGGTTCTTAACGCAGACGACCTCAACACCTTGAACGCTTTGCGCATCGGCGATGCGCTAGCGGCCGCGCCGGGGGTGTTTTTCGCGGGGCTCAACGGCCCCCGCGAAATCCCGCTGATCCGCCAACCCTTAGCGTTCGACAATCGGGTCTTGTTCCTCGAAGACGGGGTGCCGCTGCAATCGTCGATTTTTTTCGACCAATCCGCGCTGGCGGCCTCCTTGGCGCTGGCCGCGCCGGATCGGCTCGAAGTGCTGCGCGGACCCGGGGAGGCGCTTTACGGCTCGGACGCGTTTTCCGGCGTGGTGGCGGTCAGCACGACTGCGCCCACCGACCCCTTTACCGCGTCGCTCAAAGCGCGTTATGGCGAGTTCGACGCGTTTGATATCGCCGCCAATCTGAGTGGCGCCATTAGCGCGAACCAGCGCCTTGGCCTTACCCTCGCCCATGCCGGCGAGGAAGGCTTCCGCGACGAGACCGCGTTTAACCGAGCGCATGGCCAGCTTCGGCATAACTGGACCGTGGGCGCGCTTGAAGCGGACACCATTCTCAGCTTCTCCCGGTTTGAGACCGAAAGCGCCACCGCCCAACCCTTTGACGTGTTTGTCACCGAGTCCACAAGTTCGGGGCTTAGCCCGCTTGTGGATGTGGAAGATGCGGTGGAGGTTGGGACCTATGCGCGCGCCTCCACGCGCTTGGCCTGGCGTGCGAACGACCGACTGAGCCTGGAGATCACCCCCTATTGGCGGCTTCAAGAGTCCGAAGCCACCGCCACCTTTCAACCGGCCACCACTCCGCGCACCGACGCCCGGGTGGAAACGGTGGGGCTGTTGCCGCGCGCCTATGTGGACCATGGCGGCGGCGCGCAGACGATTGTCGGTCTCGACGTGGAGCTTACCGATTTCGACCGGCTCACCGTGCAGACCGCGCCCGACGTTGTGGTGTTCGGTGACTTGTTTTTGCAAGGGGTGCAGTTTGACTACCAAGTGGCGTATCGCGGGCTCTCGCCGTTTTTCCAACATCGACGTGCGCTCGGCCCCTTAGAGATTACCCTGGGTTTGCGCTTTGACGCCCTGCGCTATGATTTCGACAATGCGTTAGAGGAGGCTCCCGGGGACGCTTTGTTCCAAGTTGAGGACCGGGTGGACCGGTTCACGGCGCTGAGCCCGAAGGCCGGTTTGGTTTGGCCGCTCAATCCGAGCCATAGCCTGTTCGCTCGATACGCCCGCGGCTTTCGCATCCCGCGCGAGAGCGATCTTTACCAACTTGAAGCCGGTCAGGCGGAGTTCGAACTGGAGCCCGAGCGCATCGACTCCGGCGAAATCGGCTGGCGGTGGACTGGCGGGTTCTGGTCCTCCGAATTGGTGGGTTATTGGTCGGTGAGCCGAGACGGGGTGATCACGGATGTGCAGACCGCGGCGGGCAATATCTCCGTGAACGCGGGCTCGCAACGGTTTGCAGGGATTGAGTGGGCGGGGTCGGTCCAAGCGCCTTATGGCGTCAAAGCGGACGTGGCGTTCGCGTTTCAGGATTTCCGGTTCATCCAACGCGCAGCGGACGGGCCCGATCCGTTTGACGGCAACCGCATCGCCGAGGCGCCGCGCACCATTGGCAATGTCACGCTCAATTGGACCCCGCCCATTTACGAGCGCGCGCTTTTGCAAACGCGGCTGCGCCATATCGGCGCTTGGCCGTTGAACGACGCCAACACGCTGTTTTCCGATAATGAGTTCATCCTGACGTTTATCGCCCAATGGCGGCCGACCCCGCGCGGCACCCTCGACCTCAAGCTGGAAAACGCCACCGACGAGTTGTTTGCCGTGTTCGCCGACGCGCCCGTCTTCGCCCCTGACGGCCGCGCCAGACCGGGCATACCACGAACGATTTCAGCGGGCGTCCGGCTGAGCTATTGAGTTTGAGGGAGCCGTTCGAGCCGGCGCGCTTCGCGGATATCGCCTAAGAGCCTCAAAGCCTCCACATCCTGGGGAGCGCGGGCGAGGGCGGCGTCTGTGTCCGCCTGCGCCCGGACTAGGTCGCCGCGTTCATAGGCCGCCCGGCCGCGGAGTTTGAGCGCCTCCAAATCGCGGGGACGCAGCTTTAAGGCTTCTGAGAAGTCGCGCTCGGCCGCATCATAAGCCTCCAGTTGGAGCCGGGCGACGCCGCGGTCAATCCAAAGCTCCGCATCGCCCTCACGCAGATTGATCGCGTTGGAGAACGCCGTCTCCGCCCGGTCCGCCTGGCCGGCGACAAACCACGCGCCCCCGGCTTGCGCCCAAAACTCGCTCAAGAGTCCGTACCGGCGGGCGTCTGCGCCTTGCGCGGCCTCTTCAAGCCGTTGAGCGCCCGCGGCCGGGTCCCCGGCTGCGATTTCAGCCAAGGCGGCGCAGTGCTCGGCCAAGGCGCCGCCGCCTTCGAACGACCAGGTCTCCGCGGCGATGATGGTCGCAGGCGCGGACACCTCGATTTGCGCTAAACAGTCTTGATAGCGGGCCGCGTCCGCTGGGGCGGGGCGTTGTTGGGCCGACGCACTGCTGGCTAGGCCCATGGCGAGGCAGGTGAAGACGAGCGATTTCATGGCTGAAAGCTTTAGCACGACAGACCCGAACCCGGCCACGCCGCGGCGCTGTTTGGCGCTGGGCGCGGGCTATGTGGCGCAAGCCTGGCTCGACGCCGCAGGGGCGGAGCGGCGATGGGGCACCACCCGCGATCCGCAAAAGGCCGAAGTTCTGCGCGCCCACAGCGTTGAAGTGTTCGCGCTGGAGGACGGGGCCGCCCTCGCCGCAGCGTGGGGGGCGGCGAGCCACGCGCTGATCTCCACCCCGCCCGGGCCCGAGGGCGATCCGGCGTTCCTTGCCTTGGGCGATCTGATCCGCACGCCGGGGCCCGCTTGGGTGGGCTACCTCTCCACCACCGGGGTTTATGGCGACCGGGCTGGGGGCTGGGTGTTTGAAGACGACGCCCCGGCGCCAATGTCCGAACGGGGTCGGCGCCGGCTTGCGCCCGAGCAGGCGTGGATCTCGACTGGTCTGAACGTGCAGATTTTCCGCCTGCCGGGCATTTACGGGCCGGGTCGCGGGCCAGCCGAAAAGCTCAAAGCCGGCAAAGCGCAAAACATCATCAAGCCGGGCCAGGTGTTCTCCCGCGCCCATCGCGAAGACATCGTCTCAGCCCTCCTTGCCTCCATGGCGCGACCCAATCCGGGCGCGGTTTACAACGTCTGTGACGACGCGCCGGCCCCGCCGCAAGACGTCACAAACTACGCCGCTGATCTGTTGGGCTTGCCCCACCCTCCGGATGTGGCGTTCGAGCGGGCTGAGCTCTCGCCCATGGCGCGGGAGTTCTATGCGGAATCCAAACGGGTCTCGAACGCCCGACTGAAGGCGGAGCTAGGCTGGCGGCCCCGGTTCCCGAGCTATCGGGAGGGGTTGGCGGCGGATTTGGTCGCGCGCTAGCGCGTTTTCAGCAAAAGTGTAAGCGGCTTTGCGGTTCGAAAACGCGACAAACCAAAGACTCAGAGCCGCGTCTCGACTCGGATTAACTTGATACAGTTTTCATCGAAGGTTTCACTCGGCCGCCGCAGAACCCACCTTTATGAGGGCGCTCAGGCGTTCAATCTCCGCGAGCCGACACACCCCGATTTGTCGATTTGGAATCGATGCGGTCAAACGATCCAAGGACACACCGAAGGCCGCGTTGACCGAGACATTCGTCAAACGGCCTTGCTCATCAAGAGTGACGCCAGAGCCCGCTTCAAAAAGACCGGCGGTGCAAAACCCGCCGCGCACCACCAGAGCGCTGTCTGCAAGGTCCGCCAAGCCCTACCCGTCATCCATCTTCAAGGCGGCGATGAAGGCCTCTTGGGGGATGTCGACCTTGCCGAATTGGCGCATGCGTTTCTTGCCGGCCTTCTGTTTTTCCAGGAGTTTCTTCTTTCGCGTGGCGTCGCCGCCATAGCATTTCGCGGTGACGTCCTTACGCATCGCCGCAATGGTTTCACGCGCGATCACCCGGCCGCCAATCGCCGCTTGCACCGGAATTTTAAAGAGATGCCGCGGAATCAAGTCTTTCAGCTTCTCGCACATGGCCCGGCCGCGGCGTTCCGCTTGCGAGCGGTGAACCAGCATGGAAAGCGCGTCGACGGGTTCCGCATTGACCAGCACCTGCATTTTGACAAGATCGCCCGCACGGTAATCCTGCATTTGGTAGTCGAACGACGCGTAGCCCTTGGAGATCGACTTCAGCCGGTCGTAAAAATCGAAAACGACTTCATTGAGTGGCAGATCATAGACCGCCATGGCGCGGGCGCCCGCATAGCTGAGGTCTTTCTGCACGCCGCGGCGTTCTTGGCAAAGCTGCAAGATGGCCCCCAAATGCTCGTCCGGGGTCAGGATCGTTGCAGTGATCCAGGGCTCGCGGATCTCCTCAATCTGCATCACGTCGGGCATGTCGGCGGGGTTATGCAGCTTCATCTCCTCGCCATCGCGCATGGAAAGCTCGTAGACCACGCTGGGGGCGGTGGCGATGAGGTCGAGGTCGAACTCCCGGCTCAGTCGTTCTTGGATAATCTCCAAGTGCAACAGCCCGAGGAAACCGCAGCGAAACCCGAAGCCCAACGCGGCGGAACTTTCCATCTCAAAGGAAAAACTCGCGTCATTGAGCCGAAGCCTCCCCATGGCGTCGCGCAAATCTTCAAAGTCGTTCGCGTCGACGGGGAACAGGCCGCAAAACACCACCGGTTGGGCCGGGCGGAAGCCGGCGATGATCTCGGAGGTTTCTTTCTTGTCCTCGGTCAGCGTGTCGCCTACGGCCGCGTCGGCCACCTCTTTGATCGAAGCGGTCAGAAAGCCGATCTCGCCGGGACCCAATTTGTCGATAAGGGTCATTTTCGGGCTGAACACGCCGATCCGGTCGATCGGATACACCGCGCCGGTGGACATCATCTTGATCTTCATGCCCTTTTTGATGACGCCGTCCATCACTCGGAACAGCACCACTACGCCCAAATAGGCGTCGTAATAGGCGTCCATCAGCAAGCATTTCAGCGGCTTGTTCGGCTCGCCCGCGTGCGGCGGCGGCAGACGCTGGACGATGGCTTCGAGCACATCCTCCACCCCAAGCCCGGTTTTCGCCGAGATCATCACCGCGTCCGTGGCTTCAATGCCGATCACGTCTTCGATCTGCTCTTGCACGCGCTCAGGTTCGGCCGCCGGCAGATCGATCTTGTTGAGGACGGGGACGATCTCATGATCGTTGTCGAGCGCTTGGTAGACATTGGCGAGCGTCTGCGCCTCCACCCCCTGGCTCGCATCCACCACCAGAAGCGAGCCTTCGCACGCGGTCAGCGAGCGGGAGACTTCATAGGCGAAGTCCACGTGCCCGGGCGTGTCGATCAGGTTCAAGACATAATCTTCGCCGTCTTGAGCGGTGTAATGCAGCCTTACGGTTTGAGCTTTGATGGTGATCCCGCGTTCGCGCTCAATATCCATATTGTCGAGCACTTGGGCGGACATTTCCCGCTCGCTCAGCCCACCGGTCATTTGGATGAGCCGGTCGGCGAGGGTGGATTTGCCGTGGTCGATATGCGCGACGATGGAGAAATTTCGGATACGGGACAGCGGGGTCATAAGGGGTCCTGGGCCAAACGTTTGAGCGATATAGCCGGGCGCCGGGGCGTCGCCAAGCGAACCCTCGCGGCCGGTTCAGGGATTTCCGGTAATTCGATAAATACGTCAGGCGCTGTTCACCGGGGCTTAGCGACGCCGTTCCACCCTTGTCCTCATGGCTTGTCGTGCGCCGATCCTATTCAACATGCCCTACCGCATCACCTTGGCGCTGATGGTGGGCGGGGTCACGGTGTGGGCGGGGTGGACCGGTCTGTTCGACACCGTGCCCTTGGTCAAAGCGCTTGAGGAGCGCGGGGTTCGCGTCCAAGGCGAGATCACCGAGATTAGCGCACCCTACAGGGTGCGTTGGCGCAGCCGCGGCGCCCGGGTTCAGGACATCCATTACCGCTTTGAGGTCCGCGGCGCGGTCTATGAGGGCGAGGTGCGTGAAAGCCGGCAAACCGCGCGCCGGTTCCGCGTGGGCGCCCCGTTGGGGGTGGATTACCTGCCGGAAGCCCCCGCCCGGCATCGATCCGTTCTGCATGGCCGCCCTACGCGATCTTATGTGCTTAACGTGACGGCGATCCTGGGCGGGGGCGGTTTCTTGCTCGCCGCGTTTTGGATTTGGCGCATGCCGCGGGATTGGCGGCCGCGGCTCTGGCCGCTGCTCAGCAATGAGATCCGCTAGAGCGTTCTCAGCAAAAGTGTAAGCGGTTTTGCGGTTCGAAAACACTATAAACCAAAGACTTAGAGCGGCTCTTTTGCTCGGATTAAATTGAAGCGGCGCTAGCGTCAACGCCTCAAAACCGCCGGAAACCGGTTTAAGCTACCTCGCATTGATCAGAGGAAAGGACCCGCCTCCATGATTTGGCGTCTGGCGCGCATTGTGCTGTTGAGCGGTATGACGGCGGTGCTCATGGCGGGCGGGGCGGCGGCGCAAGACGCTGAGCCCGCGCCGGGGAGCCCAGACACGTTCTCTGAAGACGAAATCTCCGATGAGCTAGTGGATTTCTTCGGCGTCACCGCGGAGGCCGGGGGCGCGGTGGTCGAGCGCGTCTTTTCTGAACAAGGCGACCCTGTGGGCTATATTGCTGGGGAAGAACTCGCCGCCGCCTTTATTGGCGGGGTCCGTTATGGCCGGGGCGAATTGGTGATGAAGACCGGGGAACGGCGCACCGTGTTCTGGCAAGGTCCGTCCGCCGGGTTTGATTTCGGCGGTAACGCCTCGAAAAGCTTTACGCTGGTTTATAACATCACCGATGCGGAGCGGATTTTTTGCCGCTTCCCGGGCGTGGAAGGCTCTGGCTATTTCATCGCCGGCCTGGGCGTGAATTATCAGCGCGCCGACGGGGTCACCCTCGCGCCGATCCGCACTGGGGTGGGCCTAAGGTTTGGTGCGAACATTGGCTATCTGGCGTATTCTAAGCGCCGCAATATTTTGCCGTTTTAGCGGGCGTTAGAGGCCCTCGGGCCGGTCCCAGCCCCGGCGCGCCGCCGCCGCCAGCACCGTATTGCGCAACAGCCCCGCAATCGTCATCGGTCCCACCCCGCCAGGCACGGGCGTGATCCAGCCCGCGCTCTGTTGCGCCGCTCCAAAGGCCACATCGCCCACAAGCCGGGTTCGTCCCGACCCTTGGGACGGGTCCGACACCCGGTTAATGCCCACATCGATGACGCACGCGCCCGGCTTGATCCAATCCCCGCCCACCATGTGCGGCCGACCGACAGCGGCGATAAGGATGTCCGCTTGCCGGCAAAGACCCGCCAAATCGCGGGTGCGCGAATGGGCGAGGCTGACCGTGCAATTCGCCTCCAGGAACAACAGCGCCGCGGGCTTGCCCACCAAAATCGACCGGCCAATCACCACCGCATGCGCACCGGTGAGATCGCCCAGCGCATGGCGGGCGAGGTCCACACAGCCTGCGGGCGTGCAGGGCCGCAAGCCCGGACGGCCGAGCATGAGCCGGCCTTGGCTCGCCTCGGTCAGCCCGTCGACGTCTTTCTCCGGCGGGATCAGACCGATCACCGCGTCCGCGTTTAGGCCCGGGGGCAAAGGCAGTTGGACCAGGATCCCGTCCACGTCCTTGTCCCCGGCCAGGTCGGAGACGTGCGCCTCAAGGGCGGCTTGGGCGATGTCCGCGGGCAGGCGGATCGTGTCCGATCGCACGCCGGCTTGTTCGCACGCGCGCACCTTGTTGCGCACATAAACCTGGCTCGCGGGATCCTCGCCC
>JBHJGU010000124.1:0-62683 GCA_050331475.1 Maricaulaceae bacterium | reverse complement strand
GGTTTCGCCATAGGGGCTCCAAAACTTGATGGAGAAGCTAGAAGCGGAGAGCCGCCCCTTCAAGGCCCGGTAATTTCAAGACGATGAGCAAATCGCGAACCTCCTGGCGGGCGGCGACATGGCTCATGGTGAACGCCGTGGTGGAGCCTTCCTCGGTTAGGTCCAACAAGGTGAGGCCCGTGGGGAATAATTCGCGATAAATCACGCGCTCGGAAAAGCCCGGCGCTAGGCGAAACCCCACCCGTTTGGCCAGCGCGCTCAATCCCTCCCCGACCCGGCGCTTGTTGCGCGCCTCAAGGGGGGACATGCGATTGCGCATCACCACCCAATCGGCGGGTTTCTTATCGCGCACCGCTTTGATCTTGCGCGCCTCCCAAACCATTTCGCTGTAAACGCTCGGCCGACCGATTTTCAGCGTGATCGGGTCCACCACCGCGAGCAGGTCGAAATCGAGGAAGCTGTCATTGACCGGGGTCAGGATTGTGTCGGCGTAAGAGTGGGCGCGGCGGGACAGGAAGGTGTCGCTGCCTGGGCTATCCACCACGATAAAATCCGCGACGTCGCCCAAAGCCTGGAGCGTTTCACTCCAGCGCGCGGTCTCCTCTACCTCCGCTTCATCCAGATTGCGCGCTTTGCTCGCCTCGACGATCGGCGCTGAGGGCATGGGTAGGGCGACCCCGTTGCGCGCGCACCACGCTTTGCGGTTTTCCAGATAATGCGTGAAGGTCCGCTGGCGCAGGTCCAAATCCACACACCCCACCCGCAAATCCATGCGCATCAGAGCTACAGTCAGATGCATGGCGACGGTAGACTTGCCTGCCCCGCCCTTTTCATTGCCCACGACAATGACGTGAGGCGGCGCGCCGGGCGGCCGCGGCGCAAGTCGCGGAGCGGCTTGAGGCTTTTCCGTCGCCTTAGGCGCGACTTTGGGCGGTTTATTGCGCCCGCCGAGGGGAAACCGAATCATCAGCGCCAGCCCGTCTCAAGTGAGAATCGACGCTGGCAAGCTTATCGCGACGCGCGAGCCCTTGCGAGCCGGCTTAGAGGGGCAACCGAGTTCCGGTGTAATCGGTGCGTGCGCAGTATACGCCCTTGGCGGCCAGCGCCTCACACGCTTTCATCGCATCCGCTTGGGTGTAGAACGGCCCCGCCTTCAGCCGCAGATACTCGCCCCGCTCGCCCAGATCGATCCGCTCCAAGCGGGGCTCCAAACGGCTCAGCGCATCGCCATGCTCGCCCGCAAGCTCCAGCCACCCCGATTGGGCGTTGGCCAAGGTGCGGTAAGAGGCCAGATGCAAAGCGTGCAGCAAGCTCCGGCCCGGGAAATCCTCGCTCGCCGAACCCACGCTCGCCGACGCGCCTTGAGCCGGAACAGGCTCAGTCGGTTCGAATTCGGGTTCAGCCTGTTCCACTTCCGCGGTCGGCGGAAGGGCGGGGGTCGCAACGGCTGGTCCGTTGGGCCTGGCGTCCGCGGCTTCCGGTTCAACGACCGGAGGCGCGTCGCCGCGGCGCAAGCCGGCGACCGCCAACGCTAACGCCGCAGGGTCGATCTCGCCGGCTTCGGCGGACCGCCGCAAGCGAGCCACAACCGCGTCAGCGATTTGCTCCACATCGGCGGTTTCGCTCGCCGGCGCGGCTTGCGCATCCAGGTCCGCTTGGCCGGCGCAACCGTTCAACGCGAGCCATCCGAGAAGGGCTAAGAATTGCTTCATATTCATCCTTGTGCCGGGCATAGCGTAAATGGCGCGTTAAACCACTCCGCCCGCACGCCTTCAAAGGACCGCCATGACCGCCGCCACTCCCCTGCCCCTCGTTCAAACGCCGAACGCCTTGGCGCAAGCCCTCCGTCCCTGGCGCGCGGACGGTTTGCGGATCGGATTTGTCCCCACCATGGGCGCTTTGCATGAGGGACATCTATCCTTGCTCGATCAGGCGCGGGCGCAGGCCGATCGGGTGGTTGTGAGCTTGTTCGTCAATCCCGCTCAATTCGCCCCGGGAGAAGACTTCGCCGCGTATCCGCGCACGCTTGACCAAGACGCCGCGCTGTTGGCGGCGCGTGGCTGCGACCTGCTTTATGCGCCCGACGCGCGCGTGATGTATCCGAAAGGCTTCGCGACCACCATCCGATTAGAGGGTCCGGCTTTGGGGCTGGAGACTGATTTTCGCCCGGATTTCTTCGCCGGCGTCGCCACCGTCGTGACGAAGCTGTTCAACCAAGTGCGCCCGGATGTGGCGGTGGTTGGCGAGAAAGATTTCCAGCAATGCTTGGTGGTCAAACGGCTGGTGGCGGACCTCGACCTTGGCGTGGAGATCCGGACCGGGCCGACCTTGCGTGAACCCGACGGCTTGGCGATGTCCTCGCGCAACGCCTATCTCAGCGCGGCTGAGCGCGCGATCGCCAGCCGGCTCAATCGTGTTTTAGCCGAGGCGGCTAGCCGCGCCGCACCGGGCGAGCCGGCGGCGCGAATCGAAGCGGATGCGGTGAGGGCGCTGCAAGCCGCAGGCTTTTCGTCGGTCGATTACGTGGCGGTGCGCGATGCGGCCGACTTGTCCGCATTTGAGGCCGTTGTCGACCGCCCGGCGCGGGTCTTAGGCGCGGCCTGGCTTGGGCGAACCCGGCTAATCGATAATTTGCCAGCTTTACCAGGCGCCAAGTTCTAACAATTCCCGGCGCAGCGGCGCGGGCAGCTCCGAGCCCCCAGCAGCGGGATCGGTCAAGTCGCGAGGCGCGTCCTCAGGCTTGAGATAACGCCACCCTTGAAAGGGCCGTTTCGGCCGCGGCTGGGTGGGGTGCAGCGTTGGATCCAGCACGATGCGGCAGCGCTGCACGCCGTCGCTATCTTTAAACGTCTCCAAATCCAAAATGCGTTGGCGGACTTGGATCACGCGTTTGATGACCCAATACATCGAACCCCCGTCCAGCACAGCGTCGCGCCGTTGCGGCGCCATGCGGGTCACATGGTCCGGGACCGGGAAATCGCCGAGCGCGCGCTTCTCCCCCATTAAGCGGTTTTGCCAGTCAACGAGGTCGTCGAGGGTCTCCGCGCCGACACACAGCTTGATCAAATGCAGACTCATATTCGATGATCTAGCGCGACTCGATCGTCGGGGTCAGGGGCCAGCGCGCAACGATCTGTGGATAAGACGGGCGTCTGCCCGGTCCCGAAGGATCAGCCTTGAAAGTTGTCCTCGCCATAAGCCGGGCATTGATTGGGCGATTCGATCTCTTCGGGCTCCATCGAACCGCGTGCGCTGTCCACCACCCAACAGTCGTCAAAGAAAGAGCAGTAACAATACGCGATATTGGTGTCATCGGCTGTCATGGCCCGGGCCAGAGCCCGCGCCAGACCTTCCGAGCGTACGCTGATCATCGGCACCGGTTCGCCCACCAATAAAGCGCGATCGACCACGTCTGTGGTGACGAAACTAGCGCCCGGGTGACCCAAGGTCAGCGCGACATCGGCCCAGCTCGATTGGACTTCGCCATAAACTTGTAAACGCAAAGACCGCAAATGGCCGACGCCGCGCCCATTATTGGTCATCATGATATCGAACTGTGACCCGGTTTCGGACGATTGCGCGCCGGCGACTGTGGTCATCTCGACCAAGGGTAAAACTTCAATCGCCACATATTTGTTCAATTCTTCAAGTTGAAGTTCAATTAGTTTGTTCTGAATTCTAATTTGATCAACTTCATCTTGCTCAATCTCGTTTTGATTGCGGAGTTCGTCGAGTTCTTGCGTCGCAATATCTGTAACTTGCTGAAGTTCGTTGACCTCCATCCAGGCAAATAAAGTCGTACCGGCGCTAGCCAAAAACGCAAATAAGCTAATAATCATTGAGGCACGAGCAATGTTATTACCGCGCTTTGACGCATCAAGCTGTCTTGCCGCTTCGACCGGAATTTTTATAAAAGTATCTTCCTGACCCATATCTATAGCGATCCCAAAAATATTTTATTGCCCTTTTATAAACTGGACGCCCCTCTTCCGCGCCCCCCTTAGACCTCGCTCCAAGAGCGAGTCCGATTTGCAACCCCCAGTGCAAGATAGATGCAATCGACCAGAGATAGTAAATAGTTTACGTTCTTGTGAATGTCTACAGGTGTGAGATCCCTTTCGCCGCGCCTGCTGCGCGGTTCGGGTATGGTGCATCTTGATCCCAGTCACACTGATTGGTCGCGCCATAACCGCCGCTACGACGCTCTTTCAGCCCTGAAACGCCTCGGGGCCGTAATCGGGGCATTGCGCGACCGGCTTGGGTATGATCGGCAAAACCCGGCTGTCCGCCAGCCAGCACGCGTCGAAAATCGAGCAATAACAATAATCGATATACGCGTTGCCGGTCTCCGCTGTGTTGGCGAGAAACGCCTCCGCGAAAGCCGGCGTGCGGATGCCAAGCATGACGAGCGTCTCACCGGGCTGAAAGACGTAATTGGACACGGTGTTGGTGTTCACATGGTCATCTTCGATGCCGGAGAGCGCCATGATCTCCTCCCAACTCGTCCGCGCTTGACCGTCCGCGGTCACCCGAACGGCGCGCAAATGCGCGGGCCCGACGCCGGCGTTGGTGAACGAGAACTCCACGATGGCGCCGCGGGGGTTCGGCCCGCCGAAATTTGACACCGTCACTTGCAGATAGGGCCAGACGGCGGCTTCGGTTTGCTTGCGCACCTCGGCGCTTTCGGTCAGCGCCGCATAAAGCGCGAGCACGCCGATCAGGGCGCCCACCACGGACAAGACGGTCTGCCAGACGGAAACCCGTAGAAATAAGCGTTCCGTGCGCATCATGTGCGCGGCCAAGCGCTCGATCTCCGAGGGAGGCTCCGGCTCGGTCACTTCCCGCCCTACCCGGCTGTGCTGAGCCGCACCAACGCCGCGCCCGCGTCCACCTGATCACCGCTGGTCGCAAGCAGCGCCTCAACGACACCGTCGCGCGCCGCGGTCAAAGCGTGTTCCATTTTCATGGCCTCAAGCACGACGAGTGTTTGCCCTTTCTCGACAGCGTCGCCTTCGGAGACCCGGACGTCGAGCACTTTGCCGGGCATGGGAGCTTTGATCTCCGGCGGCGCATCGAGCGCATCCGCCGCCGCTTCCGGGTTCGGCCAGCCATAGTCTAGCGCTTCACCGTCGAGGAAAACCCGCAAGCCATCCGCACGCATTTCGAACGACGCGACGCGCTCGACGCCGTTAACCTCCAACACCGCCTCGCCTTCGGTGAGATCTTCCCGCACCCCGCCGCCCAGCGGAATGATCTCCACCGCCTCGTCGTGGCTGCGCACCCGCCAACCCTCGTCCGACGGGGTCAAGATGAGATCGAACCGCGCGTCCTCCACGGTCAGGGCCACAGACACCCGTGGCTCCGCGTTCAACCGAAACCCGTCGCTCGCGTCCCAAGGGTCGCGCGGCTTTAGGTCCAAATCGAAAACGCCGCGTGCGCACACCGCAGCAATGGCGAGGGTTTCAAACACCGCCCCCGGCTGAGCCGGTTTCAGAACCGTCTCGCGCGCCGCGATAAAGCCGGTCTCCACATCGCCGGCGCGAAAATCCGGATCGCGCAGACACCGAACCATGAAACCCGCGTTCACTTTGACCGGCCAAACCCGAACGTCTTGGAGCGCGCCAATCAGCCCGTCGAGCGCTTCCTCACGGGTGTCGCCCGAAGCAACAAGCTTGGCGATCATAGCGTCGTAATGGGGGGTGACCGTGTCGCCGGGCTCCACGCTCGTCTCCACGCGCACACAAGGCCGTTCAGCGGGGGCGGCGTAATCGTCGCCAAAGTCATCCTCGGGCAGGTCAAAGCGCTCTAAATCGCCGATCGAGGGCAGAAACCCGGTCGCGGGGTCCTCCGCGTAGAGCCGGCCCTCAATGGCGTGGCCGGTAAAACCGATCTCGTCTTGTTTGAGCGGCAAGGCCTCGCCTTGGGCGACCCGGATTTGCCATTCCACTAGATCGATCCCGGTGATCATTTCGGTCACCGGATGCTCCACTTGTAGCCGGGTGTTCATCTCCATGAACCAAAAGCCGTCAGGCCGCAGCGGACCCGAACCGTCGACGATGAACTCCACCGTGCCCGCGCCCACATAGTCGACCGCTTTGGCGGCTTTGATCGCGGCTTGGGTCATGGCCGCGCGCATGGCCTCAGTCATGCCCGGCGCGGGCGCTTCTTCGAGCACTTTCTGGTGGCGGCGTTGGACCGAACAATCGCGTTCGAACAAATGCACGATATCGCCGTGGGTGTCGCCGAACACTTGAACTTCGATATGGCGCGGATTTTGGATGAATTTCTCGATCAACACCCGATCGTCGGCAAAGGCTTTGGCGGACTCCCGTTGCGCGGAACCCAGCGCGTCGGCGAAGTCCTCGGCCCGGTCCACCCGACGCATGCCCTTACCCCCGCCCCCGGCGACCGCTTTGACCAGAACCGGATAGCCGATGGCGTCGGCTTCTTTCTGCAGGCGCGCCAAGGACTGGTCGTCACCCTGGTAACCGGGGACCACCGGCGCCCCGGCCGCCGAGACAATCGCCTTGGCTTCGTCTTTGCGGCCCATGGCGCGGATGGCGTCCGGCCGGGGGCCGATCCAAACCAAACCGGCGTCAATCACCGCCTGGGCGAAGTCCGGGTTTTCGGACAAAAAGCCGTAGCGGGGATGGACGGCGTCCGCGCCCGTGCTCCGCGCCGCATCCAACAGCGCGGCGATATTCAAATAGCTCTCGGTCGCCGCCGCGGGTCCAATCCGGATCGCCTCATGGGCGGCGCGCACATGAAGCCCGCCGGCGTCCGCATCGGAAAACACCGCAATCGTCCGCAAGCCCAACCGTTCGGCGGTGCGGAACACGCGGGCGGCGATTTCTCCGCGGTTAGCGACAAGGACGGACTGAACCATAACGCTTCCTCAAGGCTTTGACCGCCGCTGTTATGGCCCGAACGTCTCGACTTGGCGAGCCGTGGGACGCACACTGAGGCGTTATCGTTCAGGCGACCAGCTGGGTCTGCGTTTGTCCAGGAATGCGGCGAGCCCTTCGCGGCCTTCTTCGCTGGCGCGGCGATCGGCGATCCGTTTTGCGGTGTCCGCCAAAAGCGCATGGGTGATGGGTTCGCCGGCCACATCGCGCACCAGCTTTTTCGCGTCCGCCACGGCGCCGGGGGCGGTGTGGAAGGCCAAGTCCGCTAGCTCGCTCATCATCGCGTCAAGCCCCTCTGGATCCTCGACAACGTATTGGATCAGACCAATTTTTTCCGCATAGGCCGCGTCAAAGCCTTCGCCGGAGACGAACAGCGCTTTGGCCCTGCGCGCGCCGATCGCCTCAATGATATAGGGCGAGATCGTTGCGGGGGTGAGGCCTAAGCGCACTTCCGAAAAGCGGAATTGCGCGGACTTCACCGCAACCGCAATGTCGCACGCCGCGACCAGGCCGGCTCCCCCGCCCATGGCGACCCCATTGACCAGCGCCACGGTCATTTGCGGCAGGCTATGCAGTCGTTCGAGCATTTCCGCGAGCTTAAGCGCATCGGCGGCGTTTTCGTCGTGGGTGTAGTCGGCCGCCGCCCGCATCCAGGTCAGGTCCGCGCCGGCGGAAAAGCTCTTGCCCGAGCCGCGAACAAACACCACCCGCACATGGTCCGCCGCGCGCAGCGTCTCAAAGGCGTCGGACAATTGCTCGATGATTTCGGTGTTGAACGCGTTGTGCTTTTCGGGCCGGTTGAGCATCACCACCGCGACGCCGCCCGGGGAGGCGTCAAGGATGACGGGGCTGACTTCAGACATAAGCGGAACTCCTGAGCCGAGAAACCGCGCCGACGCTAGTCCTCGGCGTCGTAATAATCGACCCCAGCCTTGTCGGGGTAGAACCAGACGCTGATCTCGCGCGGGCCAAGGCGTCCAGGCGGTGCGTCCCCGCCAATGACGCCCCATTTGCCGCTGTCCGGATACTCGAACGTGTCTGGGTCAATCATGGTGGAGATGCACCAATAGACCAAAGGCTCGCGGCCAGTGTTGATCAATTGGTGCGCCGGACCCCGCTCCGGATGGGCGGTGGCGTGGCCCGCGCGCACGGGGATGCGCTCCTCGCCGATCCGCGCCTCCCCCTCGCCGGAGACGATGATGCAGAGCTCTTCATTGGCGAGATGGCGATGGAACGGCCAGGCCGTTTTGCCCGGGGGCACGGACACCAGCCGGGCGCCAATTTGGTAAAGGCTAATGGCGTTGGTCAGCGACTTCCAGCGCGCGGCGTAACGTGCGCCGTGCTCCAACCCGCCGTCTTCGATCTCGTCCAAATGGGCCGTGGCGGGCCTCGGGTCGGAAGCCGGCATGGCGCGCTCCAGTGCTTATCATTGTTCTCGACAAGCTAGCTCGCCCGCGCCGTCCGCGCGATCAACCCCGTTTGCGCAGTAAATCGGGCTCGCGGGCGGAAACGGCAGCGTTAAGCGTCCTCAACCACGGGGATCAGCACCTCATTGCGCTTGAGCCAGGGCAAGGTCCAAGGCGGATCATAATAAGCAAACGTCGGCGCACCGGCGGGCTTAAGCCCGCGCTCAGCCATCCAGCCGCGCAATTCGTTCAGATGGTCTGCGAGTTTGTCGTCCGAATTATTGCCGGAAAACTGGACCGCCGCGATGCGGCGCGCGGGCTTTTCCGTTAACCGAACTGCGGTGTCCTCAGGCGTGGGCAGGGCGTCGAGAGTGTATTCCTTCGGCATGAGAAAGCCCACCCTCCAACCCTCGGCCGTGTCCGGGCCTGCATCGGAAGCCGCCTCTGCGCCCAATTCTTGGGTTACCGGAGAGGTCATGGCGATTTTCTGGCCCGATTGATTGCCGCCGAAAATGTAATCGGCCAAGCGGCGGAACCCGCCATTGACCGCCTCGCGCCGCCCGCCGCGCACTTGGGTTTCCGCGACAATAATCGGCTCATAGGCGCGCAATTCAAAGGCGCCGTCCGCCTCAAGCACGGTGTATTCGGGGGTTTCGGTCGCCATGGCGACGCCTCCCAAGTTAAAGAGGCAAAGGGCCGTGACGAGGACAAGCTTGATCATGCGGCGCTCCCAAGGCGCACCGAGCCGGAGCCCGCGCGCCAAACTCAAAGAATGTCGTCGATCTTGGTTTTCGGCCGGGCGATCACCGCGCCTTTTTCGGTGATCACCACCGGGCGCTGGATCAGCCGAGCGTGTTCGGCCATAGCCGCCAGGATGGCGTCCTCATCAGCGTCCTCGGCATAGAGCCCCCGTTCCTCGGCGATCGCTTCTTTCGGGCGGAGCAGGTCCGACGGCTTCATCCCGCCTTTCTCTATAACGGCTTTGATGGCGGCGGCGTCCGTCTTTTCATTGATGTACAGGAATTGTTCCGGCTCAACGCCCTTGTCCTGCAGATAGGCGAGCGCGTTTTTCGACGATCCGCAGCCCTTGTTGTGCCAAATCACGACCTGGCCCATGGCGTTCCCTCCCCTGTTGGTCGCTTGGAGATGTAGCAACAGGGCCGGCTTGGCCAAGCCCGCTTTCGCTCGCCCGTCCGCGGCTTACCGCCCCTCGCGGCCCAGCGCGCGCACACGCTCTAACCAAAGCTCGGCTTTATTGGGGCTCAACCCGTCTACGCCGCCGATCAATGTGGCGCGCACCGGCCGCACCCACGCAAAGCCCAAAATGCCGGACTGCAGAGTCTTCAAGCTCGCCGCGCCAAACATCAAGCGGAAGGCGAAAGCGGGCATGCCCATGGTGATGACAACCCGGGCGGTGTGGCCCTTCAGTCCTGGCTTGGGCACGCCCTCCGGGTTGACGGTCAGCGCGAAACCGCCGCGGGTCACCTGCTCCAAGAACGCTTTCAGAAGCGCGGGCATGGTCCCCAGCCAAAGCGGATAGACAAACACCCAATGCTGAGCTTGGGCGAGTTGGGCTTGCGCGCGCGCGATGTCGCTGTCCTGCGGTGGGGCGCTCTCAAACTCGTCCTTCGTGCGGATCAGTGGTATGTCGAGCCGGGACAAGGCGAGGCGATGCACGGTGAACCCGCTCGCCTCGGCGCCTTGCGCGTAGGCGTCGCCCAGCGCGTGGCACAAATGCCCGCCAGCGGGATCAGGATGGCCTTCGATAAGAGCGATGGTTTTTGGATCCACCCGCGCGCCCTTTCCAACCCAACGTGATTGAGCTTAGCACGTTTGGCCTCGCCGCGCCTTACGCTTCGGGTTCCATCGGGAGCCCGTCATAGATCTCCGCGAGCGGGACGACGACGTTGAGGGTGTCCAAATCCAAAGTCTCCTCAACGCGCGTGAGCACGCTCAGCGTCCAATCCGCCGACGCATCAGGTCGGCTCCAAACCATCAGTTTCACCTCCGCCGGTTCGACCAACACGATATGGCGGAGTCTCTGATCCGCCTGGTAGATCTGAAGCTTTTCCAGGCGGTCGATCTGACGCGTAGAGGGCGAGAGCACTTCGAACACAGCCCGCGGATCATCGCTGTCCAAGCGGTCGTCGGGTTGGCTCGCGCAATCCACCGTGACGTCCGGGCGACGGACGTGGGTCGCGCTCGCTCGAAACGCGACATCGTCGGTATGCGGCTGACAGGGCCCGCCGCGTAGTCGGTTTCCTAGCGCAATCAAAATGTTAACAACGACTTTGTCGTGCCGACGCGTGGCGCCGGTCATCAGCTCGATAGGTTCACCGGTCGCGGCGAAATCCACCGCTAAGTCCGTGCGCACGGGCACGCCGCCCACGAGTTCCCAGCGGCCGTCTTGGGTCAAACACCAGACGAGGAATTCATCTGCGGTCATGAGTTTGGGGGCAGCGGTCATGTCGTGACGTCCTCAAACGCGATGCGGTCATAAACCTCGCTCAGAGGCACGCGGATATCGAGCGCGTCGAACGCCAAGTCCGCATCCAGATCGGTGAGCGTCGCCAGAGCCCAGGGCGTGTCGGCCTCCGGACGGCTCCAAATCAACACCTCGATCCGATCCGGCTCGATCATCACGATGTGGCGCAAACCCGGATGGGCCTTATAGGCTTCGAGTTTCCGGATCAGGTCGACCTGGCGGGTTGAGGGCGAAAGCACCTCAACCACCACCCGCGGATCGCGGCTGGCCAGGCTGGTGTCGGGATCACCACCGCACTCCACCGTAACGTCGGGCCGGAGGACGTCGCCATTGACGGCTTTAAAGGCGACGTCGTCGGTAGTCGGCCGACAGGGTTGGCCACGAAGGCGGTTGCCCAGGCAAACAATCATATTCACAACGATCTGGTCGTGGCGTTGGGTGGCCCCGGTCATGGCGCTGGGGCGCACGGGAACGCCGCCCACCAATTCCCATTTATCGTCTTGGTCGAGACACCAGACGAGGAATTCATCAGCCGTCATGAGTTTCGGGGCGGCGGTCATGGGCTTACCGTAACATACCAAAACCGGCGCCTAAACGGCGCGACGGCCAGGCGCCGTTCTCTACATCCAGAAGACGCCGTTACCTTGGTTCCGGCAAGATCGTCATCCTCAATAAATATCGAATGCATCGCACCATCACTTAAATATAATAATTCTTACAACCACTCGCTAGGATATTCCACTAAATGAAAAATCATTCAGCACTAATGGGGTTGATAACAAAATCCATTTCGTTAGACGTATGATCGCCGGTCCGGAATTCAATGCTTTTAATCAAATGATCTAAGCCCAAGGAATCGATTTGGGAAATAAATATAGATAATTTTTCTTCGGGAAGCAGTGCTGTTAGATCACTAAATTCACCCGAAAACGCAAAGCCCTTAATTGGAATGCCGCGTCCTTCGGCTTTATCTCTATAAGTTTTTAGTCTATATTTTTTGTTATGATCCAACTTATTTTTGATAGATATATGATATAATTGTCTCTCGGTACAAATTTTTGAAAAATAAAGTTCCTTCTCGCGATCCGTAATCTCCGAAAAATTTGGATGCAAAACTTCAAAATCGTGTCGGATATCTCCTGAATTATTATAAACTTGACTTGTTGGGACGATAATGAACTCTGTATTCTTTACACTCTTATCTCTTCTATAATCGTCATGTCGTGGGTAAATTTGACTAATCCGCACGCCCCTAATATCAAATAAATTATCTAGGATACTTGATCTATTTTGATGACTCTTATTTTTTTCTATTCTACTAATGTGACCTCCGCCCGCATGCACGACCGTCAATGTATCATCAGCGCTCTCAGAAATCGCGTTTGCTATCTTGAACGCGCCGGGCACTTCACGCTCATTCCGTCGATTTTTCTCGACGCCAAACGGCCAAGAGAACCGAGTATAATCTTTACCCCCATCGTAAGCGATAAGCTCTAAACCCAATTCATAATCAGAAAAGACTAATTCAGCGGCATAAGGCTCCTGAACATACCCACCATAAACGCCATCATATATATACGAGCCATTGAACTCTTCTATTTGTAAATCAAACATCTCCGCAGCAAGTATTTCTAAATTTATACCTCTGTTCGATAGATTTTCAATCAAGCATGCAGTAAACAATCTATGTTCCGGGATATAATGGTTCTCATAAACATAAATAATTCTGACGTCGTTCGACTTTATATATTCAACAATAGGTTCAAATGAGGAGTATAAATTACCACTCAACATGATCATGGGCATCATTAAAATTTTAATCATTGATTCTCTTCGATTAAAAATTTTGCAAATTCTTCGGATAAAGAAACACCCGTCCGCTTTTCAAGCCACACCCAATAACCGTAAGAGCTGTACTCCAGAACTACGAATTCACCATTCGAATAAACCGAAAATTGTATCCTACATCCGAAACACGCCGAAGCCTTGGTTCCGCGCGACCGGCGCGTTGAGCGCGGCGGAGATCGCCAGGCCCAGCACGCGGCGGGTGTCTTGGGGTGCGATAACGCCGTCATCCCACAGCCGGGCTGTGGCGTAATAGGGGCTGCCCTCTTCTTCGTATTTCGCGCGGATCGGCACCTTGAACATGGTCTCTAATTCTTCGGGCCATTCGTCGCCCTGAGCCTCGATCGTGTCGCGTTTGATGGTGGCGAGCACGCTGGCGGCCTGCTCCCCGCCCATGACGGAAATGCGCGCGTTCGGCCACATGAAGAGAAAGCGCGGACTATAGGCGCGCCCGCACATGCCGTAATTGCCCGCCCCATAGGAGCCGCCAATGAGCACCGTGAATTTCGGCACCTGGGCGGAGGCTACGGCGGTGACCATTTTCGCGCCGTCCTTGGCGATGCCGCCGGTTTCGTATTTCGAGCCCACCATGAACACGGTGATGTTTTGCAAGAACACCAGCGGGATGCCGCGCTGGTTCGCCAGCTCAATGAAATGGGCGGCTTTAAGCGCGCTTTCGGAGAACAGCACCCCGTTATTGGCCAGGATGGCCACGGGCATGCCGTAGAGATGGGCGAAGCCGCAAACAATGGTCTCGCCATAGAGCTTTTTGAATTCATCAAACTCGGAACCGTCGACCAGCCGGGCGATCACTTCGCGCACATCATAGGGCTGGCGCACGTCCTGGGGCACGACGCCGAGGAGTTCTTCGGGATCGTAAAGCGGCTCGCGTGGCTCGCGCAGCGCCAAGCCGGACGTCTTCACGGTGTTAAGGTTGGAAACGATCCGGCGCACGATTTGCAACGCGTGATCGTCATTGGCGGCGTAATGATCGGCCACACCAGAACGGCGAGCATGCACATCGGCGCCGCCGAGTTCCTCAGCCGAAATCACCTCGCCCGTCGCCGCCTTCACCAATGGCGGGCCGCCGAGAAAGATCGTGCCCTGTTTGCGTACAATGACGCTTTCGTCGGACATGGCGGGCACATAGGCGCCGCCGGCGGTGCACGAGCCCATGACGGCCGCGATTTGCGGAACGCCCGCGGCCGACATATTGGCCTGGTTGAAGAACATGCGGCCGATATGATCCCGGTCGGGGAACACATCCGCCTGGTAGGGCAAGTTTGCGCCCCCGGAATCGACCAAATACACACAAGGCAAGCGGTTGTCTTGGGCGACTTCCTGAGCGCGCAAATGCTTTTTCACGGTTATCGGGTAGTAGGTGCCGCCCTTGACCGTGGCGTCATTGGCCACGATCAGCACCTCGCGCCCCTCCACTCGGCCCACACCCGTGATCAACCCGGCGCCATGCACGTCGCCCTCATACATGTCATAGGCGGCCAGGGGCGAGAGTTCGAGAAACGGCGCGCCGGGATCCAACAGCCGCTCCACCCGTTCGCGCGGCAGCAGTTTGCCTCGGCTTAAATGTTTCTGCCGCGCCTTCTCAGACCCGCCCAGGGCGGCGATCTCCGTCCGGTCGGCCAATTCCTCCACCAACACAGCCATCGCCTCGGCATTGGCTTTGAACGCAGCGGACTGCGGGTCGATCGTGGATTTCAGCTGGGACATGGGCGGCGCTTTCACAAATAAGCGGAAAATGAGACCCGCGGACTAAACCCGCCCTGGAGCCGAAGCGCAATGCCGCCGCGCCCCCGGTCGCAGGGGAGCGCCCTAGACCGGAGCATGGGCGGAGCCTCAGCGTGTCAGCGCGAGCGAGAGACCCACGGTCGACGCGAGTTAGCGCGCTGGTTCGAGGATCGACGCCGCACCGTCCTGAGCCGCCCGACCGGTTTCCTGTGGACCGTTAAACCCGAAAGCTCACAGCATGACCTTCGCGCTGACACCGGAAATTTTTGACTTTTTCGCCAACCTACCCCGCCAGGGCCCCGGCGATGACGCGTAATTCGTGCGATTCTCGAACGCGTTAAGCTCCTTTTGCCCGGCCGACCGCAAGGCGCGGATTTGGGCTGCGGCTCGGGCGCGGCGACCCTCGCGCTAGCCGAAATTCTGGATGCAGACGTCATTGCGGCGGATGTCTCCGCCCCCAGCCTGGCGGTGCTCGCCGAAGCCGCTCGCGCCGCGGGCTTGACGGACCGGGTCCGCCCACTCAAAGCGGATTTCACGGCGCTGGACTGGCCTGAGGCGCACCTGGACCTCATTTGGTCCGAAGGTTCGTCCTATATGATGGGGTTACCCGAAGCGCTCACCTCTTGGAGGCGATTTCTCAAACCAGGCGGGGTGTTGGTCGTGCCCGATGCGGTTTGGTTGACCCACACGCCGTCCCAAGAGTCGGTTCGGCTTTGGGCCGACGACTATCCTGGGATGACGGACCTCCCTAGCCTGCGCGGACACGCTAAACCCGCCGGATTTGAGATCCTCGAAGACGCGATCCTGCCAAAGTCCGCCTGGTTAAGTTACTATGCCGACATACGCGCCGGTCTGGCGGTCGCGCCTGCCGATCTGCCCGAAGACTTCGCCCAACTCATGGCGAATGAGGCAAACGTTTATGACCGTAACTGCGAGGACTTCAGCTACGTCGTGCTGGTGTTGCAGCGCCGATGAAGTTCACGCAGGCGTGTTCTCGATAGCGGCGCTATAAACGCACGCGCAACCGCCACTGAGGACCATTGACCCAATGGTCGACCCCAGAAGCGTATGATTTCTTTAGCGCTCTCGTCGGCGAAAGCGCTGCTCCGTAACGTCGGATGCGCGCCGTCACGCAAGCGTGATTGCCGGCTCATAGACACCCAAAACCCTACCGAATATATCGAAATTCAATAAATTTTGAGGAGATCATCCATCCATGCTTCGTCTCGTTCTCGGCGGTGTCGCCCTTCCTCGCGCTGGTCGTCGGCGCAATCGCTCTGTTCGGCTTCGGGGGATCATCAAGCGACAGTAAAGCGTCCAGTCCGGCCCTAAGCTATGGATCAAAAGGTACGATCACGGTGGATAGCGTGCCGTCTGAGTTTCGCGCCGAGTTTCAAGCGTGGTTTGACGCCGAGAATAGTGGGCCACTGAAAGACGCCGTGTCCCCGGAGTTTATCGCCTATCTGGACGCCTTGCCGGACAATCCCCGCTCGATCCGTAACCCCGCGAACTTGACGGGACCGATCGCGGAGATGGACTTCGCCAAAGCATTTTACTTACCCGACCCCTCGTTGAACTTGATCGACGCGCCCTTGGATAGCCCGGAAGGACCGGTTAGCATTGACAGCCTTCAAGGCGGCTACACGCTGTTGGCGTTTTGGGCCACTTGGTGCGCGCCGTGTTTGCTCGAACTGCCGCACCTGGCGGAGATCGAACAAGAATTCGCGGAGGAGGGTCTCAAGCTGATCGCGGTGCAATCCGAAAAACCCGCCTCTGATTTGGCGGCGAAAACCGAGCAGGCGTTGGCGAAGGCTGGCGCAGAAAACCTAACGCATTGGCGCGACGGGGGCCCCGACCATCTCGCGCAATGGACCGCGACCGGCCGCACGCTGCCCATGACGGTGCTCATCGGCCCGGACGGTCAAGAAATCGGCCGCCAAACTGGCGTCATTCGCGCCCCGGGGGCGCCTGAAGACGCCACTCAATGGTCCACACCGGAGGCGCATGACTTCTTCAGAGCCTTAGTCAGCCCGCAACCGGCTCCGTAATCGGAACCTACCGTGCAACTGATCGCGTCTTAGGGCGCGGTCGCTTGTTGCGCCACCTCGCGCCAGAAACTGAGAACGCGCTCCGCAATCTCAGGATTGGGCAAGTCGGCGGGCGCATTCCACAAGGCGTTCATCGCGAGCGTGAAATTCACGGCCGCGATTTCCTCAGGATGGATCACGTATTGGGTGTTCCGACCGATGACGTCGTAAAACGCCTCCGTATCGCCCGGCAAGCGCACAACCGCGCCGGTCTCCTCGGTCACAACCGTGCAAACGCCGTCAGACACCGTCACCGGCAAAAGGTCGAGCTTGAAATAATTGCCCAGAGCTCCGCCCTGTTCCCCATCGTACGGACCAGTGATCGACAAATACGGGATGAGCCCGTCCGCGCCGTCCACGTCTAAGGCGCCTTCAGCGATAGGCGCAAAGTGCCGATAAACCGGGGCGTCGGGGTTCGACAGTCGATCCTCGGTCACCGCCGAGGGCGGTTCGAACGCGCAGGGCTCAAAGCCCACCTGTGCGTAAAGGTCGTCGCGCAGAGCCGGGTTATGCCGTGAGAGCACGTGGTGGAGCTCGTGGACGAACAAATCCTTGAGCGCCTCCTCCGGCGCGCCGAGCACTTCGGTGGGGAACACGATCGCGTTCGCCCGGGTGTGCGGCGGAATGAACTGGCCGTCGATCTTGATCAGCGCCACGCGCTCAGGCAGCGCCGACTCCAAAAAGCTCAAGACCGGCTGTAAATCAGCGATCACCTGATCCATCGTCGCGGTTTGCCGGGCGTCCCAGTCTGCTGCGAACCGTCGATAGCGCGCGTTCAAATCCGCGCGCGTGGTTTTCGCGGCGTCTTGCATCTGGACGCCGATTTCCTTGGGCTGCAGACCTAAGGTGTAGGGATCGTCTGCGGTGAGAATGGCGGCGGCTTCGTCCGCGGTGGCGTAGTGATACGCGATGTCCGCATGGGCGAGGCTTGTCTGAACCCCGACCGCCAGCCCCAAGAGGATCATCTTATTGAACATTACCCATCTCTCTTCCGGAACGCGAACGGCGCCGCCCATCGGGGCGACGCCGCTCGGAACACCTTTACAACGCGCCGAATGCGCGCGCTCAGCGACCCAGGATTTGGTTTAGGTCGTCCAACCGTTCCGTGTCGGGAAACAGCAATTGATCTTCAGGCGGCCGATCGCCCTTCGGATCGCCAAATTCCCGCCCAAACGGCAGTTGAACGCGTCCCGGGCCGTCTTGGACCAACCATTCCTCGCGCACTGCGATATAGCGCTCGGTGTCGCCATTAAAGTCGTCCCAGTCTTCCCATTCCGTCGCGCCGCGCTCGCCGATAATGACGTCGCGGTTAATGTCGACCGCTTGAGGCGCGGAAACTTCGAACACCGACGCGCCGCCGCCCTCGCCCTCCGCGCTTGGCGTCGGCCCGGCGGTGGGAGCCTCGGCTTCGACTGGCTTGCCGAGCAACGCGTTGAGCGCTTCGGGGGATTGAACCTCTTGGGCGAAGGCCGTTGGCGCAGCGGCGAACACAAAGGCGATGAAAGACCAGCGGGCGCGCATGACGGAACTCCTTCTTCACGACAGGATAGCGTCGTACTAATGGATAAGCGGTGAGCCAAATCAGGCCCGCACGCCCTCTGACGGAAATATCTGTTGTTTGCCCGCAGCTTTCAATCCGTTTCGACAGAATTTCGCCCCGCCGACGAGAAAGTGACGCGGTCGTGGGCGTCAACATTGCCCCAACTCCGCTTCACGGTCGCTTCTCCTTGGCTTCAAGCGGACCGCCGATCGCCCAAAAAAACCGCACGGAGCCTGTCGGCCTCCAATGACTGAGCTCAAGTCTCCATCGCCTGTGGATATCTTGCAAACGATCGCCGTTTTTCAGGGGGTCGAAACCCGACGACTCAATCGGCTCGCTCGAGACGCTCGCTCGCTGGCGGTTCCCGGCGGGGTGACAATCGTACGCCCCGGTGACCCCACCGAGGCCGTTTATGTGGTGCGCAGCGGCGCTTTAGCTGTGTTCGAGCAGGGGTTAGACGGCCGTCGACGTCAAGTCGCCATCTTGCGCGCTGGTGAAATGGCTGGGGAAACCGCGTTCGCCGCGGGGGCCGCGAAGCATAGCCGAGCGCTCGTGGCTTTGCGCGACACCGAGATTTTAATCCTACCGAGCAAAGCGTTTGGCCGTGCTGTGCAAGGCTCGGCGAACCTGGCGGTAAACCTTGCGCGGTTAATTGCTCGCCGCCAACGCGCTGAGCGACTTAATCTGGCCTTTGCGCCACAGTCGTTCGCGGTCCTCGTTTATGGCGACCTCGCCCCGGCCCGAGCCGTCTTGGACACCCTGGTCGCGGCGCTTCAGGACTGCGGCCGCGCAGCATGCGTCATCGACGCCAGAGCCCGCTTAGAGACCAGCACCTGGTTTGACGCCATAGAGCGTAATCATCACGCAGTGTTTTATCTCGCCGATGCGCGGTTGTCGGAGTGGTCGGACCGCGCGCGCCGACAAGCGGATCGATTGATCGTCGTCGGTTACGCGGATGTAGCGCCGCCCTTCCGGTCGTTTAAGAGCATTCGTCCCCAGGGCGCCATGGAGGGCATTCTCGATCTCGTGTTGTTCCGCGCGCGATCGCGGGCGTCGTCATTGGCCCACCGCTGGAGCGACGCGGTTCGCCCCGACCGGTTATTCACCCTGACCGAGGGAAATTCCGCCGACGTGGCGCGGCTGGCTCGGATGGCGGCGGGCCGTGCGGTGAGCCTTGTTCTGTCTGGGGGCGGTGCGCGCGCCTACGCCCATATCGGCGCGCTACGCGCCTTGCGGTCCCGTGGCGTGCCCTTAGACTTCCTCGGCGGCTCAAGCATGGGCGCGGTGATCGCCGCAAGCGTCGCCATGGGGTGGACCGACGACGAAATCGACGATCGTATGCGTGACGCGTTCGTCCGCTCCAACCCGGTAAACGACTTCACTCTGCCTGTGGTCGCACTCGTCCGCGGCGCGAAGGTTGACCAAAGACTGAAACGGCATTTCGGGGACGTCCGCATCGAGGACCTGGACCGACCCTTCTTTTGCGTCTCAGCGAATTTGACGACAGGCGAACCCGTTATTCACCGCACCGGGCTGTTACGATCGGCCTTGCGCAAGAGCCTCGCCATTCCAGGCCTGCTGCCCCCCGTCATTGCCGAAGACGGCGTTCATGTCGACGGCGCAGTGATGAAGACCTTTCCGCTTGATGTGATGCGCGAGACCCATATCGGCCCCGTCCTGGGTTGCGACGTTAGTCGCGACGCTGGCCTGGACCCGAACGAATTCGCTAATCCGCCGACGTTTCTGGAATGGATGCTTCGTCGCGGCCCCCGCGCCACCCCGCCCATCGCTCAAGTTTTGTTCCGCGCGGCAAATGCCATGCCGGCGGCTGAACGACAGGGTCAATACGATCACGCGGATCTGGTGATTAGCCCGGAAATCCCAGACGCGAGCATGCGGGACTGGCGCAATTATGAGACTGTGGTCGAGGCCGGTTTTCGAGCCACTGAGACCGCCTTACTTGAGACCCGGCCGACACTGGGGCGGTGGTTGAGCGCCTCTAAGCCGCGATAAACCAGCGCCGCCCAGCAAAGCGGTCCGCTAGCCCGCACTACCGTCCTGCCAGAACCGGCTCACGACACCGTCCCCGGTCGCAACGCTGTCGGTGGCGAGATAGCTATTGTCGGATTTGACCCTAATGCGGGAGTGTATGTTCCTAACCGTCTCCGCCTCCACCGTGAATCGCGTGATCTCCTTGGAACACGCTGGCCGTTGACCTTCGATGGTTACGGGATAGAAACGGCGCTTTTCGAGCGCCGCGCGCGCATTTTCAACGAGCTTTTCGGGCGCATCGACGCTGACCGGCCCAATGTCGAAGGCTCGCCCGTCAGGCCCGACGCAATACTGCATATCTACCGACTTTCCCGCCAATTGAGACGCGAAAACTCGGCGATCGGGCGATAACGCGAAAGCGCCCGTGGCCCCTGCGATGTCACCACTGGTGTCGACGCCAACGATCGCGGATGCGTCGTTCGTAACCTTGCCGCGCCCGCGCGACGGTTCGTCTATCACCTCCTCCGCATTGAGAGCCGACAAAGGAATAACCGAGTCACTCTCGAAATTGAGATTTATGATCTGCTCGAAAATATCGTTCCCAGCGTCGACATTGTCATCGCGTTGTTCAAGCCGAGCTAGGCCGACAAGCACCAACGCTTTATCCTGCCCTGAAACATCTGGGTTGCTCAAAAAGGAATTCAGAAGCTCAAACGCATCGTCCCTTCGACCGAACGCGTAATCGACGGTGGCCTTATTGACCGCCGCCGCAACCGTCGTTGAATGCGCGTCGCCATAACGCTTGCGGGCGTCCTTAAGGGCTTCTTTTACGTTTTGGAGCGCCTCGAACTGGTAGGCGGAACCGAGACGTTCCAGCGAATTCAAGAGATAGACCTGGGCCAGATTGGCCTGAAGCGCGACGACGCGAATATCGCCGGCCCCGAAGGCCTGTTTCGCCTCGGAAACGGCCTTCTTCCGCGTCGACAGCGCTCGTCTGACTTTGCCGCGGCGAAACTCGATATTGCCGAGCCCGTCATAAAGTTGCGCGAGGACTTCGGGCGGGGCGTTGGCGCGCTCGGCGCGCCGGACCGCCTTCTGCAACACCGAAGAGGCGGCTGAGAGATCATCACGCAAATAAGCGTCCGACGCGGCGTCAATCGAAAGCACCAAATCGCGCTCGGCGTCGTAAGCGCCCTCGTCTAAATAGGTCTCCAGAGCTTCCTCCGCGCTCTGCGGACGCGGCGTGATACGAATTTCCAAATCCTGCGAGGCTTCCTGCGCCCATGCCGGCCCGCCAGAACAAATCGCAACATATGCGGTCAGCGCAGCTAGTCTCATCAACATGAATCTACTCCCTTTTTCGCTTATTTTTCCGACGGACCCGCACACTAATCTACCGCATCATAAAACCAGAAAACTGCACCATCGACAAGCAATACGCGATGTTGTCACCCCAAATTGATCTGACGCCGGGTGAATTTATTGGAAATAAACTCACTATAAGCAATTTAGCTGAACTCTATAAAGACGGTGAATAATCGATCGACGTGCTGTCGTCCACGAACTTTCGGTTTTTCGGTCTCTTCAAAAAAACGTTCTGCTTTTACTGGTCCGTGGCGACGTCCTGCGGCACGAGAGACGCGTCAGCCGATCGGAACAGATCCCGGTCGAAGGGTTCCAATCCGCGGCGCTCAAAACGCTCCAGTGAAACGCCTCGACCCAAGGCGTGGATGGCTCCGCGATCCGGCGCACCTTCAGTATCTCTGTCGAAAACCGCGCTCACGAAAATCACTCGGCCTGCACGGCGACACTGATCACCGGCCCACTCCCTTGGCGACATTAAGGGGTTAGGCCACGCAACGCCATGCGAGCCGCCTCTTCTTCCGGCGACAAGCTTGTCGAGCGCGGATTTTTCGGCCCCATCGGCGCGCCCGCATCCATGCCGCTCCAAATCAGCGCTTGGGGAAAGCGCGCGCGAACCGCCGCCGACGCCGCGACGTCGCGCCTGGGGGATGACGGCGATGTCGTAGAACCACACCAAGCGCTCCCGCGCGGTGATCGCGCGCACTTCATAGCCGGAGACGAAGCCCACCGGGCGATCATTGTCGAAGGCCACAATCAAGACAACGCTGTCATCGGCGAGCGTTATAGAGAGCCCGTTCGGGTCGGCCGGGCGATCAATGCGCCAATCGGGCTCCATCTAAGCAATCAGCTCACTTAGCGCCTCGGCGGCTGGGACGGCGTCGTCTCCGGCGAGTCGACGGACCTCAGTCACCTGGGATCCGCCTCTCAGTCGCGGGAACATCCGCTTGCTGTTCGGCGGCGAACAGAATGGCCCCATCTCGGCTCAGCGTGATGTCCGCGCGGTACGTTCCCGCCGGCCAACCGCCCTCGGGCGCGCGTCGACCGCCAAACGCGAACCAGACGACCTTGTCCGCCTCCAAAACCGTGTCCGCATCGAGGATTGCGCCTTGCGGCCCCGATAATCGAAGCCGTTGGCGGTCGCCCGCTTTCACCCCCATCGCCTCGTACCATAGAACGATGGGCCGATCGGCGGCGAGCGCGATCCCGTCATACTGGCCTCGCGCGGCGGCCGCACGGTCAGGGGCTTGGTCCGCGAACCCGGCTTGGAGCAGGCCTGTGGGTCGGTAAGCGAGCGCCGCGTCGGCGGTGGGCGTCCACAAAGGCGACCGCTCCCCGCCGCAGGCAAAGTCCTCGACCAAGCCCACAAACGGGTCAATGTGGTCGCCGTCTCTGCGCACCGCGAACTCCAGATGCGGGAACTCCGTGAAGCCAGACAGACCGATCTGACCGATGACTTGTCCGGCCTGAACCACCTCGCCCGGACGCACACGCACCGAGCCCTCCCGCAAATGGCTGTATTGGGTCTCCCAGCCGTCGCCATGGGCGATCCGCACGGCGTTGCCCGCTTCTTTGCCCGCCACCGCGTCGCGACCGATGACGTTGACATTGACGTCCGGCTCGCCGTCGCGCACCGCGATCACTCGTCCAGGCGCAGCCGCCAAGACGGCCACGCCCTCGCGCATTTGCGCCAGGGTCAGCGTGCGAATGTCGGTCCCGTCATGGCCGTCATAGCTCAGAAGGCCGCAAGCGAAGTCCGCGCGCCCCGGCCCGGGATCATGGTCGAGATAGTTTTGCACCAAGCAGTCCTCGCCCAGCGTGCAGGCTACGGGGACGTCTAGGCGCAACGGGGCCTCTTGGGCGGCCGCCGCACCAAGCCCCCAAGCCAACGCAATGAACGCTGATCCGCAGGCGCGCGGGCTCAGTCGGTGTTTCAATGGATCACGCCCCTTGGCTTGTCTCTGGTCAGTGTGCGATGTCGGCCCAGGGCTGACGCGCCGTCAAGCGCGTCTAATGGAGCGCCGTATGATTGATCGCGTGTTGGCCCTCGCGCTGGGTCTCAGCCTTCTAGGCTGCGACGCCGCGGCCCCGACCGCAATCGAAATCGAGCCGGGACCGCTGGCCACCCTCCCAGGGCCGTCCGCCTGCGATCTGCGGTTCACCCATAGGGGGGCCTTCACGCAAGCAGACGCTGAGGACCGGTTCGAAACCATGATCGCCGACCCGGGCCCGTGTGCGAACCGGAGCACGACACGGGCCGAATTCGCAGTGCTGACCGACGCCGGTCGGTTCGTGCTCTGGGAAGGGCCGCTCTTTCTCTACGACGATGGACCCGACGCGCCGGCGCCAAGCGCCGACGACGTGCGCGCGCTTTATGCAGAGAAATCCTCGCCGGTCCTACATGCGGGCGCCGAGCTGCCCCCTCACGCCGATCTCGGGCTGAACGGCTTTGAGTTCGGCGGCCAGTGGGCGGAGGTCGAGCCCGCGTTCACCAAAGACGCCGCCCGATGGGAAGCTTTGCGATCGAACGATCAGCCAGTCGCCTGCCTCGTGCCGGAAACTCATTACGCCCAATGCTGGGTGTGGGACGCCGAGGCTAAAGCGCCGGCACTGATCTTCAACCTGTTTTGGTAAGGCATGGGAGGCGTTAAGCCGTCTCCTCAAACAGCTCCCGGCCGATCAGCCAGCGACGGATCTCCGAAGTGCCGGCCCCAATTTCATACAACTTCGCGTCGCGAAGCAAGCGGCCCGTGGGGTATTCGTTGATATAGCCGTTTCCGCCCAGGACCTGGATCGCCTCCAGCGCCATCCAAGTGGCCTTCTCCGCCGCATAAAGGATCGCGCCGGCGGCGTCTTTCCGGGTCGTTTCGCCCCGATCGCACGCCTGGGCGACGGCGTAGACATAAGCGCGTGTGGTCGACAGGGTGACATACATATCCGCCAGCTTGCCGTGCATCAGCTGGAATTCGCCGATCGGTTTGCCGAACTGCTTACGCTCATGGAGATAGGGCAGCACCGCGTCCATGGCCGCCTGCATCAACCCCACCGGGCCGGAGGCGAGCACCGCGCGCTCATAGTCAAGCCCGGACATCAGCACGCCGACCCCGCCATTGACCGGGCCCATGACGTTCTCCTCGGGCACTTCGCAGTCTTCGAACACCAGCTCACCGGTTTCCGAGCCGCGCATGCCCAGCTTGTCGAGCTTTTGCGCGATCGAGAAGCCTTTAAAACCCTTCTCGATAATGAAGGCGGTGATGCCGCGGCTGGCGGCTTCGGGGTCCGTCTTGGCGTAGACGATCAGTGTCTCGGCCGTGGGTCCGTTGGTGATCCACATTTTCGAGCCGTTCAGGATGTACCGATCACCGTGCTTGTCCGCGCGCAACCGCATCGACACCACATCCGAGCCCGCGCCGGGTTCGGACATGGCGAGCGCGCCCAGATGCTCGCCCGTGATCAAGGGTTCAAGGTAGCGTCGCTTCTGCGCGTCCGTGCCCCAGCGGCGGAGCTGGTTGACGCAAAGGTTGGAGTGTGCGCCGTAGGACAGCCCCACCGAGCCCGAGGCCCGCGAGATCTCCTCCATGGCGATGCAATGCTCGAGATAGCCCAGCCCCGCGCCGCCCCAATCTTCCTCGACCGTAATGCCTAGAAGGCCAAGCTCACCGAATTTCGGCCAGAGATGGCGGGGAAATTCGTCTTTTTGATCGATCTCGCCGGCGATCGGCGCCAGCTCCGCCTGGGCAAAGTCGCGTACGGTGTCGCGGATCATTTCGGCGGTGTCGCCAAGGGCGAAATTCAGGGTCCGGTAAGCGTTCGCGATCAAGGGGCCGCTCTCTGATTTTGGATCCTCACGACCCTACGCGCTCGTAGAGCCGATCGCCAGGGCGGCGAGCGCGCTTAGCGCGGCTCGGCCCGCTCGGCTTCCTCGGTCAGATCGGTTTCAGGTTCCGCGGGCGCACCATCTGCGTCGCCGCCAGACTGAGTGAACACGATATACCCGGCCACCGCGACCACCAGAATGCACAGGATGATTAAGCCCGGTCCCGACACCCAATCGAGCCAGGTTTGCGCCCCCTGCCCGTCAGTCCACATCGCGCGCGTCGTCCATACGCCCACGCCCAGCCCGCCTAATCCGGCGATGAATATCGTTAACCAGGTGATTAGGGTCGCGCGCGCGCCCAGGGGCGCGGCCTCCAGGTCGTCCTCCCCCGTCATGGAGGCGGTCGCCTCCTCCGCTGGGGGGTCGAACACCACTTGGATCGGCCGCGTCACCGGGGGCGGTTCGGTCTCCGCTCCCGGCTGAGACGCGTCCTCGTCCGCCAGTTCGCCCGCGTCATCGGCCGCCGCCACAGCGTCGCCCGCCGCAGCGTCGTCATCGGCGGCCTCGACCACAGTGTCCTCGGTCTCAGACAAACCCGATTCTGCGAAGGCTTCGGAGGGGGCTTCAGAGAGCGCTTCGGAGGGGGCTTCGGGCACCACATCCGGCGCGGCGTCCGGCGTATCCTCGGTCTCTACGCTAACGTCCTCGGACCGATCATTGGCCGCGTCGTCCAGGCTTTCGGCGGCTTCTAACGCCTCCGCGCCGATTTTCGCCAAGCGCTCGCTCACTTGGGCGGCGGCCACGTTGAGGGGACGGTTCGACGCGATCAGGGACGCGCCTTGGGGTGGCTCCACCGGTTCCGGCTCACCCAGGGTGTTCGATGCCGCGTTGAGATCGATGGGCACATGCAAGGCGGCTTCCCGGATCAACAGATCGGTGGCCAATTCATCCCGCCGGGGCGGCAATTCCGGGGTCGGCGCGGCGATCGGCCCGTCAACCGGCCGCAGGAACAAGGCCCGTTCCGCAGCGCGCCGACGCACCAACCCGTCGACGATGATTTCACGGTCGCCCAAGCGCGCCCGGCGCCAAACATCAAAGGCCGCGGCGGCTTCGATCGGACGGCCTTCGTTCAAACGCGACAGCACTTCGCATTGGAGGAAGTTGTCCGCCCCGATATTCAGGGCGAGCGAACACAACGCGTCGAATTGGTGGACGTTCAGCGGCGCGTAGATCGCGTCATTGATCAAGTCTTGGATCGGCGCGAGATCGTAGATCAGAAGCCCTTCGGCTTCTTTCTCGCTGACTTCAAGGTCCGCACGCGCGTGTCGGGTGTGCCCATAGCCCACCACATAACGACCGTCGGCGAGCCGGGCGGCTTTTCGGCGCAAGCCTTCAAACCCTTTGATAAACGCGAGTCCGTCGCGCGAAATCGTGAGGCGTGGCGTCATGGCTGTCTCGTTTCGGGATGCCTGCATCGTGGTTGCCCTTCGTCACGCAAGCCGGGCGCCGAACCGGTCTAGCCGGCCCCTAGCGCCAGGCGCGCCAAACCGAGAAAGACAAAGAAACCGGTCATATCGGTCGCGGTCAAAACAAAAACCGAGGAGGCCACGGCCGGATCCGCTCCGGCTTTCTTGAGGCCTAGCGGCACAAGCACGCCCGCCAAACCCGCCACGAAGAGATTGATCACCATGGCCGCCGCAATCACCCCGGCGATGCGTTCGTCATCGAACCACACCCACGCGATCACCGAGAGCGCGCCCGCGAGCATCACCCCATTGATCAGCCCGGTTGCGGCTTCTCGGAACACCGCTCGTCCGGCGGTTTGATCGGAGAGCTCTCGCGCGGCGAGCGCACGCACCGCCACCGCGAGCGCTTGCGCGCCGGCATTGCCGCCCAGCGCGGCGACGATCGGCATCAAGATCGCCAGAGACACCGCGCGCTCAATGGTTTCGGCAAACAAGGCGATCACGATCGACGCGCAAATCGCGGTGCCCAGATTAACGAACAGCCAGGGCGCGCGCGCGCGGACGGATCGCGCGACGGTGTCTTTCGCCCGCGCCTCGCCCACATTGGCGAGGGCGAGCAAATCCTCCCCGCCCTCGTCGCGTACGACATCAAGCATATCATCGATCGTCAGAACACCGGTCAGCCGTCCCGCGTCATCCACCACGGGAGCGGCGGGCAAGTGGTATTTCTGGAAGAAATAGGCTGCGTCCTCCTGGTCCATTTCCGGACGGATCAGCACCTGAGGCGGGCTCATCAAGCTTTCCAAGCGGGTGTCGCGGCTCGAACGCACCAAGGCGGACACGGGGACGGCGCCCACCGGACGGAACGCCTCGTCGACCACATAAATCTCAAAAAACAAATCGGGCAGGTCGTCGTCTTTGGCCGCGCGCAAGAAGTCAATCATGTCGCCGACGGTCCAAAACTGCGCACCCGCGATGAACTCGCGCTGTAACAGCCGCCCCGCGGTCTCCGCGTCGCACGCCAGCCCTTGTTCTACGGCGACCCGATCGCGCGCGGGGAGTTGTTCAAGCACGGCCGCCCGCATCGTCTCGTCTAAGCTTTCGAGCACGTAAGTGGCGTCGTCGGAGTCGAGCTCGCGGGTGGCTTGGGCGAGCCGCTTAGCATCAAGCTGCGCAATAACGATGGCGCACACCTCGCCGTCGAGCTCGGCCAGGACCTCGCCGGTGAACATATCCGGCGCGAGATTGACCGCGAGCCGGATGCGCTCCTCGGACAATTCCTCGATCAAGTCCGCGACGTCGGCGGGATGGCGGTCGGCGAGCAAGCTGCGCAAGAGCGGACGATCCCGATCACCAATTGCGCCAATCACGGTGGTGACCCAATGGGGGTCAACCGTCCCGCTCAACCCGTCAGTAAAGACGTCGCTGGTCTCCGGGTTGGGTTCGGCGCGGGTTTCGGGCTGGGCCTGGTCGGAACGATCGTCTGTCGGCATCGGCTTAACTCCTCCCCGCGCGCGCCGGCGAATGGAGCCGGACCGTAAGCGAAAAGACCAACCCCGGCGAGGGGCCGACCGGTCAACCGCTCTGAGCCTGCCGGAGGACAGCGACGTCCCTGTGCGTGTCGACCCATAATGGGCTCAGGGCGCAAAGCTCCGAAGACCAATCGAAATGGCGCCCCCGGCAGGACTCGAACCTGCAACCATCCGCTTAGAAGGCGGGTGCTCTATCCGGTTGAGCTACGGGGGCCGCAAGCGAACCCGTTGACCCAATCCGATCAGTGGGTCCAGGCCTGTTTGCGGTCGAAGGCGAAATTCGCCGCATAGGTTTTCGAGATCCGCCGCTGGGGTTTAGGGTCGATCACCCGATGGGGCACGCCATGGCGTTTCGCATAGGCGACCGCCTCCTCGCGGGAGGGAAAGCGCAACCGAATTTGACCGCGCATGTCGGTGGAACTGGTCCAGCCCATTAACGGGTCCGGTCGACGCGCGCTCTCCGGGGCAAACTCTAAGACCCAGTCTTTGGTCTTGGCCCGACCCGACTGCATGGCGGTTTTCGACGGCTGATAGATTCTCGCCAACATGGGCATTCCTCACCGTGTGCGATGGTCCGGGCGGCTGGATTCGAACCAACGACCCTCTGCTCCCAAAGCAGATGCGCTACCAGACTGCGCCACACCCGGAAATCGCCTCATCCACCGCGTTCTACGTCGGCGCGGCGGGGAGAAGCAAGCCTGTAGGCGTGCGAGGCGCGCCTACGCCGCGTCGAGATCGCGCAAAAAGCTATCCACCTCTTGGCGCAGCGCGTCGGACTGCTCAGACAGCGTCTGCGAGCGGGCAAGCACGTCGGAGGCCGCTCCGCCAGTGGCGTCCGCGGCTTGACGAACGTCGCCGATCGCGCCAGAGACCTCTTCCGCGCCGCCGGCCGCATTCTGGACATTGCGGGCGATGTCTTGGGTGGAGGCGTTTTGCTGTTCCACGGCGGCGGCGACCATGGCGGCGTTGTCCCGGATCTGGGCGATCGCGCCGGTGACACGCTCGATCGCGCCCACGGTCTGGGCCGTGGCGCCTTGCATTGCCTGCACCTGGGCCGCAATTTCCTCGGTCGCCTTACCGGTTTGCCCCGCCAAAGCTTTGACTTCTTGCGCCACCACCGCGAAGCCGCGCCCCGCTTCACCGGCGCGCGCGGACTCGATCGTCGCGTTAAGCGCGAGCAAATTCGTCTGCTCCGCGATTTCCTGGATCAAATTGACGATACGGCCAATATTCTCCGCATCCGAGGCCAAGCTTTTGACGGCCGCATCCGCATCTACGGCGCTATCCGCAGCGCTTTGCGCCATAGTGTTGGACTGATGAAGCTGACGCGAGATCTCCGAGATTGAGGCCGAGAGTTCTTCGGTGGCCGCAGCGACGGCTTGCACATTCACCGACGCATCGGTCGCCGCTTGGGCCACCTTGCCGGCGAGCGCGGTGCTTTGGCTCGCCGTGCCAGACATGGCTTGAGCGGTGCTCTCCAAAGCGGAGGACGAGCCGGACACCGCTTCGATGACGCCTCCCACATTGGCTTCGAACTGTTCAGCCAATCGGGCAAGTTCCTCGCGGCGCTCCCGCGCCGCCGCGGCGTCGCGATCCGCGGCGTCTTGGCGCAGACGCTCGGTCTCCGCGGCGTTAGTTTTGAACACCAATGTGGCTTTGGCCATCTCGCCGACCTCATCTTTTCGGTCCGCGCCATGCACGTCCACGGTCGTGTCGCCATCGGCGAGCGCCCGCATCACGGCCGTCATACGGCCAATCGGACCCGCGATCGACGCACCAATCGCCAGAGCGATCGCCACTCCGCCTAGGACAGCCGCAGCGATTCCACCAATAATCCACGCGACGCTGGCCTTAACGGTCGCTGCGCTTTCCGCGCGGCGCTGGGCCATCAATGTGCGTTCTTCGGCAACAAAATCCGCCAACTGGGCGCGAAACGTGTCGAAATATTGCTTGCCGTTGGCCGACACGAAGGAGTCGTAAAGTTTGGCGAGCGCATCAGCCGATCGCGCATCCCGGCGCGACGCGATCAGAGGCGTCGCCGCCATGGCTTGCCACTCGCGCAGTATTTGCGCCGCCGCCTTGAGCCGTTCCACTTGACCCGGGTTCTCGCTAATGTCTGCTTGCATTTGCGCCATGCGGTCGTAAATCGCCCGCTCGCCGGCATAGTATGTGTCGAGGAACGACTCCTGACCAGACAGCAGATAACCGCGCATGCCGCGCTGCATGTCCGTGGCCTCGAGGTTCGCCGAAGCCGCCTCGGTTAACATGCGTTGCGTGTAATCGACCCATTCGTTGGTCTTCGTGATTTTATGGATGTTGAACAGCGCCAGCGCGCCAATCGCCGCGAGCAGCACGACCGGCGCGCCGACCCCGAGCAAGACTTTCGTCTTGGTGCGAAAATCCGAAAACCGCAGTGCCGGCCGATTGCGACCCGCGATCGCGCTATCCTCTCCAGTCCCACGAAAATTCGCTAAATCCATGACAATCCCCTTTGAAGCCGGCCTATTGACCAGCGCCCCGATTGGCGATCATTCATGGCGGGGAACACGTTAACATTAAACTTACGCAGTTAAGTATTTTAATGCCTTTCTTCTTGGTGAAATCGGGAAAAATCGATGGAGCTGCTGGGGCTAGCCTGGCGACTTGACACTATAGCGCGCCAACTGGGCATGACAGTCGTTGAGATGACTGTAATGACCGGCTCCGGCAGCGCCGCCTAACGGGTTCTTTCGGCGGGCTCTGTCGCGTCCAAGAAAAAGTGCTCCAGCCGGTCGCCGCGCTTCAAACCCAATTCCGTGGCGCGACCGGCTGGGATTTCGAGCACCCCGCGCACCGGCGCGCCCGAGGTGATAATCCGCTCGGAGTGTGGGCGAGCGTTGCGCGCAATGCTGACGATTTCGCCCGAGGCGTCGAAAAACACCATGTCCAACGGGATCAGGGTGTTTTTCATCCACATCGCCGCGACGCGGTCCTCGCCATAGTCGAACACCATGCCCGCATCGGGCGCTAAAGACTCACGAAACATCAGGCCTTGGCTGCGCTCGTTGTCCTCATCCGCCAATTCCACGTGAAAGACGTGGGCGTCCCCGTCGGCTGTGTGGATGGTCAAGGGCGCGATCGGCCCGAACATCCGATCATCCGCATCGGGCGCCGCGTCTTGCGCAATGGCGAGCGTCGCCCCGACGAGCGTCGCCGCCCCGAACAGCCAAGTGCGCATGCGATGGCTCCGTTGTGTGACCCTTGGCGATCCGCGCCGAGCCGTTAATCGTCGTCGCGCCGAATTTCGGCGACAATACGGCCCTTGGGCCCCTCCCCGCAGCGGACCTGGATCTGCTCGCCCGGCTGCAAATCCTCCAGCCCCGCCCGGCGGACCGCATCCATATGGACGAACACTTCGGACTGGCCGTCTTCCGCAATGACGAAGCCATAGCCCTTGGCCCGGTTGAACCATTTCACCGTTGCGCTCTCCAGCGGCCCGGCCTCGCGCACCGCAGGGCGATCACGCCGCGGCCCGCCGCGCGGCGGACCCCGCCGGTCCCCGCCAAAGCCCCCGCGATCGCCGCCGAAACCGCCCCGGTCGCCGCCAAAACCGCCGCGCTCGCCCCGATCCCCGCCGCCGCGGTTAAACCCGCCCGGTCCGCCCCGGTCACGATCGCGCGGACCGTCAAACCGCGCGGGGCGATCCCCGGGTTGGGTTTCTGCGAAGGCGTCCACATGGGTGACCCGGTCAGCTTGGTATCCTTTGGGTCGGCGCACCGCCTCGCATTCGACCCGCGCGCCCTCAGCCGGCGCGTCGAAGCCAGACCGCCTCAGCACGGAGATATGCAGCAGAACGTCCCCGCCGATCGGCTCATCCGGCGTGAGGAAACCAAACCCTTTCGTCGCATCAAACCACTTCACACGACCGACAATCTGCACGCGATCGTCGTGATCGGAACCAAAATCAGACATGAAATACGCCCTACCTCGCCACTGACGACGAAGTTTAACACACTGCCTTGGCGGACCCCAATCGAAGTTTACCCGCGCTGGGCCCTGGAAATCCGCAAAATCCGACGCTCTGAAAATTCCCCGCGGCGGGTCTTGTCACGCTGTTGGCGGGCTTATATACCTCGCGACCCCGGCTGAGGGCCCTTCGTCTATCGGTTAGGACGCCAGGTTTTCAACCTGGAAAGAGGGGTTCGATTCCCCTAGGGCCTGCCATTCGCCGGTGGTGATTACGCCATTAAGCCTGGATTGAAGCAAAATTTTGCACTGCGAAATTTTAACGCTTAATGTGCGGCCGCGTCCGTCGCCGCCGCGTCCTCCAAGATCAAATCCGCCGCCTCACCGCGCCAACCGCGCGCGAGCTTGACCGCAAGATGGACAGAGCGGCCTTCGGTTAACAATCCGCTCAAGGGTCCGTCGGCGGTCCGAAACGCCGTGATCTTCGCGCGGGTCCCCTGATCGCTGACCTCCAAGCGCATATGGCCGGCGCCAAACGGCGCGGCGGAGCGAATATAGAGATCCTGGGCGGCAAACACCGGCTCGGGAAATCCCGGGCCGAAGGGCGCGGCTTGGGACACCCACGCCCAGGCCCCGCTGACCGCGGAGAGGGGCGCGACGCCGTCGAGCCAAAGCGTTTCGGCTTGAGCGGCCGCAGCCGTCACCGCCCCCGTTAACCGCTCGCGCAAACGCTCGGTCAGCGGCCCGGTCTGCCCTGGCGCCAGGGTCAAACCGCACGCCTGGGCGTGGCCTCCGCCTTTGACGATCAAACCGTCGCGGGCGGCGGCGCTGGCGGCGGCGCCTAAATCAACCCCGGGGATCGACCGGCCCGAGCCGCTCCCAACCCGGCGCCCGGTTCGATCCGACCAGCCTATGGCCACGGCGGGTCGGTTAAATCGTTCCTTGATCCGCCCCGCCGCCAACCCCACGACGCCGGGATGCCACCCCTCACCTTCGACCACGATCACTGCGGCGTCGTCATCGGCTTGCACCTGAGCGAGCGCGAGCGCTTGGGCGGTGACCTCAGCCTCTGCGGCGCGGCGCTCTTGGTTGAATTCATCCAAAGTCTCGGCAATGCGCGCGGCCTCGCCCGGGTCGTCACAGGCCAGCAACGCCGCGGCGAGATCCGCGCGCCCCACGCGTCCGGCCGCGTTCAATCGCGGCGCAAGGGCGAAGCTCACCGTCTGCGCGTCGATGACCGCCCCCGCCCGAGCGCGCTCCGCCAGCGCGGCGACGCCGGGATTGACCCGGCGGGTCAGAAGTTTGAGCCCTTGGGTGACCATCGCGCGATTGGGCCCCACCAGCGGGCACATGTCCGCAAGCGTGCCTAAGGCGGCCAGGTCCGCCCATTGCAGCAGGTCCGGACGCTGGTCTTGGGAAAACCATCCCCGGACCACCGCTTCCCGGTTCAGCGCGGCGAGCAAAACATAGGCGACGCCCGCCGCGGCTAACGCGCCGCACCCGGAGCGGCAGTCAGGCCGGTTCGGATTAACGAGCGCGGCCGCTGCAGGGGCGTCTTGAGGCATTAAGTGATGGTCAACCACCACGACCGTCAGCCCGAGTCGACCGGCCTCAGCGATGGCTTCGGTCGCCGCGCCGCCACAATCCACCGTGATCACAAGCTCGGCCCCGGCGGCTTTAAGCGCACGAAACGCGGCGACGCTGGGGCCGAAGCCCTCGCGCACCCGGTCAGGCACGTAGAGCAAGGTCTCCTTGCCGATCGCGCGTAACCAACGCCGCAAAAGCGCGGAGGAAGACGCCCCGTCCACATCGTAATCGGCAAAAACGGCAATGCGCCGCCCCGCATCGACGGCGTCCAGGATCAGGCTCGACGCGCGATCCATGTCGACGAAACGCGCCGGATCGGGAAACAGCCGCGATAGCTTCGGATCGAGGATGTCCTCGGCTTGCCCGGGCGCGACCCCGCGCTGGGCGAGAAATCTCGCCAGATCGGCGTCACCGCGGGCGTGTCGCGCCGTCTCTTGCGGGGTATAGGCGGGGCCGCGAGGACGTTCGCGCCAAACCCGGCCGCTGGCCGAACGCGTTCCCTCCAGCGCCCCTGCGCCCGATGCGTCCACGCTTAGTTCGGCCGCGCGGTGCGCACCCAACGCACGCTGCGATCGCGGGCGGTCATCACGAGGGTTTCGGTGATCACCCGGCCCGTCTCCGCTTTAACGCCGGCGACCAAGCCGCCATCAGTCACGCCGGCGGCGCAAAAGATGATGTCGTCTCCGCTTGCGAGGTCTGTTAGGGCGTATTTGCGGTCAAGATCATCCACGCCGATGCGGCGCGCGCGCCCGCGTTCATCCTCATTGCGGAACGTCAGCCGACCCTGCATGAACCCGCCCACACAGCGCAAAGCGGCGGCCGCCAGCACGCCTTCCGGCGCCCCGCCGCGGCCGATATAAAGATCCACGCCGGTTTTGGCGTCCGTCGTGTTGATCACCCCCGCCACGTCACCGTCGGGAATGAGCGCCACGCGGACCCCGCTGGCGCGCAAATCGTTCAAGATTTCCGCATGGCGCGGCCGGTCGAGCACGCATACGGTGAGACCGGCGAGCGCAACGCCTTTGGCCTCGGCGAGCCGTTTTGCGTTTTCCGACGGGCTGAGATCAAGATCGACAGTGCCCTCGGCGTAGCCCGGACCGATGGCGATTTTGTCCATGTAAACATCGGGCGCATGGAGCAGACCGCCCCGCGGCGCCAGAGCCAACACCGCCAGCGCGTTGGGCATGGCCTTCGCCGTTAACGTCGTCCCTTCAAGCGGATCCAACGCGATGTCGACCTCCGGGCCCGCGCCGGTCCCCACCGCCTCGCCGATGTAAAGCATCGGCGCTTCATCGCGCTCGCCCTCACCAATGACAATGCGGCCCTGCATGGTCATGGCGTTGAGCGCAGAGCGCATCGCATCCACAGCCGCTTGGTCAGCGGCTTTTTGATCGCCCCGTCCAACCAGGCGCGCGGAGGCGATGGCGGCGTCTTCAGCCGTCCTGACCGCCCCCATGATCAAATCGGCGAGGTCGAAGGCTTTAGCGACGGTCATGGGCGGGCTCCCTGGAGCGGATTGCCGTCGCCTTCTATCGGATAGACCGAGGGCGCGTCGACCGTCCCGTCGGGCCAAACCGCGTCCATGGCTGAATAAACCTCCCGCGCGCTGCGCTGCGCCACCCGCATGGCCACTGTATCATGCCGCCCACCGAGCAGGTCAGGCGGGACCCCGATGCGCCGTCCGAAAGCCAAAGCGCCTTCGCTCCCAAGGTCCCGCCCGATTAACAGCCAATCGCAAAGACGGTCCTCTGCAGCGGCGTAGTTCGGTTGCGCCCGTTCGGCTCCGAAGGGGTGTGTGCGCGGCGCTGCGCTCGCCTCGACAATATCGGCGCCGACGCCCAGCGCGGTCGCGCCTGCGCCTGCGCCTACGCCCAGCAGCGTGACCTCACCAATCGGATCCGCTGAGATCACTGCGCCGTTCATGGCGCCGCTCAAACCCGCCAACGGATCGTCCGCAGCCAACAGGGTTGGCGCCACGCTGAGCCGGACACCCTCAGGCGTCCATTGCGCTTGAGCGAGGGATTTAAGCCGCAGTCCCAGATCGTGCGCCCACATCAGATCAGCCGGACGGACGCCGGTGATCCCGCGTTGGCTGACTTGCGCCAGGTCCGGCGCGCCGCCAAACGCCAAGCTGGCGAGGATTGCGAGCTTTTGCGCCGCGTCGCCGCCACCGACATCCAGGCTCGGATCGGCTTCCGCAAACCCTAGAGCCTGGGCGCGCGCTAAGGCCGCATCAAACGGCGCTTCAGCCTGGCTCATTTCGCTGAGGATGAAATTGCAGGTTCCGTTGAGTACGGCGCGAAGACCGCGCACGCGGGCCGGCGCCAAACCGTCGCGAAGCACACGGACAATCGGCGTGCCCGCCATAATCGCAGCTTCGAAATAAAGCCCCGCGCCGGATTGGGCGCACAAGCGCGCCAAGTGATCGCCGTGCTCGGCGACGAGCGCCTTGTTCGCGGTGACAACGGGTTTGCCTGCGCCTAAGGCCGTCTCAACGGCTGCGCGCGTGGGCCCCTCCGCCCCGCCCATGAGCTCGACGAACACCTCGACGCCGGGGTCCCTCGCCAGGGCAATCGGATCGTCAAACCAGTCATAGCCTGAAACGTCTACGGGCCGATCCCGGTCTCGGGTGCGCGCGCAGACCCCCGCGATCCGGACTTGTGTTCCCGCCTGCGCCAAGCCGCCCGAGCGGATCAGATCAATCAAACCGCAGCCCACAACGCCCAAACCCGCGACGCCCAGCGCGACAGGGGGCTTCACGCCGCGCCCTCCGCGGCGTCGAACTCGCCCGTCCCGCTTAATAGCTTGCGGATTTCCCGCGCCGCTTGGCGAACGCGTTGCTCATTCTCCACAAGTGCGATGCGCACAAATCCCTCGCCATATTCTCCGAACCCGACGCCAGGGGCCACGGCGACGCCAGCGGTCTCGATCAGGTGCTTGGAGAAGGCGAGCGAACCCATGTTCGAAAACCGCTCCGGCAGCCGCGCCCAGGCGAACATCGACGCCTCGGGCGCAGGCACGCTCCACCCCGCCCGGTCGAAGGCCTCCACCAGCGCGTCGCGTCGGGATTTGTAGATCGCCCGGGTCTCGGCGACGCAGTCTTGAGAGCCGTTTAACGCAGCGCTGGCCGCAACCTGGATCGGGGTAAACGCACCATAGTCGAGATACGACTTCACCCGCGCCAATGCGGCGATCAGCCGTGCGTTGCCGGCCGCAAACCCCACCCGCCAGCCAGCCATGGAATAGGTTTTCGACAGGCTCGTCACCTCCACGGCGACGTCTTTCGCGCCCTCCACCTCGAGAATGGATGGCGGCGGCTTGGCGTCGTCAAAGAAAATCTCTGCATAGGCCAAGTCCGAAAACACAAAAAGGTCAAAACGTTTCGCGAAAGCGACGATCTCCCGGTAAAACGCCAGATCGACAGTCAGCGCCGTGGGGTTGGCGGGAAAACACGTGACCACCGCGATCGGGCTGGGCACCGAATGGCGCACCGCCGCGTGCAAGCCCGCTAGAAAGCTCTCCGCATCCAAGGCTGGGATATGCCGAATGCTCGCCCCCGCCATGATGAAGCCAAAGGCATGGATCGGATAGGAGGGGTTGGGCGCGAGCACCACATCGCCCGGTGCGGCGACCGCTTGGGCGAGATTAGCGAACCCCTCTTTGGAGCCCAAGGTTGAGACGATTTCGGTCTCGGGGTCCAAACCGACCCCGAAGCGTCGTTCGTAATATCCCGCCAAGGCCCGGCGCAGGCCCGGCAAACCGCGGGACACGGAATACCGATTGGTGCGGGGCTTTTGCGCCGCTTCGATCAGTTTTTCAGTGATGTGCACGGGCGTGGGCAAATCGGGATTGCCCATGCCGAAATCGATAATGTCCCGGCCTTGGCCGCGCAGCCGCGCCTTGAGCCGGTTTACGTCCTCAAAGACGTAAGGCGGCAGTCGGCGAACGCTGTGAAACGAGGACGCCATGCTCGGTGCGGTCCCGCTCAGCGATCGTCCGAGGCGGGAACCGCGAACGCCGGATTGTCGTCCGCTTTGTAGGCTTGGGCGCGTTCACTTGCCTCATCGACGAAGCCAGCCTCAACGGCGAAGGGCGCGGCAAAGTCCGCGCGCGGATCCTCAGTCATGGATAGGCTGAGACGATTGACGGCGTCCGCGCGACGTTCAAAACCGCGAACATACCGGCGCACATCCCTGCGGGTTTCCAGCGCCTCATCCTCAGGCGGAACGTCTAAAGCTGTGGCGTAGCCGGGATAGGCGCTATCCAAGGCCGCCTCGTCATACCAGTCCGGATAAGCGGCGTCGTTGCCCGGGATCAGGCTCGCACAGCCGCCCGCGCCGAGAATAACGGCTAAAAGCCATGCGCGCGCCATAATCGCCCTCCTTCGCGGCGAACCCCTCAACCCTTTGAGGTTTACACGGGCGCGACGGCTTGCGCCACACTGGGGCCTTGACGATTTCGCCGCGCATGCGCGCCAATGGGCAAAACCGACGGGAGGGGGCCGCCATGGCCGACGACGTATCCAAAACCGAAGCGTCCGCGGAAAAAGCGAACGGACCCGCGCCCAAACGGCGCACGCGCCGAAGCACAACCGCCAAGGCCAAGACCAGCGCAAGCGGCAAGTCCGCAACGACGGACTCAAAGGCGACCTCCGCAAAGGCCGGGGCCGCGCGAACGGCGTCGGGGAAATCGACGGCCGCCAAGGCTACGGCCGCGGGGCGCAAGAAACCCGCCGCCCGGGCGAAAGCCAAGGCCAAGCCCGCCGAACCCAGCGCCCCGCAGACGCCCGAGCGCGCACCCAAACCGGCGTCGGCGAAACCCGAACAACCCCAGACCGGCCCCACCCCCGGCGCCGCTCCTGAAGCGGGCGCGGGCGCGCCAAACTGGTTCGCCAACGACGCGGCAATGAAAGCGTTTTCGGAAAACCTGTTCGCCGCCACCTTGAAGGGCCAAGAACTTATGGCCGAGGTCGCCAAGGGGGTCGCGGACTCCGAGCCGCCGATGCACGCGGACCCCTTCAAGGTGGCGCCGCAATTCGCCGAGGCGTTCGCGAAATTGGCGACCCAGCCCGATAAATTGTTGAGCGCGCAGGCCAGCCTTTGGAAAGGCTATTCGGAGCTTTGGCGGCACGCCGCGACCCGAGCGACGGGTGCGACGGCCCAACCGGTGGCCAGCCCAGAGCGGGGGGATAAGCGGTGGCGTTCCGAGGCGTGGTCCGAAGAGCCCGTGTTCGATGTCATCAAGCAGTCTTACCTGATGACGTCAAATTGGTTGCGCGATCTGATGGGCTCGATTGACGGTTTGCCGCCGGAAACCCAGCAAAAAGTCGATTTTTTCACCAAATTATTCGCCGACAGTTTCGCCCCGACGAATTTCGCTTTCACCAACCCAGATGTGCTCAAGGCGGCGGTTGAGACCAAAGGTGGCAATTTCGTCAAGGGATTGGAGCTAGCGCTTGAGGACGTCAAGCGCGGTCAAGGCGTGTTGTCCTTACGCCAGACCGACATGGACGGGTTTGAAGTCGGTAAAGACATGGCCGCCACCCCCGGCCAAGTGATTTACCAAAACCGGCTGATCCAACTGATTCAATACACGCCGGCGACGGCTGAGGTCTTCGAACGACCAATCCTTGTGTTCCCGCCCTGGATCAATAAGTTTTATATTCTTGATCTCACGCCCCAGAAGTCCTTGATTAAATGGCTGACCGAGCAAGGCTTTACTGTGTTCCTTGTGTCTTGGCTGAACCCAGAGCCTAAAGACTCCGATCTGGTGTTTGAGGACTACATCAAGCTCGGGGTTTTTGAGTCCTTAGACGCGGTCAAGCGCCAGACTGGCCGGGCGGACGTCAATGCAGTGGGGTATTGCATTGGCGGGACCATGCTCGCCACGACCTTAGCCTACATGGCGCAACACAAAGACGACCGCATCGCGTCGGCGACCTTCTTCACCGCGCAAATGGATTTCGAAGAAAGCGGCGATCTGAAGCTGTTCACCGACGACAGTTGGATGAACGAGATCGAGCGCCGCATGGGCCATTATGGCGGCGTGCTCGGCGGTCGGGAAATGGCGGATACGTTTAATATCCTGCGCTCGAACGATTTGATCTGGTCGTTCATGATCAATAACTACATGCTGGGCAAGGAACCCCAGGCGTTTGATCTTTTGTATTGGAATGCAGATCAAACCCGCATGGCTAAAAACGTGCATCTTTATTACTTGGACAACTACTATCGCCACAATCGCCTCTCCAAGGGCGAGCTTGAGGTTTTTGGCGATCGCGTGTCCTTAAGCGACGTGGATATCCCGGTGTTCATTCAGTCGAGCAAAGATGATCACATCGCGCCGTTTCGCTCAGTTTATCGCGGCGCGAAACTGTTCGGCGGACCGGTGACCTTCATGATGGCGGGCTCGGGTCATATCGCGGGTGTGATCAATCCCGCCACCAAGCCGAAATACCAGCATTGGCTCAATCCCGAATTGCCCGACACGGTGGACGCCTGGCGCGCGGATGCGGTGGAACACCCCGGCTCTTGGTGGCCGTTCTGGACGACCTGGCTTGAAGGGCAATTGGGACCGCGTGTTGACGCGACTACCCGCGATCCCGCAAACGGCGTTTTGAGGCCAATCGAGCCCGCGCCGGGTTCTTATGTGCGAGTGCGCTCGGACATCGCGCCGACGGGTTAAGGGCTCAAGGGCGGGGCGGTGAGCCCGGTCGTCTCCGGCGCGTCGATCATGCGGTTAAAATTCTGCACCGCCTGGCCGGAGGAGCCTTTGACCAAATTATCGATCGCAGCGAGCACGATGGCGCGACCGGCTCGGCGATCGGGAAACACCGCCAAGGCGGCGTGGTTAGAGCCGCGGACATGGCGGGTCGACGGTGCGCGCCCAGGTTCGAGCACATGCACAAAGGGAGCCGCGGCGAAGCGCGCCTCAAGGCCGGCGCGTAAATCTTCCCAAGTCGTGCCCGAGGTCAAGCGCACATAAGCGGTGATCAACTCGCCCCGGGACATGGGGATCAGATGGGGGGTGAAGCTGACCGTCACGGGCGCGCCAAAGCCGAGGCTCAGTTCTTGTTCAATTTCGGGCATGTGGCGGTGGTGGCCCACGCCATAGGCGCTTACCCCCTCCCCGGCTTCGGTGAACAGCAAATGGTCCTTCAACGCGCGCCCGGCGCCGCTGACCCCGGATTTGGCGTCAATGATGAGGTCCTCGCCGGTGATTAATCCAGCCTCCGCCAAGGGCTTGAGCGCGAGCAGCGTCGCGGTGGGATAACAGCCCGGACAGGCCGCCACCCGGGCGGTCGTTAATGCGGGGCCCGCGAATTCGGTGAGCCCATAGACCGCATCGGCCAAGAGCGCCGGGGCGCCGTGCGCCCGGCCATACCAGGCGACATAGGTTTCAGGGTTGCGAAGCCGAAAATCCGCCGACAGATCGATAATCCGCACCCGTTCAGGCAGTTGACGCACAATGTCCGCGCTGGCGCCATGGGGCAAGCAACTCACCGCAATATCGACGCCCGACCAATCAATCTGGTCCCACGCCACGAGATCGGGCAGGCCAAACCACGCCAGATGCGGATGAACCGTTCCGATGGCCGCCCCGGCCCGCGCATGGGCCGACAGAGCGACGATTTTCGCCTGGGGGTGGTTTAAAAACAGGCGCACCGCTTCCGAGCCCGTATAGCCGGACGCCCCCAGAACTGCGATGCGATGGCTCATGGTGTGCTTCCTTTAACGCGAAAAGGCGGACCGTCGCCGGCCCGCCTTGGGAACGCTTGAAACTGCGGGATCGGCCTAACGCTTTGAGAATTGGAAGCTACGGCGCGCTTTCCGGCGGCCATATTTCTTCCGCTCCACCACCCGGCTGTCGCGGGTCAGAAGACCTTCCGGTTTCAGGACGCGGCGCAGTTCCGGTTCAAACAGCGTCAGCGCTTTCGAAATGCCGTGGCGAACCGCGCCCGCCTGTCCGGACAACCCGCCGCCCTTCACCGTGCAGACCACGTCGAACTGGTCGCGCCGGTTGGCGATATCAAAGGGTTGGCCGATCATCATCCGCAAAACCGGACGCGCGAAGTATTGCGCCTGATCCTTGCCGTTCACGGTGATCCGACCGTGCCCTCGCTTGATCCAAACCCGAGCCACAGCGTCTTTCCGCTTGCCCGTGGCGTAGGCGCGGCCCAACGCGTCAATTTGCGGCTCCGCGAACGTTTCGGCGCCCGACGACGGCTCTGCGTCGCCTCCGCCCGCAGCGATGGCGTCTTTGAGGTCTTCTAGGGCGTGAGTTTCAGCGCTCATGATCACTTAGCCCTCTTATTCAGGGGATGGCGGGCGGCAAAGTCGATGACTTCGGGCTGCTGCGCCTCGTGGGGATGGTCGGCGCCAGCGTAAACCCGCAGCTTGGAGAGTTGCTTGCGCGCAAGCGGGCTTTCTTTGGGCAGCATGCGCTGAACTGCTTTTTCCAACACGCGTTCAGGATGCTTGCCGTCGAGGATTTTGTCCGCCGTCCGCGACTTGATCCCGCCGGGATAGCCGGTGTGCCAGTAATAGGTTTTGTCGGAGCGCTTGCGGCCGGTGAACTTCACCTTATCCGCATTGATGACGATCACATGGTCGCCCGTGTCAATGTGCGGGGTAAAGTCCGGCCGATGCTTGCCGCGCAACCGCATGGCGATGAACGCCGCCAGTCGCCCGACAACGGCGTCTTGCGCGTCCAGCACGATCCATTTGTGCTCGGTCTCCGCGGGCTTTGCGGAAAAAGTCTTCATTGTTCTCACCAAGGCGCTAGGGGACGGACCCGTCACAAACGAGCCGCCTTAAGGAAGCGGGCGGATACGCGGCGCAGCGTTTGATGTCAAGAGGCGGGTAATTTCGTAGAGATTATAAGCGTCAAGTCATGGGGTTATATATTACCGCACTCAGTGGCGCGTTTGTTCTTACTAAGCCTCACCCGCGCCGCTTGAACCCACGCCGGAAGCCTGAAAAGTTGGGCCCCGAATGTGGGAGACACGATATGGCGCGAAATTGGGCGGGCTTTGGGCTCGTGGTCTTAGGCTTGTGCGCGTGCTCGGACGCCGAAATCGAACCCGAACCCAGCCCCCGTTTTCCCGCCATCACTGTGACCTTAGCCGCCGATGTCGGGCGGGTCGAAGGCCCGGTGGCGGCGCTGGCGTTGGCGCAAAACCTCACCCAGCCTTGGCGTGGGGTTGTGTTCGCAGCGCCCCAAAGCGGCGGGCTTACGGCGTTTGATCTGGAGGGCGGACTGCGCGGCCAAGCGGCGGGGCCGGCCTTGAGCGATCTCGCCGTGTCCCCGGAATTCATCTTTCGCGACACCCCGGCGGTTTTGGCGGTCGGGATCCAGACCGAGGACGGCGGATTGCGCGCATACTTGCTCGCCGAGGGCGGGCTTTATCCCGCGCCGCTGGCGTACGACGCTCCGCTGAGCCCGCTCGCTGCGATTTGCACCCTGGACAGCGATCTCGCTGGCCTAACCGTTCTCGCGCTCAATCGGGACGGAAGCGCGCAAATCTGGCGGATTTCCGATGTGGGCGAGGACGCCTTGCTGGTCGAGCCGGTCGAGCCAAGCTTCCGCACCCGCGCGCGCGACTGCGCCGGGGTGGGCCGCGACAAGGGCGTGCTCGCACTCGCGGAAGGCTCGTTAGGCGTTTGGTCCCAAGGGCTTGGCGCGAAATTGACCGACGGCGCCGCCACCGTTGAGCGCTTGGCCGGAACCCGCTTCTCGGACAATCGTGAAGTCTTCGCGTTGACAGACGCGGGCTTGAATATGGTCTGGCCCGAAACCGGCGAGTTTCGCGCCAGCGTCACCCTAGAACCCGGCTTTGGGGTCAGCACCGAGGGGTCTGTGACCGCCATCGCCGCGAATGGTGCGAATTTTGGCGGCGCGGGCTTTTCCGCGGGCGTGGTCGCGGTGGGCTATGGCGACGGCGCTGTCGCGGTCACCGCACTCGATGCGGTCTCGCGCGCGCTCAGCGCAGCGGTCGCCTCATAACCGCGCCAACACGCGCGCGCCACCAACACCGCGGCCGCGAAGCACACCGCCCCACCGGCTTGGTGGGCGAGGCTTAAGCCCAAGGGCGCGGCGTTCATCAAGGCGACAACGCCGAGCGCGGCTTGAAGCCAAACCGCGACAACCAAGACCCGCGTTGGCGCGAGGACCGGGGACGGCAGACGCCCGCGCTCCGCGAACGCCCAGAACACGCTCACCGCCACGAGTAAGGCGTAAGCGCCCAGACGGTGGTGGAATTGCGCCGCCCCGCGGTCATTCAGCGCTTGGTCGACAAGGGCCGCCTCGCCATACCCTGGCGGCGTGAAGCCGCCGGCCATCAACGGCCAATCCACATAGATCTTGCCCGCGTCCAAGCCCGCCGCCAGCGCGCCCAACGCGATCTGCAAAAAAGCGAGCGCCAAAACCATCAGGGCCGAAGCGCGCCAAGGCCCCTCCGGGCGCGGACGTCGAACGGCGCCGGTGACCGCATCGGCCAGGGTCCAGACCATGACGCCGAACAGAATGAAAGCCAGGCTTAAATGTGTCGCCAACCGCTCCGGCGCCACGTCCAACCGGTCCGCCAGACCACTGGACACCATCCACCAGCCGACAAATCCCTGCAGCCCCCCGAGCCCAAACAAGACGACCAGGCGAACGGGGAAGCCCTTCGGTATCCGGCGCGCGAGCCAAAAACCGGCCAATCCCAGCGCGAACACCAGTCCGATCAACCGACCGAGTTGGCGATGTCCCCACTCCCACCAAAAAATCACCTGGAACGCTTCCAGGCTCATCCCGCGGTTTTGCGTCTGGTACTCCGTGGTAGTGCGATATTTGGCGAAGGCTTCCGCCCAGGCGGCGTCGCTCAGCGGCGGCACGGCGCCCGAGAGCGGCTTCCATTCGGTGATTGACAAGCCGGAATCGGTCAGACGGGTGGCGCCGCCCACCAAAATCATCACCAGAATCAAGAGCGTCACCAAAGCCAACCAGGCGATGAAGCCGAAGTCGGCGCTTGGGGGGTCGGCTGCGGGCTTCGCTTTCGCCATGACCATCCTACATCGCGGCTATTGAGGCTTTGGAGCTAACCGGCTGCGTGCGAGGGTCAAGCCCTTGACGCGGCGGCTTATGAGGAGGCGGCGATGGCGCGCGGATTGCGCATTGGTTTGGGCATGGCGGGCTTGCTGATCGCCTTTCCTTTATATGTCGGGGTGGCGGTGACCATCGGCGGCATGCTGCCTGACTGGGTGCTCTTGCAAGCGATCTATTACCTGGTCGCCGGCGTGTCGTGGGCGTTGCCCCTCCGCCCCTGGCTAAACTGGATGATGCGTCCAGACACCGCGTGACGCCATTGCGTCCCTATCTCCGCCCCCCTATAACCTCGCCTTCCTGGGAACGGAGCGTGGCGCAGCCCGGTTAGCGCACTGGTCTGGGGGACCAGGGGTCGCAGGTTCGAATCCTGCCGCTCCGACCAGGATTAATGCGGTTCACGCCTTCAAGTCTTGAGCCGCGCTTTTGCGCACGGCAGCGTCTAACCGCGCGCGGCAGGCCTCTAGCCCGACCAAGCGATCGCGCAACTGACGCCCCACAGCCTCCGGATCGGACATGTCCACGGTCGCGCACCGGTCGTCTAATGGCCTCGCGTCCGGCGCAGGCTCGACATACAGTTTTAACAGCAATCGAACGCTGAACCGGCGCAGAACGACCTTCACGCGAGCAAACGGCCAGCCCCGCTCGTGCAGCAGGGTTCGCGCCACCCTAAGCAAGGCGATGTCTTGAGGGCGATAATAACGCCGACCGCCCGCTCTTTTCATCGGCCGCAGCGCGGAAAGCTTCTGCTCCCAATAGCGCAGAACGTGGGGCTGAAGATCGAGCTCGGCGGCCGCCTCCCCGATTGTGCGATACGCCCGGGGAGATTTCGCCATGGCCTCGCCCTAGTCCGCCTGAGCGCGATCAACCCGTTCTTTCAGCACTTGGCTGGGTTTGAAAACCAGCACACGCCGGGGCTCGATCGGCACCTCTTCGCCGGTCTTCGGGTTTCGTCCGATTCGCCCCCCTTTGTCGCGCACGGAAAACGTGCCGAAGGCGGACAATTTCACGGCCTCGCCATCGGCTAACGCGTCGGCGATGACGTCCAAAACGGCCTCCACCAAATCCGCGGACTCCTGACGGGATAGTCCGACCTCTTCGATGACGGCCTCGGTGAGCTGCGCTCGGGTGATGGTGTTTGCGGTCATGGTGCCCTCCCAGAGCTACAATGCTAGGCGGGACAACGGGTTACGTCAATCCATAGTTATATGCGATCGCGATGATTTTTTAATCAATACCCGGTTTTAGAGCCGGAAAAGGCTTGCCCCCCAAGTCAGCCCCCCGCCCAACGCCTCAATCAGCACCAGATCACCCGCTTTCGCCCGGCCTTCGGCCACCAAACGGTTCAAGGCGAGAGGGATTGAGGCGGCTGAGGTGTTGCCATGTTCGCCGACTGTCGAGATGATTCGGTCCAACGGAATATCGAGCCGCCGCGCCACCGCGTCGAGAATGCGCTGATTCGCCTGGTGGGGCACAAACCAATCCACGTCCGCGATTTCATACGGGGTCGGTTCAAGCACTTGCACAATGGCGTCACTGATATGGGTCACCGCGTGGCGAAACACTTGGTTGCCCTGCATGCGCAGCTTACCGACGCTTTGGGTGCTCGACGGTCCGCCATCCACATAAAGCAGGTCTTCACACCGCCCGTCCGAGCGTAAAAAACTGCGCAGTACGCCCCGGTCTCCCGCCTCGGCAATGGCTTGCGCCTCGAGCACCAAAGCCCCGGCGCCATCGCCAAACAGCACGCAGGTGGTGCGGTCCGCCCAGTCGAGGATCCGCGAAAACGTCTCAGCACCAATAACGAGCGCGCGACGCGCTTGGCCGACTTTTAACAAGGCGTCCGCGGTCGCCAGCGCATAGACAAATCCGCTGCAGACCGCCTGCACATCGAACGCTGCGGCGTGATCCGCACCCAGCAGCCTTTGTACGCTCACAGCGGTCGCCGGAAAGGTGCGGTTGGGCGTCGCCGTGGCAAGCACAATTAAATCGATGTCTTGGGCCCGGAGACCGGCGCGTTTAAGCGCAGCCTCCGCCGCATGGCGCGCCAGATCCGCGGTGGTTTCGCCATCCGCTGCGATCCGGCGTTCCCGAATGCCGGTGCGCTCCACAATCCAAGCGTCGCTGGTGTCGACCATGGTGGAGAGTTGCGCGTTCGTCAGAACGCGTTGGGGCAAATACGCCCCCACCCCGAGGACAACCGACCGCAATTCGCTCATGCCGCGTCGTCCGCCAACGAGCACGGTCCGCATCGGCCGTTCAACGCCAGCTTCCGCAAAGCCTCAGCGATTTCGCCTTTGAACGGATGCGCAGCCATGTCCGCGGCCAATCCCAAAGCGGTGGCGAAACCTAAGCCGTCCGTCCCGCCATGGCTTTTCACCACCACCCCGTTCAGACCCAAGAACACACCGCCATTGACGCGGCGAGGATCCATGCGTTCGCGCAAACGTTCCAAAGACGGTCGCGCCAACAGCGCGCCGGCTTTCGCGCGCTTGGTGCCGGTGAGCGCCTCTTTGACGAAGGAGGCGACGAGTTTGGCCGTGCCCTCCGCGGTCTTGAGCGCGATATTACCGGTGAACCCGTCTGTGACCACCACATCGACGGCGCCTTGGCTGATATCGTCGCCTTCCACGAATCCCGAATAATTCATGTCCAGGCCCGAGGTCTTCAGGCGGCGATCGGCCTCGCGCACGGTGTCGCGACCTTTCATGTCTTCAGCACCCACATTCAAGAGGCCGACGCTGGGGCGGACTTGGTCGTGCACCGCGCGATGGAACGCTTCGCCAAGAATTGCAAAATCAATGAGTTGGTCGACGTCGCAATCCACATTGGCCCCAACGTCGAGCACCGTGGCGACCCCGGACATTGTCGGCCAACTCGCCGCGATGGCCGGACGGTGCACGCCCTCCATCATCCGCAGCAACACCTTGGAGATCGCCATGAGCGCGCCGGTGTTGCCCGCGGACACCGCGACGTCCGCCTCCCCATCCCGCACGGCTGCGACAGCGTTCCACATGCTCGATCCGCGGGAGCGCCGCAAGGCTTGGCTGGGCTTCTCCTCCATCGACACCGCAAGCTCCGTGTGGCGAACATCGCAATAGGTGATCGCGAAAGAATTCGCCGCCAGTAACGGCAGAATATCACCCTCGGCGCCATGAAGCAGAAACTTCAGATTCTTTTGGTCAGGCCGGTCTTTCAGGGTCCGCATGACCCCGTCGATGACCATAGCCGGCCCGTGATCGCCGCCCATGGCGTCGATAGAAATGGTTAAAGGCGTCTCAGCCATACGGATGCGCTCGCGCCTCCCCCAAACCCCACCGTCGGCGGACGATAGACGAAGCGGCCTCCGATGCAAGTCGATCGCATGCGCCGACGCAGCCCTCTAGGGACGCGGCGCGGCAGGCGGTGGGGATGGCGGTCCCGGCCAGGCCGCTAAAGACTGCTCCAGCGCCCGCGCATAATCAGCCCAAGCCTGCGCGCCGGCCTCCCCGTTTGGGGGTTCCAGAAAGCGCATGGCCACCGCTGTCAGCGCGTCGGGGTCTTGAGCGCTTAGTCCGTCGTCATAAGCGCGAATGCGCACGTAAAATCCCGCCGCCAGCGCTTTGATCTTTTTCGGCACGGTTAGGTCGCCAACCCCGGCTTCGCGCATCCCCGCGTCAATCTGGGAGAAGAGCGCGTCGAACACGGCCTGAGCCACTTTCGCGCCGTTTGGATCCCGGCCCAGCCGCCGAAACATCAGTCCGCTATGCAACGCGAGCACTTCAAAGCGCCCCTCAAAGGTGTCCGGAGCGCCCAGTCGAACGTAAAGCGGCTCGGCGCGAGCGGCGACGTTGATCCAATCCGCCAATTCCGCGGCCACGCGACGCCGGCGCGCCCCTGCAAAAACATTCAACATGTCAGCGATCCTTCAGGATAACGGCGCGAACCACCGAGCGCGTTTTAATCACAAGGCTCCGACGCCGGGAAGGGGTTGCAGCGCGGCGCGCGCTTCGGTCTAATCCGGCCCGGAAGCTATGCGCTTCTTGAATGAGGTCAACGCTATGCCAACGCTTACTGTGCGCACTGCCGCTTTCATCACCTTCGCCTTGGGGGCGACCGCCTGCACGCCGGCGGTCAGCACGCTTGGTGTTCAAGCGGTTCTATCCATGCCCGAGCAAATCGAATTCGGCGTGGCCACGCGCGACAGTGTTCGCGAAGACTTTGGCAGTCCCTCCACCTCAAGCGTCTTCGAGGGCGAGGAGGTTTGGTATTACCTGTCCGGCGTGCGCACCGAAGCGGCGTATCGCAAGCCAAAATGGAGCAATCGCCAGGTGACCGAAGTGACGTTTGACGAGGACGGCGTCGTCGACTTTGTCGACACCTATGATCTCGACGATGCGCGCCGCTTCGCGTTCTCAGGCGACAAAACACCGACACGCGGTCGGGAATTGTCCTTAGTCGAACAATTGTTCGGCTCAATCGGTCTGCCCACACAGACCCTGCCGAACCAACAAAACCTACCCGGCGGCGCTGGCGGCCCGCGTCCCGGCGGCTAACGTCCGCACCGTCCTATCCGCGATCGGTCCAGTCGGAATTGAAGCAGCCCCCGCCTCTATTCGAGACGGGGGCTGTGTTTTAGGTGACGCGGATCGTTTAACCCGCCTGCCCCGCCAGAACCGCCAACAACAGCAGCGCCACAATATTGGTAATTTTGATCATTGGGTTGACCGCCGGACCAGCGGTGTCCTTGTACGGATCGCCGACCGTGTCCCCGGTGTCCGAGGCTTTGTGCGCGTCTGAGCCTTTTTGGTGGACCACGCCGTCCTTGTCCTCAAAGCCGTCTTCGAAGGACTTTTTGGCGTTGTCCCACGCGCCGCCGCCCGAGGTCATGGAGATCGCCACGAACAAGCCGGTCACGATGACGCCCAGCAACATGGCCCCTACGGCGGCCAAGGCTTGCGCCTTTTCTTCACCCTCGGGCGCGACGAACAACACGAACCCGTAAAGCACGATGGGGCTTAAGACCGGCAATAGCGACGGCACGATCATTTCCTTGATCGCCGAGCGGGAGAGCATATCCACGGCCCGGCCGTAATCGGGCTTCTCCTCAAAGGTCATGATGCCCGGCTTTTCCTTGAACTGCCGGCGCACCTCCTCGACCACCGCCTCCGCGGCGCGGCCCACAGCCGTCATGGATAACCCACCAAACAGGAAGGCGAGCAATCCGCCAAAAAACAGCCCCACCACCACATAAGGGTTCGCCAGGCTAAAGTCCGGGGAGACCCCCGCAAAGAACGGATAGGTCTCCGGGTTCGACGCGAAGTACGCCAAGTCCTCGGTATAAGCCGCAAACAGCACCAACGCCCCCAACCCGGCCGATCCGATGGCGTAGCCCTTGGTCACCGCTTTGGTGGTGTTGCCTACCGCGTCCAAAGTGTCTGTGGTGTTGCGGACATCGTCTTCAAGTTCCGCCATCTCGGCGATGCCGCCGGCGTTGTCCGTCACCGGTCCGAAAGCGTCGAGCGCCACCACCATGCCCGCGAGCGCCAGCATAGTGGTCACCGCGATGGCGACCCCGAACAGACCCGCGAGGCTGTATGTGATGATGATGCCTAAGATAATGACGATCGCGGGCAGAGCGGTGGATTCCAAAGACACCGCCAAGCCTTGGATAACGTTGGTCCCATGCCCGGACACCGAGGCTTGGGCGACCGAGCGCACCGGACGATACCCCGTCCCGGTATAGTACTCCGTGATCCAGACGAACGCCGCGGTCACGCCTAAACCCACAATCGCACATTGGAAAAGCGCCATCCCGGTAACGGTGTCCCCGGAGGCTTGGGCGATTTCCGCATCAAAACCGACGAGCATGTTCATCACCACGCCAATGGCGACGAGCGATAATCCGGCGGTAGCGATGAACCCCTTATAAAGCGCGCCCATCACATTGCGGTCGCCGTCCCCGCCGAGCTTGACAAAGTAGGATCCGATGATGGTGGGAACCACGCACGCCGCCGCGATAGCGAGCGGCAACAGCATCATGAGGCCCACCGCCTCCCCGCCGCGGAAGTAGATCGAGGCGAGCACCATGGTGGCCACCACAGAGACCACGTAGGTCTCAAACAGGTCCGCGGCCATGCCCGCGCAGTCCCCGACATTGTCGCCCACATTGTCCGCAATGGTGGCGGCGTTGCGCGGGTCGTCCTCAGGGATGCCGGCTTCGACCTTGCCGACCATGTCCCCGCCCACATCGGCGCCCTTGGTGAAGATGCCGCCGCCCAAGCGCGCGAAGATCGAAATCAACGACGCGCCGAAGCCGAGCGCGACCAAGGCGTCAATCACATCGCGACTGACTGGCTCCAACCCGAGCGGGCCAATCAGGATGAAATAGTAAATCGCAATGGACAGCAACGCGAGCCCAGCCACCAAGAGCCCTGTCACCGCGCCGGATTTAAAGGCGATGTCCAGGCCGGCTTGGAGCCCAGTTCTGGCCGCCTCCGTGGTGCGCACATTGGCGCGCACCGACACGATCATACCGATGAAGCCCGCCGCGCCGGACAAAACCGCGCCGATGACAAAGCCCAAAGCCGGCAGCATGCCTAAAAGCTTGAGGATCAGCAGCACGATGGCCGCGCCCGCCCAAGCGATGGTGGTGTATTGCCGGCGCAAATAAGCGTTCGCACCCTCTTGGATCGCCCCCGCGATCTCTTGCATTTTCTCGTTGCCGGGGCTCGCCGCCAGCAATTGGTGTATCTGATAGTATCCAAAGCCGATCGCTACGACGCCCGCAGCAATCACCCAGACGAGCTGGTCCGACATATCCGCCCCCTCTTTTCACCTTGGGTCACCGAGGCGCGGATGCGCCCGATCCTGTGACCGCGGAGCGGACTATGAGGGCAATCCTAGGGGCGCGCAACATGGTCGCACCTTTAGCCCGAGACGCAAACCGCCCCGGTTTAGCCGCGACGGACGTCGACGTTGAGAAACTCGATGGTGTCCACGGGCGGATCGGCGATCACCTCGGCGTAGGCTTGTCCCAGAACCGTGCGCGCCCTCTCAAAATCTAGGGTGTTCCCGTCATCATCAGAGACCGGCGCTTTGTGCACAGCCCGAACGAAGGCGTCGCGGATGATGTGGATGTTCTCGCGCGCTTTCCAGACATCCCCGCCATCAACCACCAGGACGCGAATGTTCAAGAAGGCGTAATTCTCCAAGCGTTCGCCACGGGTTAGCGGCGCCGCGAATGCGGGGAAATCCACTGCCCGGTGAACCTCTTCGCTGAACTCCTCGGGCTCCACCTCTTCCTCGGTGTCGTCCTCAAGCGTCCAACTCGCCTTGAACCGATTTGACGGGCCTTCGTCCTTCTTCGAACTTTTGCCCCCGCCCCCGCCCCCGCCCGCGCCCGCAACCGAGGCCCACACGACGCTGAAAAGCGCGGCCAGTCCGGCGCGGCGAGAGAAGCGACCAAAATGCATACGTGAAACGTAATCGAGCCGGCTTAAAAGTGTTTAAACCCGGGCGCATCGACGGCGAGCTTCGCGCCGGCGAACCGCACGTCCACGCCCGCACCCGCCTCGACGGTCCCGATGCGCGTCACCCGCAAGTCCAAACCCGCCGCGTGGGTGCGGAGATTGGCCTCCGCTTCGAGCGGGGCGGTGAACGCGATCTCATAATCATCCCCGGCCGTGGCTAGGGCGCGCCGCGCGGCCAAGGGATCAGGCTGGGTCGTCAACCAGCCTTCGGCCGCCTCGGACAGGGGCAAACGCTCCAGATCCAAGCGCAAACGCACCCCGCTCTGCTCGGACAGATGGCCTAAATCCGCGATCAATCCGTCGGAGACGTCCAAGCCCGCTGAGACGGTCTCCCGATGCGCGGCGATAAATCCCAGGCGCGGCCGCGGACAACGATACCGGTCCGCCAGCGCGGCTTGATCCGGCGCGGACAAGCCCAACGCCTCCCCGCGCGCGGCCCTCAGACCCAGCCCGCCATCGCCGATCGTTCCGGTCACGAACACCCCTTCGCCCACTCGCGCGCCGCGCCGGCGGAGCATCCGGCCCTGGGGGCAAAGCCCGAAGACGGTTGCGCTTAACGTCCACGCGCCGCCGGTCGCGGTTGTGTCCCCGCCCCAGAGCGTCAGGCCGCAAGCGCCAAGATCATCGGCCAAACCGCGCGCAAACTCGGTCAGCGTTTCAGCCGGAGCGGCGTCGGGCCAGGCGATCGACAGGCAGAGGCCGACCGGCTCAGCCCCCTTGGCGGCGAGATCGGACAGGTTGACCCGAATAAGCTTGCGCGCCACGGCGTCCGCCGGATCGTCATCCAAGAAATGGCGGCCTTGGACAATCATATCCGTGGAGATCACCAGATCCTGGCCCGGCGGGGACAGGAACGCTGCGGCGTCGTCGGTCAGCCCAAACGCCGGTGGTCCGTCGCCCGCCAGGGGCGCTAAGACGTCACGGATAAAGTCGAACTCGCCCAGCCGGGCCGACGTCATGGTCCCGACGCAGCGCGTTCCTCCGCGCGCCAGTCCTGGGCGAGCCCATCGAGCGCCGCATTGACGAAGGCGACGTCTTTGGCGTCAAAAAACGCCGATGCGAGATCGACATAGCTTGCGACCACCGCACTGGCCGGCACATCCGCGCGGTCCAGCAATTCATAGGCGCCGGCGCGCAGAAGCGCCCGTGCGGTAGCGTCTAGACGTTCCAGCTTCCAGCCCGCGCTTAATCGCTGCGCAATCCCGCGGTCCACCTCAGCCTGTCGGGCCGCGCAGCCGGTGAGCACCGCCTCGAAGAAGTCCTCGTCCGCCTCCAAATACGCTGCGCTTTCGTGGGCGGCGCCAAAGCGGACATCGCGAAACTCATGGGCGACGGCCGTCGCGCCGCGTCCGGTCAGCTCCATCTGATAGAGCGCTTGAACCACGGCCAGGCGGGCGGCCTGGCGCAGCCGCGCACGCGCCTGAGACGGCGTCTCAGGGCGCGGGTTCAGGGCTTCGACGCTCACGAACGCGCGCCCATCAGCGTCTGGCGCAAGTCCACCATGGCGAGCGCGGCGTTCGCGGCGTCCGCGCCCTTATTCTTGTCGCTCCGCCGGGCGCGCACCCAGGCCTGGGCCTCGGTTTCCACCGTCAACACGCCGTATCCGACCGCCAGTCCCGCATTAACGGTCAGATCCATCAAGGCGCGCGCGCTTTCTCCGCAAACATAATCGTAATGGCTGGTCTCCCCGCGGATCACGCAGCCGAGCGCCACAAACCCGTCATAGCTGGGCCCCTGCCCACTATGGCCGATCTTCTCCGCCCAAGCGATGGCGGCGGGGATTTCAAACACGCCCGGCACCGTGACCCGGTGCGCGCTGGCGTTCCGGGTGTTGAGCGCCTCAAGCGCGCCTTGGGCCAATTCGTCCGCGATCTCGGGATAAAACCGCGCCTCCACAATGAGCACGCGCGGGGGATCGGTGATCATGGGCTCGTCTCCGCGCCAAAGCCGCGCACGCCGACCACTTTGAGGCCATAGCCGTCGAGCCCGACAATGCGCTTTTCGTGATTGCTGAGAAGGATCATCTCACGGACCCCAAGGTCGAGCAGAATCTGCGCGCCCACGCCATATTCGCGCAAGGCTTGGCCGCCATCGCCCTCGCCCTCAGCGCCGAAGCGCTCGCTAATCGCCGTGGGCCGGCTTTCCCGGATCAAAACGATCACGCCCGCCTCCTCGGCCTGGTCCAGCGCCGCGATCGCCGCGCCCACAAGACCCGCGCGCGGCCCCGCCTCACCGATCACATCGCAGGCGAAGTCCACCTTATGCATGCGCACCAAAGCGGGTTTGTCCGCACTGATCCGGTCCTTGACCAGCGCTACGTGCTCCACCCCGTCAAGGGTGTTGCGAAACGCGATCAGCCGAAACGGGCCGCCATGCTCGCTTTCAAAGCGGCTCTCCACCCGGCGCTCGACAATGCGATCATGGCGCAGCCGATAGGCGATCAAATCCTCGATCGTGCCGATATGTAGGCCGTGCTTGTGCGCGAAATCCTCTAAGTCCGGCAAGCGCGCCATCTTTCCATCATCGCGCATGATTTCGCAGATCACACCGGAAGGTCCCAACCCGGCGAGCCGGGAAATATCCACGCTCGCCTCGGTGTGCCCGGCGCGGACCAACACGCCGCCGTCGCGCTCCACCAAGGGAAACACGTGACCGGGGGTGACAATGTCTTCGGCGCTCTTGGTCGGGTCCACAGCGACCGCGATGGTGCGCGCCCGGTCGTGGGCTGAAATGCCGGTGGAGACGCCCTCGCGCGCCTCGATCGATACGGTGAACGCGGTCTGGTGGCGTGAGCGGTTATCGCTCGACATCAGTTTAAGTTTGAGCGCCTCCGCGCGCGCCTCGGTCAAGCTTAAGCAGATCAAGCCGCGTCCGTGGGTCGCCATGAAATTCACCGCCGCCGGCGTGGCGAACTGCCCGGGAATGATGAGATCGCCTTCGTTCTCCCGGTCCTCGGCATCCACCAGGATGAACATGCGCCCATTGCGCGCGTCCTCTAAGATCGTTTCGATCGGAGCGAGGCCAGGGTCTGCGATCGCGGTCATGGGCGGGTCTCCAGCATGCGCGAGACATAGCGCGCGAGGATGTCGATCTCCAAATTCACACGGTCGCCGGCGCTTAGACCGCCCAAGCTGGTCACCTCCGCTGTATGGGGAATAATATTAACCTCGAACTGAGCGCCCTCGACCCCGTTCACCGTCAGCGACACGCCGTCCACGCTGATCGATCCTTTAGCGGCGATCATGGGGACTAAGTCCGCCGGGGCGGTAAAGACGAGTTGCAGCGATCCGCCCGTCTCTGCGCGGCTGACCAGACGCCCCACCCCATCCACATGGCCGGTGACGATATGGCCGCCGAATTCGTCGCCCGCCCGCAAGGAGCGTTCAAGGTTCACCCGCGCGCCCGGCGCCCATTGCCCCAGCGTGGTTTTCGACAGGCTTTCTTGGGACACGTCCACGAACCACGCCGCGCCGAGGTCGTGGGCGCGGATATCCAACACCGTCAGACAGCAACCCGCATGGCTGACCGACGCGCCCTCCGCCAAACTCGCGGGATCATAGGGCGCGGCGATCTCAAACCGCGCATCGCTTCCCGCCCCCGAAGGCGTCAGGGTCAGCACCCGGCCGAGCCCGCTAACAAGACCTGTGAACATTATGAGGCGCTCCGGCGCGTCAACGTGAACCGTGTGTCGGCGTCAAACCGATCAACGCCCGTGATGGCGAAATTCGGCGCAGCCGTGAGCTTTTCAAGGCCGAGCGGGCCGAGCGCGGGGCGCGCGTCCGCCCCTAAGACGAGCGGCGCGACATACCAGACGATTTCGTCTACACAATCAGCACTGAGAAAACTGGCCGCGACCTGGCCGCCCCCCTCCAGCAGCACCGATCCCACGCCAGCTTCCGAACAAGTCGTGAGCACCGCGTTTGGGTCGACGCCTTCACCTCGCCCGCCCGCCGGCGCAGCGCTCACCCGCACGCCGGTCTGGTCGAGCCGATCACTGAGCCCCGCCACCGCGTCCGGACGGGCGAAAACCCAGGTGGCGATGGCCTCAGCGGTGCGAACCAAATCGGCTTGGGGCGAAAGCCGTCCCCGCCCGTCGAGCACAATCCGGATCGGTTGGCGGCCGTCATAACCGGGCAGCCGCACCGTCAAAGCCGGGTCATCCGCCACAGCCGCGCCGGAGCCGACCATCACCGCATCAACCCGCGCTCTCAGCCGATGACCGTCCGCGCGCGCGGCCTCCCCGGTGATCCAGCGGCTCTCCCCGGACCCCAGGGCGATGCGTCCGTCCAAGCTCGCCGCGATCTTGAGGGTGACCTGCGCGCGGCCCAGACTCACGCCTCGTCATCCGCGCCGAGATTTTCCTCGTCGATAAAGTCCTTGAACTCTTCGGGGTCCTTGAAGTCTTTGTAAACGCTAGCATAGCGAATATAGCCTACCCGATCGAGGGCGGCTAAACGCTTCATAACCATCGCGCCGATCTCGTGGCTCATAATGTCCGCTTCGCCCTGGCTCTCCAGTTCGCGGACGATACCTGAGATCATCTGTTCAACTTGGTCCAGGGTGACCGGTCGTTTGCGCAGCGCGATTTGCACAGATCGGGCGAGCTTGTCCCGTTCGAACGCCACGCGCCGGCCATCGCTTTTCAACACGCTGAGTTCACGCAGCTGCACCCGTTCATAGGTGGTGAACCGCGCCCCGCAATTAGGACAAAACCGCCGACGCCGGATCGCCGCGCCATCCTCGGCGTGCCGGCTGTCCTTAACTTGCGTATCCGCGTGGCTGCAGAAGGGGCAGCGCACCGATCAGCGTCCGTAAATCGGGAACCGACCGGTGAGCGCTTCAACCTGAGCGGCCACGTCCGCCTCAACGCCTGGATCGCCGTCGGGCGCATCAACTAAGGCGTCGAGCACCTCGGCCATCAACGCGCCAACGGTCTCAAACTCCGCGTCCTTAAAGCCTCGCGTCGTGCAGGCCGGCGACCCAACGCGGATGCCGGAGGGGATCGCCGGCTTTTGTGGATCAAATGGCACGCCGTTCTTGTTACAGGTGATGTTGGCCCGCTCCAAAGCCGCCTCCGCAGCCTTACCCATCAACCCCTTCGGCCGAAGGTCAATCAGCGCGAGATGGCTGTCGGTGCCCCCGGAAATGACCGCATAGCCGGCCTGAACCAAGCGATCGGCCAGCACGCGCGCGTTCTTCACCACTTGGGCGGCGTAGATTTGGAACTCCGGTTTCAAAGCTTCGCCGAACGCGCCGGCCTTGGCGGCGATCACATGCATCAACGGTCCGCCCTGCAGGCCGGGAAACACCGCGGAGTTGAACTTTTTGCCCCAATCCGGGTCATTGGTCAGGATCAACCCGCCGCGGGGCCCTCGCAGCGTCTTGTGTGTGGTGGTGGTGACCACATGGGCGTGCTGCAGCGGGCTGGGATAAGCCCCGCCCGCCACAAGGCCCGCGAAATGGGCCATGTCGACCAACAAATACGCCCCGATCTCGTCCGCAATGGCGCGGAATTGGGCGAAGTCGATGATCCGCGGATAGGCGGACCCCCCGGCGATGATCATTTTCGGCCGGTGCTTGAGCGCAAGGTCGCGGACCTGGTCATAATCGATCCGGTGATCGTCCTCGCGCACGCCATAACCGACGGCCTGGAACCATTTCCCCGACAAGTTCGGCTTAGCCCCATGGGTCAAATGCCCGCCTGCGGCGAGATCCATGCCCAAGATCGTGTCCCCGGGCTTGAGCATGGCCAGGAACACCGCTTGGTTGGCCTGCGCGCCGGAATGGGGCTGAACGTTAGCGTATTCGGCGTTGAACAGGGTTCTCACCCGATTGCGCGCCAGCTCTTCTGCGACGTCGACATGCTCGCAGCCGCCATAATAGCGTTTCCACGGGTAGCCTTCGGCGTATTTATTGGTCAGCACCGAGCCTTGCGCCTCTAGCACCGCGCGCGACACAATGTTTTCAGAGGCGATCAGCTCGATCTGGCAGTTTTGCCGGGTCAGTTCGGCCTCGAGGGCCGCGTAAAGCTCCGGGTCCGTCGCCGCGGCGTTCGCTCCGAAAAACGTTTCTTCAGTCATGCCCCGGGGCTCCTTAGCAGCCGAATCGCGGATTTGAGCGGTCGGGCGCTCCGGTCCCGACGCTCATCAGGCGGATATAAGGGCTTGGCGGACGGGTCAACCAACCCTTTGCGTGGGGATTTTATGGGCAGGATTTCGCGTTTGTGAGCGGAGGTGATCCGAGGTGAGCTTGAGAGGTGTTTTCCTCCCCTCAAAGCTCGCTAGAAATACTGCTTTGAAGAAACTATAGAGATCTACGATGAACGATGACGAACAACTTGACGACGGATTGACGAATGATGATGCTATTCGTCTCACGACCGATATTATTACCGCTTATGTCAGTCGCAATGCGATGGGGCCTGAGGGTCTCGCGGAGCTCATTAAAAACGTATATGGGGCATTAAACGACGCCGCGGCGCCGGAGCCTGAGCCGGAAGTCCTCAAGCCGGCCGTGCCAATCTCCAAATCAGTGACCGACGACTACATCATTTGTCTGGAAGACGGCAAAAAGCTGACCATGCTCAAGCGCTATCTTCGGTCGCAATATGATCTATCGCCCGAGGACTACCGCAAGCGCTGGAACTTGCCCTCAACCTACCCAATGGTGGCGCCGAATTACGCCAAGCGTCGGTCGGAGTTCGCAAAGAAAATCGGTTTAGGCCGCGCCAACGCGAAGGCTTAAGCGCGCCGTCCGCGTGCCGCCGCCAAGACCGGCCTCAAACGATCAAACCCCGCCTCCGGTTTGGCGGTGGTTTGCCGTCGTCCGCGTCCAATGCTGAGGTCAGGCCTAACCGACGCGCGAGCTTCCGGAGACCGACGCGTTGTAGGTCTTCTTGCGCGGTTTTCAGCGGCCCGAACACGCTGACCTCGACGCCGGTCTCAACATCGATGATGTTGAGTTTCTTCAAATCATCGAGGGTTATAGTCTCGATGAAAATTTCGCGGCCAGCAAGCGGGTCGGGTCCGGACATGGGCGGCTCGTCAGTTTCGAACCCCCTCTTATACCTCCGCTTTAGCCCGTCTGCGAAGGCGGCGTCCCGATCCAGCTAGAGGCGGAACCGGATATGGTCGAGCCAATAGCGTTGCAGGCGAGACAACGCCACATTCATCCGCGATAACTCTTCGGCCATGACACCGCCCGAAGCGGGCAGCGCATGGGCCTGGCGCGCAAACAAGGCGTGGAGCTGGGCGCGCACCGCCTCGCCCTTTTCCGTCAACGCAATGCGCACGGTGCGCCGGTCCGCGGTGGAGCGCTCGTGAGACAGGAAACCAAGTTCGACAAGCTTTTTCAGGTTATAGGAGACGTTCGACCCGAGATAATGCCCCCGGGTGCGCAATTCGCCCGCCGTGAGCTCTTGGGCGTTAATGTTGAAGATCAGCAAGGCTTGGACGCTGTTCAGCTCGGTGACGCCCGAACGGTCCAATTCGTCTTTGATGACGTCCAGCAACTGCCGGTGCAAACGCTCAATCATGCTGAGCGTGTCAATATAATCCGTTACGGCGACAGCGTCGGTCGTCTGTTCGGCGGTTTTTACAGCGGCCTGGCCCATGAGGCGGCTCCTCCTCGCGGTCGCGCCCTTCAGACGCTCTCATTAGCCGCAAGAATAATCCGCTACCCCTAAATGACGGTGAACAAACAGGGTTAACTGTCAGTTTCCAGACCCCACTCCCCGGACAGCATTTTAATAATTCCAGAGAAGTCGACCGCGCCGCCGCCCATGGCGTCAAATAGGGCGTAGATCGCTTGGGCTTGGGCCCCCAGCGGGGTCACGGCGCCGCTCGATTGCGCCGCATCCTGGGCGAGCCGGAGGTCCTTGAGCATCATGGCCGCGGCGAAGCCCGGGACGTAATCCCGGTTTGACGGGGCTGCGGGAACGGGACCGGGAACGGGGCAATAGCTCGTCACCGACCAGCATTGGCCCGACGCCTTGGACGCGATTTCGAAGAACCGGTCCGCTTCAAGCCCCAATTTCTCCGCCAGGACAAAGGCCTCGCAGGTTCCAATCATGGAGATGCCTAACAACATATTGTTGCAGATCTTCGCCGCCTGCCCCGCGCCCGGACGGCCCGCATGGATTACGGCCTTGCCCATGGTCTCCAAAACCGGGTGCGCGCGCTCAAAAGCCGAAGCATCCCCGCCCACCATAAAGGTCAAACCGGCGGCCGTCGCCGCGGCCACCCCGCCGGAAACGGGCGCGTCGACCATCGCAAAGCCCGCGTCGGCGGCGAGCCGCGCGGTCTCTCGCGCCGCGCCCACGTCAATCGTCGAGCAATCGATAAACACCGCACCCGGCGCGGCGCATCCGCGCACCGTTTCATAAACATCCCGCACATGGCGGCCCGCGGGGAGCATGGATACTATCACCTCGGCGTCGCGCGCCACGGCTTCAAGATCGCCCGCCGTCGCGCAGCCCTGGGCCTGGACCCGCGCCCGCGCCGCTTCGGAGAGATCGAAGGCGACGACGCCTTCTCGCGCCTTCGACAGATTGACCGCCATCGGCCCGCCCATATTGCCCAAGCCGATGAATGCGTAGCGGGTCATGGCCGATCTCCTAAGAACTTAAGGGCTTTGTCCGCAGGTAAAGGCGAAAACGCCCCTGCGATCGCCGCGTCGTCGACGTCGGCCAAGGTGGGGGGCGACCATTGGGGCGCGTTGTCTTTGTCAATGATCACCGCGCGCACGCCCTCGTAAAAGTCCCCGCCGGTGAGACACCACGTGCTCAGCGCTAATTCCTGGGTGAGCGCGTCTCGGAATTCCAAACCCGTGGCGGACCGCATCGCCTGGAACGTCAGTTTGAGCGCGGTCGGCGACTTAGACGTGAGCGCGTCGAGCTGTTTTTGCGACCACGGATCGCCCGCCGCAGCAAGCCGATCGAGGATCGTCTCGAGATTGGGCGCAGAGAATGCGTGTTCGCGGGGCGCTCGGGGCTCAGCGAGCGGCGCAGGTCCCGGGTCGGCGGCGTAACGCTCTAAGAGCGTTTCAAGCCGCTCGCCGTCATCGTCCAGTTTTGCGGTCGCCAGCGCGGCGACCAAGCCGGGGTGGTTATCCGTGGGTACATAATGAGTGGCCAGGCCTGCAGCCAAACAATCGGACGCTTTCAACCGCGCCCCGGTCAGCCCCATCCAGGCGCCGATTTGTTCAGGCAGTCGCGGCAAGAAAAATGTGCCCCCCACATCAGGGTAAAAGCCAATACCGGTTTCGGGCATCGCTAAAAGCGTGTCATCCCCCGCCACCCGGTGGGAGCCGTGAACCGAAATCCCGACGCCGCCGCCCATGGTCACCCCGTCAATCAAGGCGACGTAGGGTTTCGGGTACTCCTTGATCAGCGTGTTGAGTTGGTATTCCTCAAACCAAAACTGATAGGCGGCGTCCGTGCCCGCTTTGCCTGCGTCGTAGAGCGCGCGAATATCCCCGCCCGCACAGAAGGCGCGACCCGGCGCGGCGTCCACCACCACCGCCTTAACGCTGGGATCCTCCCGCCAGTCCAGCAAAGCGGGAACCATGGCGCGCACCATATTAAGGGTTAGGGCGTTGAGCGCTTTGGGCCGGTTGAGCGTCATCCGACCCAGTCCGCCTTGGCGGGCGATGATCACATCTTGGGACATTAGGCGCTCAAGCTCCGCGCAATGATCACCCGCATGATTTCGTTGGTCCCTTCAAGGATTTGGTGAACCCGCAAGTCGCGTACGATCCGCTCAACCGGATAGTCTTTCAAATAACCGTAGCCGCCATGAATTTGCAGGGCGTGGTTGGCGATGGCGAAGCCGGCGTCGGTGGCGAAGCGTTTGGCCATGGCCGCGTGCAAGGTCGCCTCGGGCGCTTTGCGTTCGAGCGAGTCCGCCGCGCGATAGATCATCAGCCGCGCGGCGTCTAACTCGGTCGCCATGTCGGCGAGCTTGAATTGGGTGGCTTGGAATTGGTTAAGCGGCCGGCCGAACGCCTCCCGCCCGGCGGCGTAGTCTTGGGCGACTCGCAACGCCTCCGCCGCCCCGCCCAGCGAGCAAGCGCCGATATTGATCCGCCCGCCGTCGAGCCCCGCCATGGCGATTTTAAAGCCGAAGCCCTCCGGACCGATACGATTGTCCACCGGAACCCGGCAGTCTTCGAGATTGACTTGGGCGGTGGGTTGGCTGTTCCAGCCCATCTTCTTTTCCTGGGCGCCGAAGCTGAGCCCGGGCGTTCCCGCCTCCACCGCGATGCAGGAAATCCCTTTCGGCCCCTCCTCCCCGGTGCGGCACATGATCAAATAAATGTCCGCCGCCCCGCCGCCGGAGATAAACGCCTTCGCGCCATTGAGGACGTAGTGGTC